>JBEKNT010000173.1:0-12772 GCA_049522565.1 Acetobacteraceae bacterium
CAGGTGAAGCTGCCGGACACGCTGACGGTGTTCATGCTGCGCGCCGAGGTGACCAGCGGGCCGGATCGCTTCGGCTTCGCCACCGGCGAGATGCATATCCGCCAGCCGATTGTGGCGCAGCCGGTGCTGCCGCGCTTTCTGCGTCCGGGCGACTCGTTCGAGGCGGAGGTGCTCGGCCGGGTCGTGGAAGGGCCCGGCGGCGCGGGCACTGCCATCCTGAGCGTGGACGGGCTGACCACCACCGGCGAAAAAGAACAAAAATTCGCCTGGCAGGGGGCGGCGCCGGCGGAGGAAAAATTTGCGGTGAGCGTGCCGCAGCCGGCGCCGGGGACGGACGTTGCGAAAATCCGCTTCCTGGTGCGCCGCGACTCCGACCAGGTCGGCGACGCGGTGGAGATCGCGCTGCCGATCCGTCCCGACCGCCCTCCGGTGCGCGAGCAGCGGCTGGTGGAAGTGGCACCGGGTGCGGCTGCCGACCTGCCGGTGCCGCCGGATGACGTGCGAGCCGGTTCGTACGCCGGGTGGCTGGCGGTGGCGACCGATCCGGCGCTGGCACGCGCATTGGGTGCGATCGACTATTTGCTGGCCTACCCGTTCGGCTGCACCGAGCAACGCATCGCGCTGGCGTCGTCGGAACTCGCTCTGCTGCCGTTTGCCCCGATCGCGGGAGCAGAAGGGTTGCAGCAGCGGGTCGGCACCGATGTGGCCGCCGCGTTGCAGGGGATCGCCCAGGCGGTGGATGAGAACGGCCTCGTCGGTTACTGGCCGCACACGCGCGGCCTGGTGACGCTGACCGCCTGGTCGTACGAGCTGATGATCCGCGCCGAGGCAGCGCATCTGCCGGTCGATACGGCGCTGCGCGACCGGCTGGCGGCGGTGCTGACCCAGTCGCTCCGGTCCGACTACCCGCACTTGCTGACGGACGCGGCGCTGCTGGAGCGGGCGACGGCGCTGTATGCGCTGGCGGCGGGGGGAAAACTGGATGCCGCCTATGCCAGCGAACTGGCGCGGACGGCCGGTGCGCTGAACACCAGCGGGCTGGCGATGGTGGTGTCGGCGATCGCGGCCACGCCGAACGCCGATCGGGCGCTGGTGGCGGGCCTGCTGGAGACGCTGTGGACGCGGGTGCACGTGCTGGCTCGCAACGGCCAGCCGGAATTCGCCGGGTTGGCGGATTTCGATGCCAATCCGCTGATCCTGCCGTCGGAGACTCGCAGCCTTGCCGAGGTGACGCGCGCGGTGGCGTCGGCGACGCCAGAGGAGCCGCGGCTGGCGCTGCTGCGCTCCGGACTGGTGTCGCTGGGCGGCCCGGATGGCTGGGGCAGCACCAACGCCGACGCGGCGGCGTTGCGCGCTCTGGCGGCGAGTTGGGACGTCGCGGCTGCCGACGTGCCGGTGACGGCCTCGCTGGCGGATGGGGCGCACCAGGTGGCGCTCGGGCATGCGGTGCCGATGGCGCGATGGACGACGACGCAGCCCGGGCCGATGCACGTGGCGGATGGCGGCGCGCGGGCGGTGATGGCGTTGCAGCAGGCGCGCTACGTCCCGGCGGCGCCTGGCTGGCAGGCGGCACCGGTGCAGCATGGCTTCGTGCTGAGCCGCGCGCTGCTGCGCGTGCTTGGCGGCGGCGCGCCGATGGTGGCGCTGGCACTGGCTCCCGATGGCGCGCTGCACCTGGCGAAGGGCGACGTGGTGGAGGAGACCGCGGAACTGGTGAACCCGGAAGCGCGCACCATGGCGGCCGTGGTGTTGCCGATCGCCGCCGGGTTGGAGCCGCTGAACCCGAACCTGGCGACCGCGCCGGCCGAGGCGGCGCCCTCGGCGGGCCCGACGCTGGCGCCGACCTACACCGCGTTCGGCGATGATTCGGTGCTGTATGTGTACGAGGCGCTGCCCGCGGGGACATACCAGTTCCGCTTCCGGGCCAGCGCCGGCACGGTCGGGAGCTTCACCGAGCCGCCGGGAACCGCGGAGATGATGTACCGCCAGGCCGTGAACGGGGCGAGCGCCGGAGCGCGCCTGGTGATAGGGCCGTGAGCGGGGAGCAGCAGGATTTCCTCTCCCGCTTCGCGGGAGAGGGCAGGGTGAGGGTGCAACGTGCCGCACGCATCACCCTCACCCTAACCTCTCGTGCGAGCGGGAGAGGGGTCATTCTTCTTCTCCTCCTCCTCCTCGTCCCCTACCTCGCCACCGTCCTCTCCCGCGCCAACTTCGAATCGCTACCACCGACACCGATCGTCTACGACCGGCATGGCGTGTTCCTTGCCCAGTTCGGCGACGGGGAAAAATCCGCCGGTGGGGCGCAGCGCGTCGAATACGGCTACTGGCAGCTCGATCAACCGCCGCCACGCATCGTCGCGGCCACGCTCGCGCTGGAGGACCGGCGCTTCTGGTCGCATCCCGGCATCGATCCCGGCGCGGTGCTGCGCGCCGCCTGGCAGGACACGATCGGTCTGCGGCGGCGGTCGGGCGCCTCCACCATCGCCATGCAGGTGGCGCGCATGCAGCATCCGGAACCCCGCACGCTCTGGGCGAAAGCGGTGGAGGCGGGCACGGCGCTGGCGCTCACCGCGCGCTATGGCCGCGCCGCGGTGCTGGCGCAGTATTTGCGGCTGGTGCCATACGGCAACGGCAGCCATGGCATCGGCCACGCCGCCCGGTGGTATTTCGACAAGCCCGCGGCCGATCTGAGCTGGGCGGAGATCGCGTTGCTCTGCGCCGTGCCACGTGCACCGGCGGCATACAACCCATTGCGCCCGGACGGCCTGCGCCGCGCCCGAGGCCGCGCCGGCCGCATCCTCATCGCGCTGCGCCGGCAGGCGGTGGTGACCGGCGCGGAGTATGACGCTGCTACGGCGCAACTCGCCGGGTTACAGCCAGGCCCGGTGCCGCACCGGCCGGCGGACGCGCTGCACGCGATCCTGCGCCTGCGCGACATGCTGGCGGCGAGGCCCGCCCCGCCGGACCCGGCCGATGACCGGGTCATCGCCTCGCTCGACCTTGACGTGCAGCACATGGTGACGACGCAGGTGCACGACCGGATGGCAGACTGGCGCAGGGCGGGCGCGCAGCAGGCTGCGGTGATCGTGGTGCAGCGCGACGACGACGCGGTGCTGGCGGCGGTCGGGTCCGCCGGTTACGGCGATCCGCGCGGCGGGGGGATTGATTTCACGCGTTCCGCGCGCTCTCCCGGCAGCACACTGAAGCCATTCCTCTACGCGGCGGCGCTGCAACGCGGCTTGCTGCACCCGGCCGACATGCTCGACGACGGGCCCGGGCGCGTCGGGGCGATCCATAACGCCGATGCACGCTACCTCGGCCCGCTGCCGCCCGGCCAGGCACTGGCCAACTCGCGCAACGTGCCGGCGGCGGAGGTGTTGCGCCGCCTCGGGCTCGGTGCGGGCTTCGATCTGTTCCACGCGCTCGGTTTGCAGGTGCTGGGGGACGCGCCGGACAGCCTGGGGCTGGCAATGGCGATCGGAGCCATGCCGACCAGCCTGGACCGGCTCGCCGACGGCTACATTGCCTTGGCCGATGACGGCATGCAGCGCGACCTGCTGTGGTACCGCGGCCAGCCACGCGCACCGGCACAACGGGTGTTCTCCACCACGGCGGCGCGTGACGTGGGGTTGTTCCTGTCCGATCCGCTGGCGCGGCTGCCGAGCTTCGCGCGCTATGGCAGCACCGAGTATCCGTTTCCCGTTGCGGTGAAGACCGGGACGTCGCAGGGGTTTCGCGACGCCTGGACCGTTGCCTGGTCGCCGCGCTTTCTGGTGGGAGCCTGGGTGGGGCGCAGCGATGCCGGCACCATGGCCGGGCTGGGGGGCGCCAACAGCGCCGCGGAACTTGTCCATGCCGTCTTGCTGGCGCTGCACCACGCGCGGCCAGGCGACCTGGACGACACCAGCTTCGCCGTGCCGACCGGCTATGCGCCGGCACCGGTCTGTGCCGGACCGGCAGAAACGCCACGTGATGCCTGCAGCCACAGTCTGCTCGCGTGGCTACCGCGCCGGGGCGCGGCTACTGCGCCCCAAACCGGCCAAGTCTACCCGGTCGACGACCCGGTCGTTCAGCTATCAGTGGTGACGCCGGAGGCAGGCACCCGCGTCTGGTTGAACCCGGAGAGCCCGGCGGCCGCCACCCGACTGGTGTTGCGGGCGAAGACAATGCCGCACGTGCCGCAGGTCGTCTGGTACATTGATGGCGCGCCGTTCGCGCTGGCTGATCCGGATCAGCCGGTCACCTGGCCGATGCGCGTTGGCGAGCACGGGTTTCAGATCGGCCTGCCGTTGCGGCCAGAACGGTCGCACCTGGTACGGTTGCTCGTGCAGTGAGCCGACACCGTCGCGAGTAGAAGTTGCGGCTTTCTACCGCCACGCTCCGCTTCTGTGCGGCCGCCACCGAGTCGCCACCTGCTGCACATCCAATGTCGGCTCCATTATTTCGATACCAAATCATAGCCAAAACATCGCTGCAGACGCGGGATGTTGAATTTTGCTATCGAAATGCCACATAATCACGCAAAATGTCAGCGGCCATGCAGGCATTGGCGCCGGATTTGACCGCGGTCTCGGCGCCCGCATCACCCCGAAGCCCGATCTGCGTTGTCAGGTACAACCGACGATCTCCATCAACTGATCTGCCTCACCGCAGATCCCCTGCGGTGCGTCCAGCCAGGCGCTGCAAGCGGCTACAGGTGGACGAAATTTGGAGCTTCATTCACTGCAAGCAGCGGAATGTCGCAGAAGCCAAGGCGGCTCCGTCCCAGGCTGGCGACATCTGGACGTGGACCGCGATCGACGCGGATACCAAGCTGATCCCGTCATGGCTGGTCGGTAGCCGCGATGGCGACGCGGCCAAGGTGTTCATATCTGATCTGGCCGATCGACTGACCAACCGAGTGCAGCTAACCTCCGACGGCCACCGGGCATACCTTGAGGCAGTCGAGGAAGCCTTCGGGGCGGCGCCTTGGCCGGGATTGCCGCGACGCTCGCGCGTGCGGCGCTAGCCACCGCGACGCAGGCGCAACAGGGAAATCCCGTCCGATCCGGTGTCCAGCGACAGCACCTGGTGGCCCTGCTCGGTCGCCGTGCGCGGCACATTGCGCAACGGTTCCTCGCCCCGCAGTTTCACCAGCAGCACAGTGCCAGGAGCCATGCGGTCCAGCGCAAGCCGGGTCCGCACGAAGGTCATCGGGCAAACCTCGCCGGTGATGTCCAGTACCTGATCGGCATCTTGCGCTTTTGTCATGATACTGCCGGGTTCCTGATGGGGTTAAATATCCATTGCGAAACGGCCGGGTCTAATCGTATATTGGGGCAGTCTTCCGCCGGGAAAGGGATTGCAATGGCCGAGCATGCGGCAAACACCACTGTGCTTGGACTGACTGCGCAAATCGTCTCGGCACATGTGTCAAACAATTCCGTACCGCCCGATGGCCTCTCGCCACTAATTCAGGAGGTCTATAAGACACTTGCGGGCGTTGGCAAGGAACTCAGCCAGCCGGAGCGGCCGCAACCGGCGGTTTCGCCTAAGAAGTCCGTATTCGACGCCTATATCGTCTGTCTGGAAGACGGCAAGAAGCTCAAGATGCTGAAACGGCATCTGAAGACGGCCTACAACCTGACCCCCGAACAGTATCGCGAGCGATGGGGCCTGACGTCGGATTATCCGATGGTGGCGCCGGATTACGCGCAGCACCGTTCCTCGCTCGCCAAGAAGATTGGCCTGGGCACCAAGCCGCGCGGCCCGCGGTAACCCGGTCCACCCGCGGGGGCGAAGCCGCCTCGGCCATGCCGCGGCGGTGAGGCAGCCACCCCAGGCACGACAGTGTCATCGGCACGACATTGGACAGGTCCGACCCGGATCGGCTACGCGGTGGCATGGCCGGCGGGCGTCCGGGGCGGGCACTTGCGTAGCGTCCCATCGGCTGGCACAGGCTGATCCGGCAGGATCGGCTGGCGGGTTTGATCGCAAGGGATCGGATGGAATCGCGCATCGAACGCCTCTGCATCGAACGGGGCCTCAAGATGACCGGGCAGCGGAGGGTCATCGCCCGGGTCCTGTCGGACGCGACCGACCACCCCGACGTCGAGGAACTGTACCGTCGCGCCGCTGCCCTCGATTCGCACATCTCGATCGCCACCGTCTACCGCACCGTCCGTCTGCTGGAGGAGAACGGCATCCTCGAGCGCCGGGATTTCGGCGGCGGACGCGCCCGCTACGAGCCGACCGAGCATGGCAACCACTACCATCTGATCGACGTGGAGACCGGCCGGGTCATCGAGTTCCAGGACGCGGAGCATGAGCGGCTGATGCAGACCATCGCGGCGCGGTTGGGCTTCGACCTGGTGTCGCTGCGGCTGGAGCTGTTCGGCCGGCGCTCCCCGGCTCAAGCGCGCGGAGCGGCCACGCCGCAGGCCCGGGGCCAAGCCCAACCGGCCGCGTTGCCACCGCAAGCGGCCGCCTTGCCGCATGACGGGCATGAGCGCGCCGCGCCGCGGGTGAACGGCGGGGTCAGCGAGCGGGCCGAGCGCGGGGTGACAAGGTGACAGCGGAACAGCGAATCGGCGGTCTGGCGGTCCCGTCCGGGCCTTTCCCTGAACTGCGCGCCGGCAATCTGGGGGTCCGTGTCGCCGCCACGCCAGCCGAAATCGACGCGGTTCAGGCGCTGCGCTTTCGGGTGTTCTATCGTGAACTCGGCGCCATGGCCGACGCCGAGACCGCTCGCACCGGCCGTGACAGTGACCGATTCGACACGATTGCCGATCACTTGCTCGTGGTCGACCACGCGATCGGAGCGGGGGCCGAGGGCGTTGTCGGCACCTACCGGCTGATCAAGCGTGACGCGGCCGCGCAACTCGGCCGGTTCTATTCGGCCGACGAATACGACATCGCGCCGATCCTGGCATTTCCGGGCCGGATCATGGAACTCGGCCGTTCCTGTGTGGATGTCGCGTATCGCAACCGCGCCGCCATGCAGTTGTTGTGGCGTGGCATCGCCGCCTACGTATTCCATTACCAGATCGACCTGATGTTCGGCTGCGCCAGTCTGCCGGGCACCGATCCGGACGCGCTGGGGCTGGAACTCACCTATCTCTATCAGAACCACCTGGCGCCCCCCGCGGTGCGGCCGCGCGCGTTGCCGCACCGCTTCGTGGAGATGCGGCGGCTGCCGCCCGAGCCGATCGATCCCAGGCGCGCATTGGCGCAACTGCCGCCGCTGATCAAAGGCTACCTGCGACTCGGCGGCTTCGTCGGCGACGGCGCGGTGATCGACCGCCAGTTCAACACCACGGACATCGCGGTGGTCGTGAAGACCGACCTGGTCACCGACAAATACTACCGCCACTACGAGCGGCAACTGCGCGAGGCACTGGATTAGCGACGGCGCGGAGCGGCGGGAAAGCCTGACCTTCGCGTCGCGAACCCTGTCGCGCGTTGCGGCGTTGCGCGGCCTGCGCGCCGACCTGGCCGCCCTCGGCCTGGGCGCGTTCGCTGCGCTGGCTTTGCCGCCGCTCTATGTCCTGCCGGTGCTGCTGGTGTCGCTGACCGGCCTGCTGGCGCAAATCGACGCCGCGCCGGGGCCAGCGGTGGCAGCCCGGCGCGGCTGGTGGTTCGGTTTCGGTCTGCATCTGGTCGGACTCTACTGGATCACCGAGGCGATCCTGATCGAGGCCGCGCGGTTCTGGTGGTTCGTGCCGATCGCCGTGCCGGCCCTGGCGGCAGCGCTGGCGGCTTTCATTGCCGCCGCCGCCTGGGCGGCGCGCTTCGCGCGTGCCGGCTGGCCACGCGTTCTGGCCCTCGCCGGCGCCTGGGTGCTGGCCGACATCGCCCGACAATTCATCGGCACCGGCTTTCCGTGGAACTTGCTCGGGAGCGTTTGGGAGTTCCCCGGCCCGCTTGGCGACGTGTTCATCCAGCCGGCGGCGTTGGTGAGTGTGCACGGCCTGACGCTCCTCACCGCGCTGCTGGCGCTGACGCCCGCGTTGAGCTGGCGCTGGCGCGGCGCCGGCGCCGCGCTGTTGGTCGCCTGGGCAGCGTTCGGCATCATCCGTCTGCAACAGCCACTGCCACCACCGCCAAGCCTGAATGTGGTGCTGGTTCAGGGCAACGTGGCGGAAGGGCAAAAGTGGGACCGCGCGTTGATCAACGGGATCTTCGAGCGCTACCTGCGCCTCACGCGCGAGGGCATGGCGCGCAGCGGCAGCGGTCCGGCGGTGGTGGTCTGGCCGGAAACCGCGTCGCCGTTCCTGCTGCAACAGGATGCGGCGGCGCGCCAGTATATCGCCGAGGCGACGCAGGGCGCCCCGGCGTTGATCGGCGCGCTGCGGTTCGACCGGGACAGCAGACTACGCAACAGCCTGTTTGCGCTGACCGGCTCCGGCAGCATCGCTGCGGTCTACGACAAGTGGCATCTGGTGCCGTTCGGTGAATACCAGCCCGCCTGGTTCCCGGCACGAATCCAGATCGTGCCCGGCGGCGGACTCTCGCCCGGACCTGGTCCCCGCACGCTGCATATCCCCGGCCTGCCGCCGGTCGGGCCGTTGATCTGCTACGAGGCGATCTTTCCCGGGCAGGTGGTGGACTCCGCGGATCGGCCGGCCTGGATGGTCAACATCACCAACGACGCCTGGTTCGGCGATTCGAGCGGCCCCCGCCAGCACCTCGCCGCCGCGCGCATGCGGGCAGTGGAGGAAGGCCTGCCGCTGCTGCGCGCCGCCAATACCGGGATCACGGCGGCGTTCGATTCCCGGGGCCACGAGCTGGCGCGACTCGAACGGGCGACGGCCGGCTCGCTGGTGGTTCCCCTGCCTGCTGCCCTGCCGGCGACGCCGTTTGCCCTATGGGGTCTGGTGATTCCATTTCTGTTCGCTGGCGGCGTTCTTGCTCTTGGGTTGCTGGCGGGGCGAAGCCATGCTTGGTCGCATAGGCGAGGGCCAAGGATTGTATGAAAACTAAGACTATCGTCTATATTATACGCGTTTGGCGGAATTTTACCCAGATGCTTGACAATTTCCGGTTGTTTGGTTAAGACCGTCCCAGAACCCCACGGGAAAGCGAACCCGGTTGCAGGTGGTGTGCCATGAGTGTACCGATGTGGGAAGAACTGAAGGGGGACGCGCGCATGTCACGCGCCGAGCAATTGGGCGGAACGGATCGTGAAGGTCGGCCCAGCCCGATCGATGTGCATGTCGGGTCCCGCATCCGCCTGCGCCGCACATTGCTTGGCATGTCGCAGGAACGGCTGGGCGAGGCGCTCGGTCTCACCTTCCAGCAAGTGCAGAAGTATGAGCGCGGCGTGAATCGCGTGGGTGCCTCGCGCCTGTTCGACCTGTCGCGCGTGCTCGATGTGCCGATCAGCTTCTTTTTCGACGACATGCCGGACAGCCTGGCCAGCAGCCTGGGCCCGCCGCTGAGCCGGCGGCCCACCGGGTTTACCGAGACCCCCGATGGTTTCGGCGATGACACGCTGAGCCGGCGGGAGACGCTGGAACTGGTACGCGCCTATTACCGCATTACCGATCCGGCGGTCCGCAAGCGCGTGTTCGACCTGATCAAATCGATGGGCCCGGCGGAGACCTGACTCGGCGTCAGTCGCAACTATTCCTATGCTCACGCAATTGTGAATTCTCGAACGTCGGATTTCGCCTGCGGTGCAGTGCGGCGCCGAGCGCCGCGGCAAGGTCGCGCTTTTCCGTCTCGCCCAGCGCGGCGCCGATCTCCTCGCGCACATTGCGGGCCGTGAGGACGAGTCGCGGCACCCGTCCGGGCGCTTCCTCGACCACGACATTCAGCCAGGCCGCGCTGAGCGACCGTTCCCGCCGCCGCCCGCTGGCGTCGATGCGAACGATCCGCAGCGCGTCCTCGCTCAGCAGGACCAGTTCGCTCGCTCGCGCCCGGCGGGCGTTCAACTGGATCAGCCACAGCGCCAGGCCGACCTCCCCCACGGAAAAGCCGATCACCGGCCACGCGCCGATCAGCCAGAAGCGCAGCGCCGTCAGGCCACACAGCGTGGCGATGACGCCGAGCAGAATGGCGAGGCCGCGCGGGGAGAGGCTGCGATGCGGCACGATCACCGCTTCGAACAGCAGCGCGCCTGAAGCGGGATGCTCTTGCTCCGGCATCGCGCGGATGTAGCGCTCTGGTGGCCGGTGGAACAACCGGGCCGCCTCTCGGCCCCGACGCTTGCCAGCCCCGTGGCAGCCGCGCGACAATCATTCGCATGCCGACAGGACCGCAGCCCGCCAAACCGCAGCGCCGCAAGTCGCGGACCATGACCCTGGCCGAGGTGCGCGCGTTCCTGGGAGCGCTGGCCAAGGCCAATCCCAACCCGCGCAGCGAACTGGCGTTCATCGATCCCTATACGCTGCTGATCGCGGTCGTGCTGTCGGCGCAGGCGACCGACGTCTCGGTCAACCGAGCCACCGCCACGCTGTTCCAGGAGGCGCGCACGCCGGAGGCGATGGTCCGGCTCGGCGTCGAGGGTGTCGCCAGGCATATCCGTTCGATCGGATTGTGGCAGGGCAAGGCGCGCAACGTGGTGGAACTGTCGCGCCAGCTTCTCGATCAGCATGGCGGGCAGGTGCCGCGCGATCGCGCGGCGCTGGAGACGCTGCCGGGCGTCGGCCGCAAGACCGCCAATGTCGTGCTGAACGTGGCGTTCGGCGAAAGCACCATGGCGGTCGATACGCACATCTTCCGCCTCGGTAACCGCACCGGCATCGCCCCCGGGGACACCCCGCGCGCGGTGGAGGACGCCCTGCTCCGCCGCGTGCCCGCGGAGCTGCTGCGCGACGCGCATCATTGGCTGATCTTGCACGGCCGCTATGTATGCAAGGCGCGGATGCCGGAGTGCTGGCGCTGCGTCGCCGCCAAATGGTGCGGTTTCAAGGAGAAGACGCCGCCGCCCGTGGCGAAGCCGCCGAAGAAGCTCGCGCCGACGGCGGCGGGCTGAGTGGCCGCCGTCGACGCGACAACGGTCTGTCCCTGGTCTCGCCTCAAACCTGGATGAACTTGGTCGAGTCGAATGTCCAGGGTGTGGTGCCGTTGGTGGTGATCACGCCGATCTCGGTTCCGCCGCCCGTGAAGCTGCCGTTCGCGCTGTAGTACAGCGCCCCGGTATCCTGCTCGTAAACGAACGCTCCGTTGCCGCCGTCGCTCAGCACGGTTGTCAGGCGCGCGCCGACATTCGCCACGCTCTTCAGGTCGGCTGTGGAAAGCGCCGCGCCACCCAGGTTGTAGATGTTGCCGGACAGCGTCGCGCTGCCTGTCGTATCCAGCGCGATCTTGTCATTGTTTGCCGAACTGAAGTTTTCGATGGTGGTCAGGTTGCCGGCACTGTCCTGATTGAGCACGAACGTGTCGGCGCCGCTGTTGCCGGTGACGAAGTTCAATCCGCCGCCGCCGATGACCATACTGGCATTCGAGCCGGTCAGGACGATGGTGTCATTGCCGGCGCCGCCCGTCACCGTCTCGGTATTGGCCACCGACAGCTTGTTGGTGCCCTTGGCCAGGGTCAGGCTGTCGGTGCCCGACCCGAGATCGACCGAGCCGTTGGCGAGCACGGTACCCAGTGTGATCGTGTCGTTCCCACTGCCCCCGATCAGCGTGTTGACGTTGCTGACCGTGCCGGTGTTGGCGCCGTTGCCAAGGGTGAGCTTGTTGGTCCCGGCGCCGAGATCGACCGACATGCCGGTGGTCAGGGCGGTGGCGAGCGTGATCGTGTCGTTGCCGGTGCCCCCGACGATGGTCTCGGTGTTGGCGACGGTGGCCGCGTTCGTAAAGTTGCCGAAGGTCAGCTTGTCATTGCCGGCGCCCAGGTCGATCGAGCCGTTGGTCTCGGCGGCGCCCAGCGTGATGCTGTCGTTGCCTGACCCTCCAACGATGGTCTCGGTGTTGGCGATGGTCGCGGAATTGGTACCGTTCGCCAGGGTGATGCTGTCGTTCCCAGTGCCCAGATCGATCGACCCGCTGGCGATCGCGGTGCCCAGGGTGATCGTGTCGTTGCCGGTTCCGCCGATCAAGGTGCCAATATTGCTGACCGTGCCGCTATTGGCGACGTTGGCGAGCGTCAGCTTGTTGGCGCCGGCGCCAAGGTCCACCAGCATGGCGGTTGTCAGGGCGGTGGCCAGGTTGATCGAGTCGTTGCCGCTGCCACCGATCAGCGTCTCGACGTTGGTGACCGAGCCGGTGTTGGCGACGTTGGCGAGTGTCAGCTTGTTGGCCCCGCCGCCGAGATCGACCGCCATGGCGGCGGTCAGTGCCGTGCCCAGCGTGATCGTATCGTTGCCGCTGCCGCCGATCAGCGTGTTGACGTTGCTGACCGTGCCGGCATTGGCGACATTGGCGAGGGTCAGCTTGTTCGCGCCGGCGCCGAGATCGACCGACATGCCGGTGGTCAGCGCGGTTGCCAGAGTGATCGTGTCATTGCCGGTGCCGCCGGCGATCGTCTCGGTGTTGGCGACCGTCGCGCTGTTGGTGAAGTTGCCGAAGGTCAGGGCGTCGTTGCCGGCACCCAGATCGATCGAAGCCGCAACCGCGGCGGTGCCCAGGGTGATGGCGTCTGCGCCCGTCCCGCCGATCAGCGTGGCGACGTTCTTGACGGTGCCGGTATTGCTAGCGTTGGCGAGCGTCAGTTCGTTCACCCCGGCACCCAGATCGATCGACACCGCGTCGGTCAGCGCGCTGGCGAGCGTGATCGTGTCGTTGCCGGTGCCGCCGGTGACGGTCTCGGTGTTGGCGACGGTCGCGGTATTGCTGAAGTTGCCGA
>JBEKNT010000174.1:0-18196 GCA_049522565.1 Acetobacteraceae bacterium
CTGGCCGTATTCCAGCGCCTGCTTCACCGCGTCGGAATCGACGACGACATTACCCTTGCCGTCGACCAGGTCGGCGCCGAACGCCGAGAACATCGCGCCGGCGAAATCCACCGAGTCCGCCGTGGTGCCGGTGCCGATGCCGAAGGTCATGTTGGCCTTGTGGCAGGCTTCGGCGGCCTTCAGGAACGTGTCGTAGGTCCAGTTGTCGGCCTCCGGCGTGCCGGAGACTTCTTCCGCCGGATACATCTTCACCACGTCGATGCCGGCGGCTTCCTTCATGACACTGATGCGGGCACAGGGCGGCTTGTTCTGCGTGCCGGAGCTGGTGGGAATCGCCAGCCAATGGCCCTTGATCTTGGCCAGATATTCGGCGACGTGGTTGGTGGGGCCGTACTTGGCGGTGAGCCGCTGCATCACGTCGTCGAGCGGTTCGATGTCGTCGGCGTGGTTGTGCACTTCCCATTGCGGGAATTGCTGCACGTCGTGACCGGTCTTCGCCTGCGCCTCGGCGGCGATGGTGAGGATGTTCTTGGACCCCATCGAGGTGATGAAGTCGGCCTGGACCTCCACCTGGTTCGCCTTGCCGAACGCCTCACACTGCTGCTTCATCACGTCGTTGCCGGCCGGGACCCAGTGGTCCCAGAAGCCGATGGACACCTTGCCCGCCGCGTGGCCGGTGCGAATATGCACCAGCGGCAACGCTGCGGCAGCGGCGCCGATCTTGAGTGCGGTGCGGCGTGAAACCGATTTTGGCTTGGTCATTTGTCGTTCCTTCCCGTTGGCGGCGCTGGAGCCGCAGACCCAGCGCGGCGAACGGACTGCGCGGCGCGTCTGACGTCGCCCACCGTAGAACCAAGCGTGGCCGACGCGCAACTTGTGGCAAAACCTCTGCCGCCTGCGGCGGGAGCGGTCGGCGCGCAGCCCGGGTGGGGCTGCGACGAATGCCCCATCCGCAACTTCGCCACGGCACGCCGGAGTGACTTCGTGCCGACCCGATCGCCCTCACCCTCGCCGCTCACGCGTCTCGACCTCTCCCGCGAAGCGGGAGAGGTTAAGAAGCAATCAGTTCGTCAGGTTGTAGAACTTCGCGGCATTCTCGCAGGTGATCTTGTGAATGTCCTCGGCGGACAGCCCCTGGAATTGTTCCTCGATATACTTCGTCGATTCCGGCCAGATCCCGTCGGTGTGCGGGTAGTCGGAGCCCCACATCAGCGTATCCGTCGTCATCAGGTTATTGACGTTGAGCAACTTCGGTCCGATCGGATCGAACTGGAACGTTGCCTTGCACTGGCGCTGCCAGTACTCGCTCGGCTTCAGCTTCATCAGGTCGCGGAAGCGGTCCTCGAATTCGAAATCCATCCGATCCAGAGCGTAGGGAATCCAGCCGATGCCGCTCTCGCCGAACGACACGCGCAGGCGCGGATAGCGCTCGAACACGCCGGCCCCCATCATCGCCGCCAGGATGTGGATCAGCCCCATCTGGAACGCCGACACACCGGTGAACATCGCCGCCCGCCGCACTTGGCCGGACGTCATCTCGCGCGCCCGCGGCGGCGTGGTCGGGAAGGTGTGGAAATGCAGCGGCAACTGCACGTCGTCCACCGCTTTCCACAACGGCTCCCAGCACGGATGCCACATCGGCTCCATGTCCCAGGAGCAGGAGAGTTCGAGGCCTTTGAGACCCATCTTGGCGACGCGATGGATCTCGGCGACCGCCCACTCCACATCGCCATAGGGCAGGCAGGCGAGGCCGATATGACGGTCCGGATAGTGGCTGCAGAAGTCCTTCAGCCAGTCGTTATAGATTCGGAACATCTCCGCCGCCGCCTGGTGGTCCTGCAGCTTCGAGGCGGAGCCCAGGATGCCGAAGATCACCTCGGCATCGACGCCGTCGCGCTCCATGTCCTTGAGCCGCAAATGCGGATCGCTGACCCGGCGGATGTCCTTCTGGCCATCGGCGAACAGGCCGGTCTCGGCCATGATATCGACGCGGCGGTTCTGCCCCGGCACCAGCTTGGCACCGCTCGGGCCCACGCCGTTCTTCAGGCCGAAGGTGGCACCGGCCTTGGTGACCCATTGCGGACCGTCCGGCCCGTCGGCGACGAAGGGCATGCGGTCCTTCATCTCCCGGGACGCTTCCGACGTGAACAGGTCGGGCGGCATCCAGGGCATATCCAAATGGCAATCGGCCGAGATTCTGCGGTAGCGCATGGCGTTTCCTTCTTGGACCTGGTTTGGACAGCAGCGGCGTAGATCGCAGTCGCGCCAGCTTCGATCCGCCGCCGCGCCTTGGCAAGAGAGGCGGGTTGCCATGCCGGCCGGTCACATGTCGGTGCGCTTGCAGCCTGCTGCAGTGCAGCGCGTTGTCATCCGCATGCCGATCACCCACCGGTTTCGCAATTCCTGGGGCAAACTGCTGCACGCACGGAACGCGGCGCGTGCGGCGGCAGCGGACAAGGCAGCCGCGCGGGACATCGCGCAGCAGCAGATGCCGATGCAGCAATTGGCCGAAAGATTGCGGGCCGGCAGCGGGAAAGCGCCGAGCCTGGCCGCAGCAAACTGGCATCGCGCGGCGCGCAGCGACGCAGCAATCACCCCGCCTGACGCGCCGCGACCTCCAGGCAGGGAAGCGCCGGGTTGGCTTCGCTGCTGGCAAGAAACGAACGCCCCCTCCCGGTGAGCGCCGCAGTTTGCTTCGGGGCGGGTCGCCGGCCGGTGGTCAACCCGCAATGCAAGGTCGCAGTCGGGCGTGACCGATGGCTGCGGTCAGTGCCGACGCTTGCCGCCGGGCGACCGGCTCGCCGGCCGTGCGTCGGCACGTTCCATCCAGAACGCCCGCAAGCCGAGCACGCATCCCGGCAGCAGGTCGGCGGCGCGCTCCATCAATTCATCGAGAAACTCATCCGACAGCGTCGCGTCGTTCAGCCCGATCTCCGGCTCCGACAGTCCGGCGATGATGCCGATCGGGATCAGCAGCATCGCGGTCTCGTCGTCGAACAATGCCGGCTCCCACGCATCGGAACGCAGCGCGACGGCCTGCATGAAGCCGACCGCCCAATCCTCGGTGATGCTGTTGCCGGCCTGGTCCTGCCAGAACACCGGCGCGTAGCTCGGCGGCACGGCATCCAAACTCTCGGCGATTTCATTGTAGCGGCCGAGGATCGACCCGAGGATCGCCTCGGCTTCCGCCGCATCGGCGAAGTCCGGTTGCGCGCCCGCCCAGATGACCGGCAGGAATTCGCTCGGCACGATCATTTCCGGGCCGACCAGAACGCCCGCCAGGAAGCCGTCGAGTTGCGACACGTCCATGCACTCGGGCGGCGAGCGGTCCGACAGCAGGTACTCGTTCAGCGCATCGAGGTCGACCGGGCCGGGCTGCGAAAACGGTGGCAGCATGCTGCGGTACTCCTGGGCCGGCGTGCGGCGTTGGCGCCGCGGCACTCTGCTACCATGAGGTGCCGGCGTCGATAGGCATCCTGCTGCCCTGTCCTGCTCCCCCGGCACGTGATGGCCGACGCGGAGCTTCGGCAACGACCAAGGTGCTGGCGGTGCTGCCGCTGATGGGCGGGAGCGACCTTGCGCGTCACGGCCGTCACGGCCGGTCGCCCCGCCTGCGCGTGCACGAAGCAGCAGCCCCGCATGGCGCGCCCGCCGATCCGGCTCTATATCCACCGGCATGCGCGCCCCCTTCCGTAAGATGCACGGCTGCGGCAACGACTTCGTCGTGTTCGACGAGCGGTCCGGCGGGCTTGGCTTCACCGCGGCCCGCGCCGCCGCGCTCGCCGACCGGCGCACCGGCATCGGCTGCGATCAGTTCATCACCATCGAGCCTCCCCCCGCCGGCTCGAACGCCGATGCCTTCATGCGCATCCGCAACCCGGACGGCGGCGAGGCCGGCGCCTGCGGCAATGCCACGCGCTGCGTCGCCAGCCTGCTGGCCGCCGAAACCGGACGGCCGCACCAGGTGATTCGCACGGTCGCCGGCAACCTGCCCGCCGACGTGCTGCCGGACGGACGGGTGCGGGTGGACATGGGGCCGGCTCGGCTCGACTGGACCGACGTCCCGCTCGCCCGGCCGATGGACACGCTGCACCTCGACCTGGCGCTCGGCCCGGTGGCCGACCCTGCCGCGGCCAGCATGGGCAACCCGCACGCGACGTTCTTCGTCGCCGACCTGGCCGCGCTGCCGATCGAGCAACTCGGCCCGGTCCTGGAGCATGACAGGCTGTTCCCAGAGCATGCCAATATCGGCTTCGCCCAGGTGCTGGCACCGGACCGCATCCGGCTGCGCGTGTGGGAGCGCGGCGCCGGGCTGACGCTGGCCTGTGGCTCCGGCGCCTGCGCCGCGCTGGTCAATGCCCACCGCCGCGGCCTCGCCGCTCGCCGCGCCACCGTGCTGGTGGACGGCGGGGAACTGACCATCGAATGGCGCGACGACGGCCCCGGGGGAAATCGCGTGCTCATGACCGGGCCGGTGGCCACCGCATTCACCGGCGAGGTCATCCTCGAGGCCTATCCCGCATGACAACCGAGGTGCTCACCTTCGGCTGCCGGCTGAACGCCTACGAGTCGGAGGTGATACGCGAACTCGCCGCCCGCGCCGATGCCGGCGCCCTGACCCGCGCCGGCGGCCTGTGTCGCACCGCTGCCGGCGACGCACCGCAGACCGATGCACCGCAGCCCGATGCACCGCAGACCGACGCACCGCAGCCCGATACCATCATCGTCAACACCTGCGCCGTCACCGCCGAGGCCGAACGCCAGGCCCGCCAGGCGATCCGCCGCGCCGCCCGCGAGCGCCCGGACGCGCGCATCGTCGTCACCGGCTGCGCCGTGCAGCTCAACCCCGCCGCCTGGACCGCACTGCCCAACGTGGTGCGCGTGCTCGGCAACCAGAACAAGCTGGAGCCGGAAAGCTGGGCGCCGGGTGCGGCGTCGGCGGTGTCCGACATCATGGCCGCGCGCGACACCGCGCCGCAGCTTGTCACCGCGTTCGCCGGCCGCACCCGCGCCTTCGTCCAGGTGCAGCAGGGCTGCAACCATCGCTGCACCTTCTGCATCATCCCGTTCGGCCGCGGCCCGTCGCGCAGCGTGCCGATGGGGGCCGTGGTGGCGCAGGTGCGCGCTTTGGTGGCGGCCGGCTACCAGGAGGTGGTGCTCACCGGGGTGGACATCGCCTCGTACGGTCCCGACCTGCCCGGCGCACCCGCGCTCGGCCAACTGGTGCGCCGGCTGCTGGCGCTGGTGCCGGACCTGCCCCGGCTGCGGCTTTCCTCACTGGACCCGGCAGCGATCGACGACGACCTGTGGCGATTGCTCTCTGACGAACCGCGCCTGATGCCGCATCTGCATTTGTCGCTACAGGCCGGCAGCGACCTGATCCTGAAGCGGATGAAGCGGCGGCACCGGTGTGCCGATGCCCGCGCGGCGATCGATCGCGCCCGCGCACTGCGCCCGGGCATCGCAATCGGCGCCGACCTGATCGCCGGCTTCCCCACCGAAACCGACGCGCTGTTCGCCGAGACCCTGGCCTTCGTCGAAGCGGCCGAGCTGCCCTTCCTGCACGTCTTCCCGGACCATCGTACTGCTCACCGAGACCGGCGACACCGGTCATTCCGAGCATTTCGCGCCGGTGCGACTGCTTGTGCCCGTGGCGGCCGGGACGCTGATCGCGGCGCGGGTGGTCGGGGCGACGGACGAGGGGCTGGTCGCCGAGCCAAGCAACCTCTCCCGCCCCGCAGGAGCGGTATAATCCCATGGCACTCGGCGGCTTGTTCTCGCGCCTGAAGGAAGGGCTTTCGCGCTCGACGCAGAAGCTCACCGAGAGCATCACCACGGTATTCCAGAAGCGCCGGCTGGACGACGCCGCGCTGGAGGAGCTGGAAGAGCTGCTGATCGCCGCCGATCTCGGCACGGAAGCCGCCGCGCGCGTGATCGCCGCGTTCCGGCGCTCCCGCTTCGGCAAGGAGGTCACCGACGCCGAGGTCAAGCAAGCCCTGGCCGAGGAAATCGCCGCCATCCTGGCGCCGGTCGCCAGGCCGCTGATCCTCGATCCGGCGAAGCAGCCGCATGTCGTGCTGGTCGTCGGTGTCAACGGCACCGGCAAGACCACGACGATCGGCAAGCTGGCGCTGCAATACCGCGCTGAGGGCAAGCGCCCGGTGCTGGTGGCGGGCGACACGTTCCGCGCCGCGGCGGTGGAGCAATTGCAGATCTGGGGCGAGCGCGTCGGCGCCCCGGTGGTGGCCGGCGGCCCCGGTGCCGATCCCGCCGGGCTGGCGTTCGATGCTCTGACCCGCGCCAGGGCCGACGGCGCCGATGTGCTTTTGATCGATACCGCCGGGCGACTGCACAATAAGGCCGCTTTGATGGAGGAGCTGCGCAAGATCATCCGCGTGATGCGCAAGCAGGACGTGACGGCGCCGCACTCGGTCTTGCTCGTGCTGGACGCGACCACCGGGCAGAATGCGGTGCAGCAGGTGCGCGTCTTCAAGGAGATGGTGGACGTGACCGGCCTGGTGGTGACCAAGCTGGACGGCAGCGCGCGCGGCGGCATCGTGGTGGCGCTGGCGGAAACCTTCGGCCTGCCGGTGCACGCGGTGGGCGTCGGCGAGCAAGCGGCGGATCTGCGGCCGTTCGACGCCGAGGAGTTCGCGCGGGGTTTGGTGGGCCTGTAAACCCTGCTCCCGCCATGGCGAAAAAAAGCGCGAAGTGAGTCGCCTTGCGGCTCACTTCGCTCCCTGGACGACACCCGGCGTGGCCAGGCGTTGCCGGATCGGTCCTCACCGCCACGGGCGGGACTTCCTCCCCGGCATCGGCTGTCATCCCGGGAAGTTAGGGCTTGGGTTCCGGGAAATGTGCCACACCATGCGGCACGCCAGGGACATAGGCCGGCGGCGGAACGTGACGCCACTGGAAGTATCGGGCGCCAATCCTGGGGGACTATGCCGCGTGGTTTTCCGGTGGCCGGGCCGGGAGATTTCGCGAAATCAGACTGGCAGGGTTCGCCGATTTTCCGGTTTCGTTCAGCTTGTCCTGCGGCGCCGCGCCTGGCCGGCGCCGGCCGGGAAGCCCGGCATCGTACCCTCCACGTCCTCCGCCGGCTCCCAATGCAGCCGGAAGGGACCGATCCGCACCACGACACCCTGTGGCAAGGCGACGGTGCCGGCGATCCGCTTGCCATCGACGAAGGTGCCGTTGGTTGACTCCAGGTCGGCGATGCTGACCGTCTCTCCCACGGCGGCGATGCGGCAATGCGCGCGCGACACCTCATGCGCCGCGAGCATCAGCCCGCTCGACGGGGCGCGGCCGATGACCAGCGGCTCGCTGCCCAGCGCCACGCGTTGCTCCGGCTCGCCCTCGCGCGTGACGACCAGCACGCGCGCCGCCGCAGGCTCGATCGGCACGTGCGATATGCCGGTCTTGTCGATATCCGCCTCGCCGCCGCCGAGCGTCGTCGCAAGCTGTGCCAGGTTCTGGGCGGCCAGTCCCAGGGCGGCGTCCAACTCCACGGCGGCGCTCTCCGCCAGCGCCACGCGCAGAGCCCGCCCGGCGCGGCGTTCGAGCAAGCCGAGCTGCAACAGCCCGGCGATGTGGTCACGCGTGGTCTGGAAATTCTGCCGCTGCAGCCGGAGCAATTCGGCCGCCATGTCGTCGGCGAGAAGCCCTTCGCCCTCGTCCTGCGGCGGCAATCCGTACCAGTTTCCCAGCGCGATCAGCGTCAGCAGGCGATGCGACGGAGACAGCAGGTGGCGGCGCGCTTCAAGGCGGCGCGCAACCGAAAGGCCCATCGATTCGAGCACTCGCTCCAGCGCCGCCACCCAGGCATGGTCGCAGGCCTCGATGGCCTCGAGCAATTTGCGGCGCGTCTCGGGATCGATCTGCGCCGGAGCGGCGCGGCGGCGCGGCGCGTTGCCTGCCAGCGCCGTCTCCAGCAGGCGGCCGGCCGTCTCGATCAGATGGCCGTCGAACTTGGCCGTCAGCAGCGGCGTCGGCACCACCAGCGTACGGGCGGAGACCGGCCGGTCGGCCGGCTCGATGGCGGAGAACCCGAGCCGATACAGCTCGCCCAGGCGTTCGCGCACGGTGGCATCGTCCAGCAGGAAGACCTGCTTGACCATGCCGGAGAGTTCGCCCACCGGTGCGCCGGCGCGCGCGCGCACGCACAGGTGGCAGACCAGATGCCACTGGCCGCGGCGATGCAGGTCCGGGAAGAACCTGTGCCAGATTTCCTGGTATGCCGACAGAAAACCCACGATTTCGCGCTGGGCCTGCAACCGGATCTCCGTCCCTGATGATCCCCGCAACGATCCTAGCGAAGCGCACCGGGCTTGTCTCGGCTCTTCCGGGGGCAGTCCGGGCAATCGGGTGAAGGAAGCAAGACAGGGGCTTCGCCCCTGGAACCCCACCAAGGGGCTCTGCCCCTTGGATCCCCGCCAAGGGCGGAGCCCTTGGGACCCTTCAGTTGGCTGGGTGGACGGGAGGGGGCCATGTGATGCGGGCGGAGCAGCGCCGGCCGGCGGCACGCCGACGCCTGCGCGCTGCGGTCGCGCGGCCCACCCCAGAAATCCCGCGAAGCCACTATTTTATGCAATGACATGGCGAATATTAGACGGCTCTCACTCCCGGGCGACCGGCGTGGGGTTACAGAAAACTCAGCGCTTCCAAGGTATTATAGTGACGCTCTGCGACCTTGGCGGCTTCCACGGTCATGCCGGCGGCAGCAAGGTTGGCTGCGGCCCGGCGAAACCGCCCGGTTGTCCCGAAAATGCAAGAGTGTCGTAGCTAATTTCGTGGCAAGCTCGTCTTGAACATAAGGCAATGTATCATTTATGATGCAGTCCTGGCAGGTCCCCAGCAGGCGCCGCTGCTTGCAACCCCAAACGGTTGCATGAGCGCCAGCCGCTCGCTGACAGAGCAGAGGATGGATCGCGCCCGCCTCGCCGGCAGGACGACGCAGTACTGGCTGGTCAGAGCCCTGATGGTGTTAGCCGTCGTGGCGTGGGCATCGACGATCAGCACGACCCTGACCCGCATGTTCACCTACCTGAACGGACTCCTCTGAAAGCCCTGGCCCGGCGGCAAATCACCCGCCACACGCGGGTTGCCTGGCGCGGTGCCGCCACGATCGATCCGATCTCGGCATCCGATTGCCGGCAGCACTTGCCGGCGGACCGGGCGACGCGCCGCTCTCCGAAGCATCGAAGGCGTCCGCCAGGGCCGTGCTTGCCGCACGTCCATCCCTATCGAGGCCAGTCGATCGAGACCGACGCCGGTCACGCCGGGCTTGCGCCTGCAACGGCGTAGGCTCGGAACGGGCCGCGCCAGGCTTGCGGCAGCAGCGGCAACGCGTGTGCCGCCGCCAGCAGCCCGACGCGTCGGAGCGACGGTGCGGCGGCGACCGAGCGCGTCAACCAACGCTGTCCCTCTGCCCTTCGCCCCTGGCGCACCAGTTCGCGGCCGATGATCCAGGCGTTCTCCGCCTCGGCCAGGCGGCGCAGTCCCGCCAGGCGGGTGGCGCCGAGCCGCGCGACCAGATCGGGATTGCCGAAGATCGCCGCCATGCAGGGGGCAAAGGCGTCGGGCTCGGCGGCAAGACGACGATACGCCCCCTCGGCGCGCGACCGGACGAACAGCAGCGGCACCGCCGTTGCGACGAACGCGAACGGTCCCTGTAGCGCCAGGCGCACGAAATAGTCCCAGTCCTCGCCATAGACGACGCCCGGGCGGAACATGCCGGCTTGCCGCGCGGCGGCGTGGCGGATCAGCACATGCCCGCCATTGGCAAACTGGTTGCGTACCACCAGCGCCGCGAGCAAGTCGCGCGGCGCGGCGGGCAGGCGGCGGTTCCGGCGCTCGGTCCGGTGGCCCCGGGCGTCCACACGCACATAGGGACCGACTGCGGCAACCACCTGCGGTGCCTGGCCCAACGTGGCAGCGAGCAAGGCGAGCGCCGTGGGCGCCAGCCAGTCGTCGGCATCGAGGAACAGCAGCGCGTCGCCAGCCACGGCGGCCATGCCGCGGTTGCGGGCGGCGGCGACACCGGCATTGCATTGCCAGATCAGCGTCAGCCGCGGGTCGGCAAAGCCGGTGACAACAGCGGCAGTCGCATCGGTGGACCCGTCATCGACGACCACCAGACGCAGGTCGCGATGCGTCTGTCCCAGCACCGAGCGGATCGCGTCGGCGATGAACGGGGCGGCATTGAAGGCCGGGGTAACGACGACTATCCGCAAGCAGCGTCACCGCAAAGGCACAAGGGCACCAAGGGGACCGAACCCCTGGTGTCTTTGCGCCGTTGTGGTGAAGGTTTGCTTAACGGCCGCGCGGGGCTTGCACGCCCCCCGCACGCTCCGTCACTCCGCTGCGCGGCCTGCCCCTGCGCCGCGGCAGAGGACGCTAGGCAGCTTTGCTGTGCGGGACGCCCTTCTCCGCCAGCAGCGTCTCCAGTTCGCCGGACTGGAACATCTCCATCACGATGTCGCAGCCGCCGACGAATTCTCCCCCGACATAGAGCTGCGGGATGGTCGGCCACTGCGAGAACTCCTTGACCCCCTCGCGCAGTTCCGGCTCCTCCAGGACGTTGGCCGACTGGAACGGCACGCCCAGATGGGTCAGGATCTGCACGACGCGGGCGGAGAAGCCGCATTGCGGGAACAGCGGCGTGCCCTTCATGTAGAGCATCACCGGGTTCTGCCCTACTTCGCTCTCGATCCGGTCGAACACTTCAGCCATTGGCAATCTCCTATGCGGGTGCGGATGTCTGCAACGCGAGGGCGTGCAGCTCGCCCCCCATACGGCCGCGCAAGGCGGCATAAACGATCTGGTGCTGCTTGACGCGGGGGATGCCGCGGAACGTCTCGGAGACCACCGTCGCCGCATAGTGGTCGCCGTCGCCGGCGAGATCCTCCACGGTGACGCGCGCGTCGGGAAGCGCGGCCTTGATCAGCGCCTCGATTTCGCTCGCCGCCATGGCCATGCGGGCATCTCCCTTCAGGTCGCGTCCATCCAGAGCGGAAGGAAGCGTTCGTGCGCGGCGCGTAACGCCTCGACGGATATTGTGCCACCATCCGGCAGTGTCAAATCCTTCCCGCCGGATGTTCCTATGCGCATGGCGGGGATGCCGGCGGCCTCGGCAGTGCGGATCAACGCAGCCGAATCGGGGACGGCGACCAGGTAACGGGACTGGTCCTCGCCGAACCAGAAGGCGTGGCCGGGGACGTCGCGGGGGTGGGTGAACAGGCGGGCGCCGACGCCGCCGGCCAGCGCCATCTCCGCCAGTGCGACCAGGATGCCGCCGTCGGACACGTCGTGGCAGGCGCGCGCGCCGCCGGACTGGATCAGACCACGGATGAAGTCGCCGTTGCTGCGCTCGGCCGCCAGGTCCACCGCGGGCGGCGCGCCTTCCTCGCGGCCGGCGATCTCGCGCAGCCAGAGCGATTGGCCGAGCCACCCCTTGGTGGCGCCGATCACCACGATGTCGAGCCAGGGCGGCAGCGCGATGCCCACGGCGGTGGCGGCATCCTCCAGCACGCCCAGGCCGCCGATCACCGGGGTGGGCAGGATCGCGCGGCCCTCGGTCTCGTTGTACAGGCTGACATTGCCGGACACGGTGGGAAAATCCAGCGCCTCGCAGGCGGCGGCCATGCCGCGGATGGCGGCGGCGAACTGGCCCATGATCTCCGGTTTTTCCGGATTGCCGAAGTTCATGTTGTCGGTCAGCGCCAGCGGCCTGGCGCCGACCGCGGTCAGGTTGCGCCAAGCCTCGGCCACCGCCTGGGCGGCGCCGGCTTCCGGGTCGGCGGCGCAATAGCGGGGCGTGCAGTCGGTGGTGAGCGCCAGCGCCCGGTCGTAGCCGTCCAGCTTCACCACGGCGGCGTCGGCGGCACCCGGACGCTTCACGGTCAGGCCGCCGACCGTGCTGTCGTACTGGTCCCAGATCCAGGCGCGCGAGCACAAATCGGGGCAGGCGATCAGCTTGAGCAATCCCGCGGCCAGGCCGAGGCGGTCCTCGATCTTGGCCGGGTTCAGCATCGGCTGCTTCGGCGTCTCGGCGGTGGGACGGTGGTACAGCGGCGCCTGGTCGTTCAGCGGCGCCAGCGGGATGTCGGCCTCGACCGCGCCGTGGTGGCGCACCACGATGCGGCCGGTATCGGTCAGCAGGCCGATCACCGCGAAATCCAGCTCCCACTTGTCGAAGATGGCGCGGGCGGCGGCTTCGCGATCGGGGCGCAGCACCATCAGCATGCGCTCCTGGCTTTCGGAGAGCATGAACTCGTAGGCGGTCATGCCGGTTTCCCGGGCTGGCACCTGGTCGAGGTCCAGCTCGATGCCGACGCCGCCCTTGGCGGCCATTTCCACGGACGAACTGGTCAGGCCGGCGGCACCCATGTCCTGGATCGCCACAATCGCGTCGGTCGCCATCAGCTCCAGGCAGGCCTCGATCAGCAGCTTCTCGGTGAACGGATCGCCGACCTGGACGGTGGGGCGTTTCTCCTCCGAATCGGCGGCGAACTCGGCGGAGGCCATGGTGGCGCCGTGGATGCCGTCGCGCCCGGTCTTCGAGCCGACATAGACCACCGGATTGCCGATGCCGGCGGCGGCACTGAGAAAAATCCGGTCGGTGCGGGCGATGCCGACGGTCATTGCGTTGACCAGCGGATTGCCGTCATAGGCGTGGTGGAAATTGACTTCCCCCCCGACGGTAGGGACACCGACGCAGTTACCGTAGCCGCCGATGCCCCGCACCACGCCGTCGACGATCGCCCTGGTGCGCGGGTGGTCCGGCCGGCCGAAGCGCAGCGCATTCAGGTTGGCGATCGGCCGGGCGCCCATGGTGAACACGTCCCGCAAGATGCCGCCGACGCCGGTCGCGGCACCCTGGTAGGGTTCGATGAAGCTCGGGTGATTATGGGATTCCATCTTGAACACGGCGGCCAGCCCGTCGCCGATATCCACCACCCCGGCGTTTTCCCCCGGGCCGTGGATCACCCAGGGGCGCCTGGTCGGCAGTTGCCGCAGCCAGACGCGGGAGGATTTGTAGCTGCAATGCTCCGACCACATGACGCTGAACACGCCGAGCTCGGTCAGGCTCGGGGTGCGGCCCATGATCTCCAGGACCTTGGCGTACTCGTCGGCGCTGAGGCCGAACTCGCGCGCCAGGGCCTGGTTGACGGTGGGGGCTGGGGTTGTGGCTTCGGTCATCGGGGGGGATTGCGCATTACGGGGGTGGTATAGCGGGCGCGATGGCGGGCGGCCATCCTCGACGACGGCCTTGAAGACCCGCTGAACCGGCAGCGCCATCGTGCGGGGCTGCTGGTGCCGGCCGCGCCGCCGATGGCCGGGCAGGCGACGCGCGGCCACCCCGGGGGACACGGGGTCACTGCACGATCCGTCCAGAATCGAGCGCCGAGCGATGGACCGATCTGATGCAGGTCAGTCAACCGGTCGCCGTTCGTCCATGACCCCTGGCCAGCGGGAATTTCGCCAGTTCCCGCTTGCGAAATCCGCGGTGAAAACCGTTTTCAGGGGCCACGAGTTTATGCAACAGGACGCGCTCTCTTCGCGTTCCTCGGGTGACCACCATGCGCGTTCAACGTTGAACGGATCGTGTCATGCCCCGATCTACGCCGCCGCCAGTGCGTCGAACAGGGGCTTGCCGTCGGCGCCGCCCATCAGCGGATCGACCAGGTCCTCGGTGTGCGGCATCAGGCCGAGCACGCGGTGGTTGGGACTGAGGATGCCGGCGATGTTGCGGGCGCTGCCGTTGCGGTTGGCTTCCGGGGTGATCTCGCCGGACGGCGTGGCGTAGCGGAACGCCACCAGGCCGTCGCCCTCCAGCCGGTCGAGCGTGGCGTCGTCGGCGAAGTAGTTGCCCTCGCCATGCGCCATCACCGAGCGGAAGGTTTCCCCCCGCTGGAATTGCGCGGTGAATACGGTGTCGGTGCGTTCGACCCGCAGGTGGCAGTCGCGGGCGAGGAAGCGCAGCGTGGCGTTGCGCAACAGGGCGCCGGGGAGCAGGCCCGCCTCGGTGAGGATCTGGAAGCCGTTGCAGACGCCGAGGACGTAGCCGCCATGCTCCGCATGCGCGCGGATGGCGGACATGACCGGGGAGTGCGCCGCCATGGCGCCGCAGCGGAGGTAGTCGCCGAAGCTGAAGCCACCGGGGATGACGATCAGGTCGAGGCCGGCGAGGTCGGTCTCCTTGTGCCAGACCATGCGCGGTTTGGCGCCGGAGCGTTCCAGCGCGATCGCCATGTCGCGCTCGCGGTTGATGCCGGGGAAGACGACGATGCCGGTTTTCATGCGTGCCTTGGCGTTGGGTGGGGTTGCCGTGGGGGTTCTTGCCACGTGTGCGGCTGGTCCGCCAGCGGGGAGTGGCGGGTCGGATGGCGCGGGAGAGGCGGTTCCGAGAGGGGGCGAGCGTTGCACGCTTTCGGCACGGTGGCCGGTGCTGGCCGGAATCGGAAGGGCAGCTTCCGGCGCACGGAGAGCGGATGCGGACATTCACGTTGACTCAAGCGACGCCGCGCGAATGTTCCTGCCGCGGCGAGTGCCATCGCAAGAATTTGCACCCACCCTCCAAGCGATACAAAAGAAAGTTGCCCACTGCACGGGAATTCGTCCCTCCAATCGCTGATTGTAACGCGAACTAGGAGAAGACCAATGGCAGTACGATTCGGCACCACGGTCCTCGAAGCGGACCCGCGCATCGACTCGTTGGTCGGCAAACCCCTTGACCGGGCAGTGCCGGCCTTGTTCAAGGCCGACTCAGACGCAGGTAATTGTACCTTCGACCCGAACAGCATCCCCACCTATTATGTGGGCGACGCCGTCACCGAGAAGCACTTCGTCCTGCTGGCGAATGAGAAGCGGCAAAGTCGGCCAATGGAGCCTAATGTTTGTCCCCTCGACTTGCCAACAATTATCGCAGGGGGCGCACAACACTGGCTAAAGTTCCGCCTTGAGGACGAACCGATGGTGGGTCTCACCAATATCTTCGGGTTTCTGCCCAATCACGCGACGATCGCCACCGAACAGCACGAACCCCAGTCCTGGCGCTCGCTGCATCCCGCCAAGCAACGCCCGATGATCGAGCGGACCCTCCGCCAGGTCTCCCGCCTCGCTTTGGTTTTGCCGGGCTACATCGCGTTCTTCAATGCCACGGCAGCATCCGGTGCGTCCTTGTCTCAGCACCGCCATTTCCATGTCGGCCAGCCACAGCCCGGCTTTGGCGACCTGCCCATCCAGCGCGCGGCGGCAAATCGGCCGCCGGCGCTATTCACGCCAATCGGCTTTGAAGGCGACTACCCCCTGTGCGGAGCCAGGTTCAGCGGCCCGGCAACGGTATCCATTGCTGCAGACTTCATCGAGAAGTGGGAGCGCACCGTGGGGGACGCTGCGACCGTGAATATCATTGCGCTTATCGAGGGATCTGAGGTCGCAATCTACGTGGTCCTGCGCACCGCGGCGTACCGGTTCGCACAAGGCTTCAAGGGAGTGCCGGGTTCGATGGAGACGGCTGGCGTTTTGGTGCTCTCAGCCGATTTCGAACTGCAGGCTCTTCGTGAACGGCGATTCGACTTTCACCGCGTGTGGAGCATGCTGTCCGACATCCGACCACCGGAAGCCAGGTTGATGCTCTAAGGCACGATCTAGAAAAGGGGGGACAACAAATGCCGCGCAACGAGCGAACCTGCTCGGAGGAGAGCGACATCGACGATGTGTTCGTCAATCTGTTGGGCCAGGGGCTCAGCCAGGCTGCAGCGATCGAACAGATGGGCGGCAAGATCAACGTCGACAAAGCGCACCGTCTGAAAGAACTGGCAGAGCAGCAAGGCCAGATCGTGACTAAGCTCAACGAGGAAGAGTTTCCGCCTGATCGCCTTCGCGCAATACGCGAACTTGCCTCGAATGCTCCGTGGGTCTCCGGACTGCAAAAGCGCCTGCGCGAGGAATCTGGGAACGTACTCAAGGAGGTTTGGGTCTTCCACGCGGGCCGCACCAGACACCCGGGCGACGAGCTTGAATGGGCCCGCCAGATCCGGACCTTCTACCGAAATGCGACGTGGCTGGTCGAGGCGCTGCTGCAGCGGTCCCAAACCGGTATCCTCGTAGCCTGGGGAAAATCGATCAAGGCACCGATCGACGAAATGGGATACCGCTCGCGGATGGGGTACGCCGAGTGGAAGCCACGGCGAAACAAACTACTTCCAGTGATTCCCGCAATCTGCACGCCGCCGGGGATGCCGCCGACCGACATCGAGCATTCGGCGACAAAGTTGGCCATGCGCCTGAGCGAAATCATCAACGGGACCAGCAAGGAGTGCCTTTCCCTGGACAACGGGTGGCCTGTCCTTCCCCCTGGTCTCGACGACAGGGAGCGGGAGGGGTTCTTGCGAGCCCACTGCCTCGGGGCGCCCGGGTACAAAGCAATCTTTGGGCTGGCAAACGATCCCCGGAGGGAGGCACCTCTTATCGAGGCGGTGGACACCGCATTGTCCGGCGCTGGCCAGTTCCATAATGATTCGTTCTTCCTCCAGCAGCTGGAAAAAACTGGCTTGGTCAGCCGCAATGAACTGAAAAGGCTGGCGGTAGGCGACCTTGGAGGCGGTCTGGTTCAATCCGACGAAGCGAGAGATCATCCTCATCTTAATAATCGATTCAATAAGGTCGTGAACCAGCTTCTCGGCGTCCGTCTGGACCACTACCAGGAAATAGCGGCGCGCGCGGCCAAGGGTACTCCAAACGGCCCGGCCGGTGTCATTCTAACCGCGATCAACGGCAACAAGGCAAATATTGTGCTTAATTGTGTGCGCAAGAAGGCGGTTTCATATTTACTGGTAGACTCTCACCTTAGCTGGGAGATGGAAGTAATGCTGGGATTGCGGTAACTCTGGGCCAGGCTGGGCTAGACGGGCAGGAATGCGCCCTTTTGCGGGCACTTGGCCGAACGTCTGCATTCGAGCGACGGCGACGCGGCATAGAGCGACCCCCGTAGGCGCAAAGCAGCCCCAAACCGAATCCGCCGCCCACGTCGGCGCCTCGCGCCAGCCTCAATCTGCCGGCCCATCAGCTTGCCCCATGCATCGGATTCATAATTCGAAGCCCGGCGAAATCCCTCTCGTTGTCGGTGACGATCGTGCACTCATGCGCCACGGCGACGGCGGCGATGATCATGTCGAGCGCGCTGCGTGGCCGACCGGCCACCTTGCCCTCCACCATCAAGCGCGCCCAAACCAGGCCCGCCCTGTCATCGAACGGCAGAATGCGACCGGCAAACAGCGCCTGTGGTCCCTCTGGCCCGGAGAACCACGCATCGAGCAGGGCACGTTTCCTGCCATGCGGCTTCTCCAGAATGCCGCGGCGGATTTCTGCCAGGGTGAGCGAGGCGATGAACAAATCCTCGTCACGCTGGGCCGCCATCCAAGCGACGAGCGACTGCGACGGCTGTGGTTTGACAGCGTTGCTGATAATGTTGGTATCGAGAAGATAGCGCGTCACAGGTCGACTTTGCGCCCCGCTTCACGCGGGCGCGTCAGATCGAGATCGGCGCCGACGAGTGGCGACCGACGCAACGCGGCCAGGATGCCGCCGGGTTTGCGGGATTCGCCGGAGACGGCTTGTTGCACCGTCCGCCGGATTTGCCCAACATCCGGCCCCGCCTCGACCAGCTTGCGCGCCAACGCTCGGATGAGGTCGCGGTCGGCTTCGAAAGCCTGCAGTTCGAATCGAACAATGCCCCGCCCCGTCAGCCCGGACCGGTAATTCGCGATCGCCCTTTTCTGTGCACGACTGGCCATTCGCCACGATCCCCACCTATCCCTGGATATATATCCGGATGTTGGTTCCGGTGCAAGTCTGCAGCTCACCCACGTCAAGTCGGCAGCAGATCAGGGACCGAATCTGTTACCCACATCCGCTCCCCACCCAACGTCGCCACTGTCCGGAAAATAATCCTTGACTCCGCCCAACCCAATCCGTTAGTCTCTCAAACCGTGTCCGCTGCGCAGAACACCGCCGGCCTTGCTCCCCCATCCGCTCCCCCACAGGACCGGCCCGGCAGCCCCGCGCCCGCGCGCATCGCGGAAATCCTCGCCATCGTGTCCGTCCTCGCCGGCTATGGCCGCCACCTCGCCGAAACCCTGGAACAACGCGCCGTCGCGCGCGGCTTCGCCACGATCGCGCGGTGCTTCGG
>JBEKNT010000175.1:0-12743 GCA_049522565.1 Acetobacteraceae bacterium
CTTCCCCTTCCCCTTCCCGTTCCTCTTCCACCATCCCCACCTCCGCCCATGCGCCCCCCCCCGGCACCACGTCAGGCACCGCGGCCGAGCGGGCCGCCTCCGCCGCCGGCCAGGCACGCACCATCGACGACCTGCGCGCGGCATTGGCCGCATTCGACGGCTGTGCCCTGCGTGACACCGCCGCCAATCTGGTGTTCGCCGCCGGCGATCCGGATGCCAGCCTGATGCTGATCGGCGACCCGCCCGGCGAGGCCGAGGACCGCAGCGGCACCCCCTTCGCCGGCCCGGATGGCCTCCTCCTCGACCGTATGCTGGCCAGCGTCGGCCTGATTCGGAACGGGTTGCTGCTGACGCCGCTGATCCCCTGGCGCCCCCCGGGCGGACGCCTGCCCAGCGCGGGCGAGGTCGCCGTCTGCCTGCCGTTCCTGCATCGCCTGATCGCGCTGGCCGCGCCGCGGCGCATCGTGCTGGCCGGCGCGCTCGCCGCCCGCACCTTGCTCGGCCCAACGCGCCGCCGACCCGGACCGGCCTGGACCGAGGTAGCCGTGCCCGGCGCCGCCGCACCGGTCCCCGCCCTGGTCATGCCCGGCCCCGGCCTGGTCGCCCGCACCCCAAGCGCGCGGCGGGACGCCTGGGCCGCCCTGCGGCTGTTGCGGCGGACGTTGGACGCCGATCTCGCAGAAACGTGACACAACCGCACGTGCTAACCGCCTGATTTGTGGACAGTGCGTCTCACTCCATGAAACTCGTCTCGCCGAAAAGGGTTGCCGTCTCGCCTGCCGCTCTATAGGGCATCCGGCATGCGAGGGCTCGATCACACGCGCTCCCGTCTGCCCGCCGCCCGAGCGTTCTTCGCTGGGGTTGCGATCCTCGCCGGAGCGTTCGCTCCGGCGGCGCAGGCTTCCGGGAATGATGAAACCGCCATGGCCGTGCCGCGCATCGCGCCGCTGGACGGCAATGCCGGCGTGGCGCTGCCACAACCGCTGAGCCCGAGCGACGCTGTCCTGGTCCACCGCGCCTTCGTCTTGCAGGATCGCGGCGATCTCCAGGCTGCCGACCGCGCCATCGGCGAGGTACAGAACGACCTGTTGCTCGGGCATTTGCGCGCGGCACGCGATCTGGGGCGGTTCCATCGGGCGACCGCCGAGGAGTTGACCGACTGGCTTGGCCGCTATGCCACCCAGCCGGATGCGCCGGCGATCCGCGCCTTGCTGCTGCGCCGGCTGCCCAGGGATGCGACCGTCCCGCCGCTGCCGGTGATCGCCGCGGTCCCCCCGCCGCGCCCGAGCGAACCGCCGGCATCCGATGCCGTGACCGAACCGGCCGCCCTGCCGCGGCAGCCCGCGCTGGAAAGCACCGTGGCGACCCGGCTGCAGCACGGCGGCCCGCAATCGGCGCTTCGGCTGATCGATACGAGCAAGGGATTGCCCCCCGCTTATGCCGCGCTGCTGCGTGGCGAGGTCGCCCGCACCCTGTTCACCCAAAACGACGACGCTGAGGCGCTACATGTCGCGCGGCTCGCCCTGCATGCGACACTGGCCGAGCATGACGTCGGCCTGGCGGCGTATATCGGCGGTCTCGCGGCCTGGCGCCTGGGACATTCAACCGAGGCGCGGCGGCTGTTCGCGAACGCCGCCGACGCCCCTCGCGCATCGGCGTCACAACGCGCGGCGGCCGCGTTCTGGGGCGCGCGCGCCGCGGATCGGCTGCATGATCCCGCGGATGCCGCGCGCTGGCTGCAACGTGCCGCGGCCGAGCGGACGACGCTGCACGGGCTGATCGCCCGACGCTTGCTCGGGCTGCCGACCGGGATCGTGCCGAGCGGCGCGCTGTTGGCGCAGGCCGATGTAGACGCCATTGCCGCGACCGATGCCGGATGGCGCGCGTTCGCGCTGTTGCAGGTCGGCCAGCCGGAGCAGGCGGCAGACGAGTTGCGCGGATTGTGGCCGGTGGTGCGGGACGATCCCGCGCTGCGTCGGGCGCTGCTGCTGGTTGCCGCCGGCGTCGGGCTGACCGATTGCGCCGCGCAACTCGCCGCATGGAGCGAAGCGATCGACCCTGACGCCGGCGAGGCATTGCAGTTCGCGCTGCCATCGCTGCGTCCGGCCGGTGGTTTTCGGGTGGATCGTGCGCTGGTCTATGCGCTCACCCGGGTGGAATCGAATTTCGATCCCGCCGCGGTATCCGCCGCGGGCGCCCGCGGGCTCATGCAGCTCATGCCGGTGACGGCGCACTATGTCGACAGCGATGCGTCGCTGAGCAACGGAAGCCTGCACGATCCGGCGCTCAATCTGGAACTGGGGCAACGCTACGTGATCCTGCTGGCCGCGCAGGATGCGATCGGCGGCAATCTGCTCCGGCTGCTGGCGAGCTATAACGCGGGACTGGGCGGGTTTCTGCATTGGGCCACGACGATGCGCGACGACGGCGATCCGCTGCTGTTCATTGAGGCGATTCCGAACGACGAAACGCGCAGATTCGTGGAACGCGCACTGACCTACACGTGGATCTACGCGGCGCGCCTGCATGTGCCCGCGCCCAGCCTTGACGATATGGCGGCGGGAGAGTTCCCGCGCTTCACGCCGGTTCCGGTTGAGAGCAAGATCGCCTCGGCGCGCCTGCACTGATCCCTTGAGGGTGCGGCCGCGGCAACAGGAGGCAGCAGCATGGCGCGCATCGACGAAAGCCGCCCGTTCATTGCGGTGAACATCGCCGTGCTCACGGTGTCGGACACGCGCACGGCGGCGAACGACACGTCCGGCGACGTGCTGGCCGAGCGCATCGTCAAGGCCGGGCATCGCGTCGTCGCGCGGCTGATCGAGAAGGACGACGCCGGTTCGATCGAACAGCGTTTGCGGGTTTGGATTGCCGACCCGGAGATCGACGTGGTGATTACCAGTGGTGGCACCGGTGTGACCGGGCGCGACGTGACTCCCGAGGCGTTCGAGCGTGTGCTGGACAAGAAGATCGAGGGTTTCGGCGAATTGTTCCGCATGCTGAGTTACCAGAAGATCGGCACCTCGACGATGCAGTCCCGCGCGCTGGGTGGCGTCGCGGGCGGGACCTACCTGTTCGCCTTGCCGGGCAGCACCGGTGCGGTGAAGGACGCGTGGGACGACATATTGGAGTCACAACTCGACAACCGGCACCGCCCCTGCAATCTCGTGGAGCTGATGCCGCGATTGCTGGAGCATGTAAAACCCCCTCTCCCGCTTCGCGGGAGAGGGTAGGGCGAGGGTGCAGCAGGGCGCACGCGTCACCCTCGTCCTACCCGCTCCCGCCAAAGGCGGGAGAGGCAGCAAGGCGCGCTACCAATGCCTCGCGCGTGGCGCGCATCGGCGCACCGGCTGCCTGCGCCGCAGCCAGAACTTCCGGCGGCGCACTCTCTGGAGTTCCTGAGTCGAACGGTGGTGCCGGGGCGTATTCGATCTGCAACTGGATTGCTTGCGCGGCTGCCGGGCCGGCCAGCTCGGCGACCATGGTCAGCGCGAAATCGATCCCCGCGGTGACGCCGCCGCCGGTGAACAGGTTGCCGTCGCGCACGACGCGGCCCGCCGTCGGAATGGCGCCGAACGCCGAGAGCAGATCGCGCGAGGCCCAATGCGACGTGGCGCGTTTGCCGCGCAACAAGCCGGCCGCGCCGAGCACCAATGAGCCGGTGCACACCGAACTGACGTAACGCGCCTGCGCTGCCTGCGCGCGCAGCCAGCCAAGCACGTCGTCATCCTCCATCAGCGCATTGACGCCGGGTCCGCCCGGAACGCAGACCACGTCGAGCGGCGGGCAATCACGCAACGTGGCGTGCGGCAGCATGCGCAGGCCGGATTCCGCTTCGACCGGTTGCAGCGTTTTCCAGAGCAGCAGCACCTGGGCATCGGGCAACTTGGCGAACACCTCGAACGGCCCGGTCAGGTCGAGCTGGGTCATGCGGGGGAAGAGCAACAGTCCGATTCGTATGGCAGCCATGGGGGTAACTCCTGCTGGACAACCGGATGATGGCACGGCACGATCTGGCGGAAATGCCAAAGATCCCTCGGATTCTGCCAAGCGGTCCGCGTAATGCCAGAGGCGGTAATGACTGACTCCCGGCTGGTTCGCACCGGCGCTCCCCGCGTCATGGCCGGGCTTGACCCGGTCCTCTATGCAGCCGTGGTGCCGCGATCGATGGCCGGGTCAAGCCTTGCCCCCGGGCACTTGACCCGCGGGCCGGCCATGACGGTTGGGGAGGCCTCTGCCGTTCGTCAATCTTCAGGGCGTAACCTCTCCCGCACGCAACGCGCGAGAGGTTTACAACGCAGCGTCGAAATCCTGGTCTTCCCGCGTGTGCAGTTGCTGGACGTCGCCGGCCCATTGCAGGTGTTCGCCACTGCCAACGAACTGGCGTGCGAAGCCGGACAAGACCCGCCCTACGCACTCCACGTCGTCGCGCAACAGCCCGGGCCGGTCACCACCTCGGCCGGCCTGACGCTGATCGCTGACAAGCTCCCATCCGCCCGCCGCAAGCTCGATACGCTGCTGGTCGCGGGCGGCACCGGCGTGCGCGACGCAGCAACCGATCGCCGGCTGCTCCGCTGGGTGACCCGGCGCGCCCAAGAGTCCCGCCGCATCGCCTCCGTCTGCACCGGCGCCTTGCTGCTCGCCGCGGCCGGATTGCTCGACGGCAGGCGTGCCACCACGCATTGGCGCCGCTGTGCCGAGCTGGCACGACGCTACCCGGCGGTGCGCGTGGAAAGCGACCCGATCTTCGTGCGCGACGGTGCGGTCTGGACCTCGGCCGGCGTCACCGCGGGCATCGATCTCGCGCTGGCCTTCGTCGAAGCGGATCTCGGTCGTGCCGCGGCGCTGGCGGTGGCGCGGCAACTGGTGGTGTTCGCCAAACGCCCCGGCGGACAGGCGCAGTTCAGCGCCGGCCTGATGTTGCAGGCCGACCCGGCCTTCGATGCGCTGCATGCCTGGATGGCGCGCAACCTGCACCAGGACCTGTCCGTCCCGCAGCTCGCGGCGCGCGCCGGCATGAGCGAGCGCAGCTTCGCGCGCCATTACCACGCCGCCACCGGCATCACGCCGTCACGCGCGGTGGAGCGCCTGCGCGTCGAGGCCGCACGCAACGCCCTGGGCAGCACGCGACGCTCGATCAAGGATATCGCCAGGCGCTGCGGCTTCGGTGCGGAGGAAACCATGCGGCGCAGCTTTCTCCGATTGCTCGCGGTGGCACCGCGCGACTACCGGGAGCGATTCTCCGCCTGAGCCTGCGCATCCATGAAGCGCCTGGCCAACGCGCCGTAGATCGGCCGCCGGCATACCAGCCGCGCCACGCCGAATGCCAGAAATGCCGTCGCCAGCAAGGGAATCGTCACGCGCTGGTTGTCCGTCATTTCCATCACGATGATGGTCGCGGTGATCGGCGCCTGTACCACGCCGGAAAAATACGCCACCATGCCGAGCAATACGACTGCGCCCGCCGGAGCCGACGGCATGAGCTGCGCCAGCCAGGCGCCGAGTCCCGCACCCACCGACAGCGACGGCGCGAACAATCCGCCGGGAATACCGCTGATATAGGAGATCACCGTGGCCGCGAATTTCAACACCACGTACGAACCGGGCAGCGTCGTGGTGCCTTCCACCATGCCGCGCGCTTGCTCATAGCCGGTGCCATAGGTCTGGCCGTGCGAGGCGATGCCGATCAGCGCCAGCGCCAATCCGCATAGCGCGGCGAATATCACCGGATAACGCGCCAGCCATTGCCCGACCCGGCCCGGCAGGCCGTGGGCAAACCGGATCAACGCGGCGCTGAACAAGCCGCCGGACAGCCCCCCGGCCACGCTGCACAACATCACCGCAATCCAGCCGCGACCGAAATCGAGTTCCGCCGAGGTGTGGCCGAAATAGGTGTAGTTGCCCATCAGCGCGATCGTTGTGATGCCCGCAATGATCACCGCGGTGAGCACGGTGCCGGAGGTCCGCGCCTCGAACGAATGGCTGAGTTCCTCGATGGCGAAGACGATGCCGGCGAGTGGCGTGTTGAACGCGGCGGCCACGCCGGCGGCGCCGCCGGCCAGTACCAGTGCGCGCTCCAGGTCCAGCCGCGGCAGGCGCAGCAGGCGCCCGAGCGTATGCATGATGGCAGCGCCAACCTGCACCGTGGGGCCCTCGCGGCCGATCGACGCGCCGCAGCACAGGCCCAGCAGCGTCAGCGCGATCTTGCCCGCGGCGATGCGCGGCGACAGCACGCGGGCGATCGCGGCGCGATCGGTCATGTGTTGGGCGGCGATCACCTGCGGGATGCCGCTGCCCTGGGCGCCCGGGAAGACGTGGCGCGTCAGCAGGAACGATGCGGCCAGACCCGCGGGGCAGATCAGCAGGGCGATCCAGGGGCGGGGGGCCTGCACGCGGACGAAGCCGTCGCTGGCCATGTTGGCAAGTGCGGCGAAGCCGATCGCCACACCGGCGACCAACACCGCGCCGACCCAGAACACCAGCCGGCGCAGCCACTGCCGTGGCGAGACCAGCGGCAGCCGGGTCAGCCGGCGCAATCGCGTTCGTGCTATCCGGGCAATGTTCGACATGCGGCGCGCAAGCTACGCCAATCCGCTGCCGTGTCCACGTCGTGCAACGTACGCAACAGCGTGACCCGGCGATCGGCGAAATTCGCCAGCGTGTCGGCGAACGCATGCTGCGTGGACCAGCGCACGTTGCCGAACGGTCGGGCGGGACGGCGCGGACTCATGGCGACGAGCCAGTAGCCGCCGTCGGCCGCCGGCCCGAATACCGCGTCCGCGCGGCCGAGCGCACGGAACGCCGCGGCGACGTCGGCGGCATCGGCGTCCGGGATGTCGCAGCCGATGAGTGCCACCCGGCGATGCGGGAAGCGTTGAAAGGCGCGCTGCATGCGCTGGCCGAGGTCGCCGTGGCCCTGCGCTGCCAATGCCACGCGGTGCGGCAGCCGCAGCCGCGAACCATCCGGGGTGACCGCCAGCACGGTGCGGAAGCGCCGGTCGGCGCAGAGCCTGTGCAGCAGGCGGCTGAGCGTTTCGGTGTGGAAGCGCAGCGCGGCCCGGTCGCCGATCTCCGCGGCGAGCCGGCGTTTCACCGCGCCGAGCCGCGGCGCGCGGGCGAAGACCACCACCGTGTCGCGGTGCGCCTGACTGAAACCGCCGGCGATCATCGATCAGCGATCCGCATTGCAGCAGGCTGGCGCAACGCAACGGGCCGCATCGTCATGCCCCGGCGCCCCCCACGTCACGCCCCGCTGCTCCCACCGTCATGACCGGGCTTGACCCGGCCATCTGTGCCGGCACCGTGCCGCGATGGATGGCAAGGTCGAGCCCGGCCATGACGGGGGGCAACGCCGGCAGCTACGACAGCCCCATATGATCGGCCAGTTGCGCCGCGGTGTAGGTCTCGCCGAAGCTGTCCGGTATCTCCGGCAGCATCGTGGCGTTCCAATCGTTCCAGTCGGCCACCATGCGCTCGGCCCGCGCGTGATGGCGATCCTTGAGGTTTGCGCGCTCGCGCGGGTCCGCGACGACATCGAACAAAAACGTGTTGTCGCGGATTTTGAGGTATTTGAAATCGCCGTCACGCACGGCGCGCTGCGCGTTCGTCTTGTAGCGCCAGAACAATGTGCGCGGCAGCGGATCGTGCTGCCCCATCAGCACCGGCAGCAGGCTGATGCCGTCTGGAGGATAGCCGGTATCGGGCGTCGTGCCCGCCGCCTCCAGCAGCGTCGGAAACCAATCCATGGTGATCGCCACCTGCGCGCTGGTGCGGCCACCCGGAATCCGGGCGGGCCAGCAGATCAGGGTCGGAACGCGCAGCCCGCCCTCCAGCAACTCGGTCTTGATGCCGGTGAATGGCCAGGTGTCGGAGAAGCGCTCGCCGCCATTGTCGCTGGTGAAGATCACGATGGTGTTGTCGGACAGCCCGTGCGCGTCCAACGCCTGCCAGACGCGGCCGATCTGCGCGTCCATTGCCGCGATCATGCGAAAATAGATCTGCTGGGTGCCGCCGTCGAAATGCCGCAGGTTGCTGCCTCGCAGACGATCCGATTCCGCTCGGTCTCCTGGCGCCTCCCACGGCCAATGCGGCGCGTTGAAGTGCAGGCTGAGCAGAAAGGACGTTCCCTGCTCGGCGTAGCTGTCGATGGCCGCGACGGCACGGTCGCCCAGCATCTCGGTGAGATAGCCGTCCTGCCGAACCGGTACGTCGTTGTCCCAAAGGTCATGTTCCCGGCGCGGGTTTTCGTGCGAGTAGTAGTCCACCGCGCCGCCGCGGATACCCCAGAACCGGTCGTAGCCGCTTTGCAGCGGCCCGAATTTCGGCGGCATGCCCAAATGCCACTTGCCGATCAGCGTGGTGCCATAGCCGGCCTGCCGCAGCAGCGCGGGCAAGGTCGGGTGCTCCGGCGGCAGGCCGACATCAGGCTTGCCCGCCAGCGGCTCCTCCAGGCCAAGCGGCAGGCGATATTGGTAACGCCCGGTGATCAGCGCGAGCCGCGTCGCGGAACACACCGCCGAGTTGGCGTAGCCCTGCGTCAGGCGGACGCCGCGTGCGGCAATCCGATCGATGTTCGGCGTGGCCAACTCGGGCCGCCCGTAGCAGCCGACATCGGCGTAACCGAGGTCGTCTGCCATGATGAACACGATATTGGGTGGCGACGAGCGGCGTTCGTCCGGCGGCATGTGAATGGCGTCTCCCCACGGGCGGTTTGGATTGTTACCGCTGTCATCCAGTGTGAGGCGGAACGTGCGGTTGCGTCCAGTCTCCCGGCGCGCCGCAACCCGTCATGGCCGGGCTTGATCCGGCCATCTATCGCGGCACTGCGGCTGCATAGATGGCCGGGTCAAGGCCGGCCATGACGGTTGGGACGGACCGTGCCGTACGTCAATCTTTCGGACGGCTGGTATTATGCGTACGGCCTCGGCCTGGCGGACAAGCGGCCATGATGCCCGCCGCGGAATACCGCCGCCGCAGTCGCTCGCGCGTCATGCCGCGTCCGGCGCTCGTGCCGATCCGTGGCAGACGATGCATCCTCGATGCCTCGGGCTTCGGCGATTCCGCGCATGAGTGGCGCGCCACGCTTCAATAGAAACGCGCGATACGGTGCGGCGCGACGCCGGCAAACCACAGGCTCAGGCAGCACAGGTTGCGTGCCGACCGGCGCAGCCAGCCGTCGCGTTCCCATTTCGCCGCCGAGGTGATCGCGGCCGCGTCGAGCGCGACCAGCCGGTGGCGGCCGAGGCGGCGGACCAGGTCCACGTCCTCCATCAGCGGCAGCGGGCGAATGCCGCCGACGCCGCGCAACAGATCGCGGTGAATGAGCAATGCCTGGTCGCCGTAGGGCAGCGCCAGCCTGCCGCAGCGCAACGCGACGAGGCGCTCCAGCCGGCGCGCGCGCGGGTCGGCGCTGTCGAGCGTAAAGCGGAAATAGCCGGCGTGACCGGGATGCCGGGCCATATGGGTTTGCGCGGCGGCCTCGGCCTCGGGACCGAGGCGGGTATCGGCGTGCAGCAGCAGCAACCAGTCATGGCTTGCCGGGGCTATGCCGGCGGCGAGTTGGCTACCGCGGCCGCGCGGCGCCGTGACGACGCGCGCGCCGAGCAGGGCCGCGGCTTCGGCGGTACCGTCGGTGCTGCCACCGTCCGCGACGATGATTTCCGCCGCCCAGGCGATCGTCGCGACGGTTGCGGCGAGGGTTCCGGTGGCGTTCAGCGTCGGGATGACGGCGGAGATGCCGGGGGACCGGGGGGTGGGGCCCATGAGCGTCAGGATAAGCGACCGACCGGGGAGGGCCAGTGCGACAGCAAGCCTCTTCTACCGTCCGGCTTTAACCTGACGCCTATGGGGGTGGGGCCTGCGCCATGCCGGCCGCCGCCGGCAGACTGCGGTGGCACTATGTTCTGTTTATGTTCTTGACGGGGCATCTCTGGTCCGCCATTGTGTGCAGCGAACGGACAGGGAACGGGACCATGCTCGGGAATGCCGGTCTTGGCAAGGACGTGGACGCTCTCGCGGCGCTGGATCGCGCCGGCATGCCGGAGCCGCCGCCAGTCGCAACGATGCCGTCGCTGGCGCGGCGCGGCCGGGGTGCCACACTCAACCCGCCGGTACGTTTCGAATCGCAGTCCACCAGCCCGTTCGACGATGGCTGGGAGACGCTGACCGCCGAGTTCGGCGACCTGCCGCGGCTGGCCACCACGCTGACCCGTGATTCCACCCGGTCGGCGATAAGCTGGAACAGCTCGCCGGATATCGGCTTCGATCGCGCGGTGAACCCGTATCGCGGCTGCGAGCATGGCTGCGTGTATTGCTATGCCCGGCCGACGCACGCCTATCTCGGCTACTCGCCCGGGTTGGATTTCGAAACCAAGCTGGTGTTCAAGCCGGATGTGGCGGAGCTGCTGGAGAAGGAGCTGCGCAAACCGGGCTATGTGGCGCGCACTCTGGCGCTGGGGTCGAACACCGATCCGTACCAGCCGGTCGAGCGTACTTTGAAACTGACCCGCACGGTGTTGCAGGTGCTGGACCGCTACAACCATCCGGTGAGCATCGTCACCAAGTCGGCCGGCGTGCTGCGCGACCTCGACATCCTGTCCGGGATGGCGAAGCGGCGCCTGGCTCGGGTGTATGTGTCGGTCACCACGCTCGATGCGGCATTGGCGCGGGTGATGGAACCGCGCGCGGCGACGCCGGCGCGGCGGCTGCATGCGATCGCCGAGCTGACCCGCGCCGGCGTGCCGTGCGGGGTGATGACCGCGCCGATGATTCCCGGCCTGAACGACGCGGAGATGGAGAAGATCCTGGAAGCCGCGGCGCGCGCCGGCGCGCGGCATGCCGGCTATGTGTTGCTGCGCCTGCCGCACGAATTGCGGCAGATGTTCGAGGACTGGCTGGCGACGCATTTCCCCGATCGCGCGAAGCACGTGTTGAGCCTGATCCGGGAGACGCGCGGCGGGGCGTTGTCCGAGCCACGCTTCCATCACCGCATGGCCGGACAGGGTGTGTATGCCGACTTGCTGCTGCGCCGCTTCGCCCGCGCGACCCGGCAGTGGGGTTTGGATGAGGCGCGTGAGGGACTGGATTGCGGGCAGTTCGCGCTGCCGGATCAGGGCGGGCGGGCCGCTGCCGAGGCACAACTGTCGTTGTTCTGAGGGCGGGTCGGTCGTTGGGTGATCGGGCGGCCTGAAAGCGCAGCGCATTCAGCCATCCTGCCGCGCCGGGTGACGGCAGGGAAACATCCCTGTCATGCCACCGGCCTTCAACCGATTGTGAAATCGCACTCCGTGCCAGAGGGTGTGGCGCATGCGCGTCAGGATAAGCGACCGGGGTCGCGCCGGTGCGACAGCAAGCTTGTTCTGCCGTCCGGCTTTATCCTGACGCCTATGGGGGTTGTCGCCCCGCGCGTCGCGCCCCAAAAAAGCCATGCAGTCCGTCACAATGTCGGCTGCTCAACCACCTGGGCGGGGCGGCGTATGCCTGGCCCAGGCCGATCGGCCCGATGCGTGGACTAGCGCCTACCTCCTTGACCCTCAAAATACGAGGCCCACACATGTCCCGGTACCGCTTCGTCGTTCCTGTCCTGCTGTCGCTGGGTGCGGTAGCAGGACCGTCCGCGGCGTTCGGGCAAGTGGCGGTCAGCGTGAACATCACGCTCGCGCCACCCCCGCTTCCCGATTACGTGCAGCCGGTGATCCCGGAGCCCGGCTACATCTGGACGCCCGGCTACTGGGCGTACGGACCGGACGGCTATTTCTGGGTGCCGGGCACCTGGGTACAGCCTCCCGAGGTAGGTTTGCTCTGGACGCCGGGCTGGTGGGGTTGGAACAACGGCGTTTACGTGTTCAACGAGGGCTACTGGGGACCGCAGGTCGGCTTCTACGGCGGCATCAATTATGGCTATGGCTACAACGGAGCCGGCTACCAGGGCGGCTACTGGAACCACGGCGCGTTCGCCTATAACCGCGCCGCCAACAACTTTGGCAACGTGCACATCACCAACGTCTACAACCGCGCGATCGTCAACAACACACCTGCCCATGTGAGTTTCAACGGCGGTCACGGCGGGATCACCGCTCGCCCGACGCAGCAACAGCAAGCCTACGCCCACGCGTCGCACACGCCGCCGACCGCCTTGCAGACGCAGCACCAGCAGGCCGCCCGTGGCAATCACGAATTGCTGGCCACGGTGAACCACGGCCGTCCGCCGATTGCCGCGACCAGCCGGCCAGCCGCGTTTACCGGCCCGGGCGTCGTCCCGGCGCGCAACGCGGCCGCACCGGAGCATGGGGCGCCAGGACCCGCCATAGCGGGCCCGCATGCCGGCACAACCGCAACACCAGGCGCTGCTCCGGCACTTCGGACTCCAGGCGAAGCCGGCCATCCGCCCGCCGCGCACCCCGAGCCCGGCGCGGCACCGGCGCTTCGGCCGCCGGCCGAGGGCGCGCATCCGGCCGTCGCCCCACATGAGGGGCCGGCAACCCCCGAGACACGGGCACCGGCACCCGAGGGGCACGCCGCACCGACGCCCGTCCATCCGGAGGCCGCGCCTCAGGAACATCCGGCGCCCGCGCCGCGCCCCGAAGCTGCGCCGCGCCCCGAAGCGGCACCACGTCCACAAGCGGCGCCTGCGCCGCGCCCCGAAGCCGCGCCACGCCCCGAAGCCGCGCCGCGTCCCGAGGCGGCTCCGCATCCCCAGGCTGCTCCGCGGTCCGAGCCGACGCACGAGGAGGAGAAGAAGCCGCCGG
>JBEKNT010000176.1:0-12707 GCA_049522565.1 Acetobacteraceae bacterium
CGCTGTCCTCGGTGTTGAAGGTGAAGGGCACCGAATTGCTGCAGGCGACCACAGAACTGGCGATGGATGTCGCCGGTCCGCTGTCGATGCCGGTCTGGGCGGAGGAACTCGAAGCGATGAACGAGCCGGACGACATGCTGGAAGCCGCCAGCGCGTCCACCGGCAGCTACCTGTTCCTGCGCGCCGCGTCGATCTATGGCGGCACCAACGAAATTCAGAAGAACATTCTTACCAAAGCCGTGTTGGGGCTCTGATGGATTTCGAACTCTCCGACGAGCAACGGCTGCTGCAGGATTCGATCACCCGGCTGCTGGGGGATCGTTATGCCTTCGAGCAACGCAAGAACTATCTGAAGACGCCGGAAGGCTTTTCCCCCGCGCTGTGGTCGCAATACGCCGAGCTTGGGTTGCTCGGTCTGCCTTTCGCCGAGGAATACGGCGGGTTCGGCGGCGGCGCGCAGGAGATCATGCTGGTCATGCAGGCCTTCGGCCGTGCGCTGATCCTGGAACCGTATCTGGCGACAGTGGTGCTCGGCGGCACGGCGCTGCGGTTTGCCGGCAGCGTCGCACAGAAATCCGAGCTGCTGCCGGCGATTGCCGAGGGGCGTATGAAGCTCGCCTTCGCGCATTCCGAGCGGCAGGCGCGCTATGACCTGACGGACGTGGTGACCACGGCGAAACGCAGCGGCAACGGCTGGGTGCTGGACGGAGCGAAGTCTGTGGTGACGCACGGCGATGCCGCCGACCGGCTGGTGCTGAGTGCCCGCACCTCCGGCGATCGCCATGATGCCGACGGCATTACGCTGTTCCTGGTGAATACGGCGGCGCCGGGGCTGGCGCGCCGCGGCTACGCCACGCGGGATGAGCAGCGCGCTGCCGATGTCGCGTTGTCGAACGTGACGGTTGCCGATGCGGATGTGCTGGGCGAGGTCGGCAAGGGGCTGGCGATCGTGCAGCGCATTGTGGAGGCCGGTATCGCCGCCACTGCCGCCGAAGCGGTTGGCGCCATGGAGGCGATGCACAGCATGACGCTGGAATACAGCAAGACTCGAGAGCAGTTTGGCAAGCCGATCGGAAGCTATCAGGTGGTGCAGCATCGGTTGGCGGACATGTTCATGACGATGGAACAGGGCCGCAGCATGGCGATGCTCGCGACGATGATGGTGGAGCATCCGGATCCTGATGAACGCGCGCGCAAGATCGCCATGGCGAAGGTCGGCGTGGGCCAGGCGGCGCGCTACGTGTCGCAAAGCGCGATCCAGATGCATGGCGGGATCGGCATGACGGAGGAATACGCCGTCGGCCACTATTTCCGCCGCTGCATGGTGACCGAGCGGCTGTTCGGCGATCCGGCGTATTACTTGCAGAAACTCGCAGAAGACGTGGAGTAACAGTTGCATCTCGCCCGCAAAGCGGGCGAGGTTTACAGGGCCTCCGCGGCCAAGGAGTTGTCCACGCAAGATTCGAACGGAATGGCGCGTTGCAGCACACCGCCTGACAGCATGGCCGATTGCAATCGGTCGAATCCCTCGCGTCGTAACACCGGATCCGGCGCATAGAGGCCCAACGCGCGATAACGTTCGATCGCCGCGGCAAATACCGGCGACGGCACGTCGGGGAAGAATTGCGCCAACGCGGCGGCCACGTCAGTGCCCGGCGTCACGGCCATCCAGCGCAGCGCGCGGTACATGCCGCGCACCATCGCGGCGAATTCGCCGCGCCGCGCCACCAGCGCGGAGCGACGGGCGACCAGCGTTGTGTAGGCGGTCAGACCGCGCGTCGCCGCCGCGTACCAGATATGGCCGACGCCCTCCGCCACCAACGTTTCAGCATAGGGCTGGAACAACTGCACCGCATCCAACGTGCCAGCCCGCAGCGCCGCGGCATTCGCTGCCATGCTCGGACCACTGACGCGGCCCACCATGGTGGGATCGATTCCGGCGCGGCGCAGGTCGTCCTGCAAGCACAGCCAGGGTGTCGGCACTTCGGCAACCGAGGCGAAGCGCTGCCCGACCAGATCGGCCAACCGGAAATCCTCCCGCGGTTCGCGCCCGACAATAAAGAACGGGTCGCGCGCCACGACATCGCAGAAGCACACGGTATCGCAGGCCGGATCGGCGGCATGCGTCAGCAGCACGCGCAACGGCCCGCCCCACATGGCGTCCACCCTGCCGGCCAGCAGATCCGCCGCGGTGCTGGCCGGATCGGGCGAGGGACGCAACGTCACCGCGACGCCCTCCGCCTGGTACGCGCCGATGGCGAACGCGGCGTAGAACGGCGCATAAAACAGTGCCCGGAAATTTTCCGACAGTGTCAGCATGTCCGCCCTTCCCCGCCGCAGCCCACCGCCTACCATGCACCCGGCCAGGCACTGGCAAAAGGGGAGAAACACATGCGCATCGTGCTGATCGGCGTCTCGCATTGGCATACGCCGTTCTATCTCGACCCCGCGCTGGAGGGTTCCGATGTGACGATCGTCGGCGTCAGCGATGCCGATGCGGCGCGGGCTCAGCCGGTGGCAGCCAAGGCCGGATGCCCCGCTTTCGCCGACTATCGCGAGATGTGCGCGCAACTACGGCCAGACTTCGCCTTCGCGCTGGGCCGCCATTGCGACATGGCCGAGGAAGCCCGGTTCCTGATCGGGCAGAAGATTCCCTTCGCCATGGAAAAGCCCTGCGGCATCAGCAGCGCCGAGGTGCACGACATCGCCGCACGCGCGGCACAGGCCGGCGTGTTTGCGGCGGTACCCTTCGTGCTGCGCTACTGCCCGCTGATCGACACGATCCGCGAAGTTGCCGCCGGCGAGGCGATTCAATACATCACATTCAAATTCGTCGGCGGCATGGTAGATCGGTACCATCAGCAGCGCGTCCCCTGGATGCTGGACCGCGCACTCTCCGGCGGCGGTCCCCTGCTCAATCTTGGCGTGCACCACTTGGATCTTTGCCGTGTGCTGCTGAACGACGCGGCTCTGAAAGTGGTGGGCGCGGCAATGTCGAACCATACCGCGCATCTGACGATCGAGGACCACGCCGTGGTGCTGCTGCGTGGCGGCGGCGCGACCTGCATGGTGGAGACCGGCTATTTGTATCCGGCGCCGAACTCGGTGTTCGACATGCACTACAGCGTCCGCACGGAGGGCCACTATTTCGCCGCGCGCGACAACCAGACGCTGGAGATCGTCACCAACGATCGCCGGCGTGAAACCCGCCAGATGCCGCTGACCAACGTGTTCTTCTACCCCCAATTCGTGCGCGATACGCTGCGCCGGGTGCAGGTGGGGGAAAAGCCGATCGCTGGTCTCGACGATATGGCAGCGGCGATGGACCTGGTGCAGGCGGCATATGCCAGCGGGTGACCGGCCGCCGGCCGATGGTGGACGCAAGCGGCAGAGCGGCGCGGCGGCGGCGACCCTCTGGCGCAACGCGACGATTGCCCCCATCTTCCGCGCAGCGCGAAGGAGGATCAGGCCATGGACGACATGACCCAACAGGGTGAGGTATGCGGCCCGGACGGCTGCGAGGTGCCGGCGGGCACCGCGACCACCATGCGCACCGAAGCGTCGGTTGGCACCCGCATCGACATCGTGTCCGATGCGATCTGCCCGTGGTGCTATGTCGGCAAGCGGCAGCTCGAACGCGCGCTGGCGATGCTGGCCGATGAGGGGCTGCATTTCTCGGTGCATTGGAACCCGTTCCAGCTCAATCCCGACATGCCGAAGGAAGGCCGCGACCGCGCCGCCTATCGCGCGTGGAAGTTCGGCAGTGTCGAGCGGATGCGCGAGGCGGATGCCAGGGTGGCGCAGGCCGCGGCGAATGTCGGCCTGCCGTTCCGCCAGGACCTGATGCTGCGCACACCCAATACCATCGACGCGCACCGGCTGATCTGGTTCGCCGGTCAGCTTGAGCCTGCCCCCGCGAAGGCGGGGGGTGCGCAAGACGCAACGATGGAGGCGGTGTTCAAAGCCTATTTCATCCAGGGCCGCGACATCGGCGACGCGGCGGTGCTGGCGGATTGCGCCGCGCAGGCCGGGCTGGATCGCGAGGCGGTGTTGGAATTCCTCGCCGGCGATGTTGCGGCGCAGGAGATGCGTGCGGCCGACCAGGCGGCGCGCGAGGCGGGGGTGAACGGCGTGCCGTCGTTCTTCCTCGATGGCTACGGGTTGTTCTCCGGTGCGATACCGGCCGAGACGATGGCCGACGCGCTGCGCAAGGGCCAGGCGATTCTGCGGCAGCGCGCGGCGGCATAGCAGCGCAACAGGGAAATCTTTCGGTTTTGCCGACCGGCGCGGCACGTTCCTGCCACGCCGGGATGCGCCGGCACGAGGTTATTGCCTGTTCGATGCAGCGCTTCACGCCAGCGCCGCCTCCTGTATAGTCCCGCATCACCTTGGGAGGGCGAAGCATGTCGAAGCATCCGGAGACGCTCGCGCTGCATGCGGGATGGCGGCGTGATCCCGCCACCAATGCGGTGGCGGTACCGATCTACCAGACCACGTCGTATCAGTTCGACAGCACGGAACACGCCGCCAACCTGTTCGGACTGCGCGAGCTAGGCAACATCTACACGCGCATCATGAACCCGACGCAGGATGCGTTCGAGAAACGGCTCGCCGCGCTTGAAGGCGGCGCGGCGGCGCTGGCGCTGGCGTCGGGCCAATCGGCCTCCGCCTTCGCGGTGATGAACCTGGCGCGGGCGGGCGATAATATCGTCAGTTCCACGGACCTGTATGGCGGGACCTGGAACCTGTTCGGCAACACGCTGAAGGACCTGGGCATCGAGACGCGCTTCGTCGATCCCACCGATCCGGAGGCCTTCGCGCGTGCCACCGACGATCGCACGCGCGCCTACTACGCCGAAACGCTGCCCAATCCGAAGCTGATCCCGTTCCCGATCGCGGAAGTCGCAGCGATCGGACGCAAGTTCGGCATTCCGCTGATCATGGACAACACGGCGGCGCCGATCCTGGTGAAGCCGTTCGAGCATGGCGCCGCGGTGGTGATGTATTCGACGACCAAGTATATCGGCGGCCACGGCACGTCGATCGGCGGTGCGGTGATCGACGGCGGCAATTTCGACTGGGAGGCGCATCCCGCGCGCCAGCCGCTGCTGAACACGCCCGACCCCAGCTACCACGGCGCGGTGTGGGCGCAGGCAGCCAAGCCGCTCGGGCCGATCGCGTATATATTGCGCATGCGGGTGGTGTTGCTGCGCGACCTTGGCGCGGCGGTGGCTCCGTTGAATGCGTTCCTGTTCCTGCAAGGGCTGGAAACGCTGCCGCTGCGCATCCGCGAGCACAGCAAGAACGCATTGGCGGTGGCGCAATTCCTGTCGGGTCGGCCGGATGTCACGCGGGTGATCCATCCGGCGTTTCACAAGGGCATCGGCGCCGAACGTACCGCGAAATACCTGCCGCATGGCCAGGGTGGGCTGGTTGGCTTCGAACTCGCCGGTGGGGCAGATGCGGGGCGGCGGTTCATCGATGCGTTGCAGATGTTCTACCACGTGGCGAATATCGGCGACGCGCGCAGCCTGGCGATCCATCCGGCCAGCACGACCCATTCGCAACTCTCGGTGGAAGAGCAGGCGGCGACGGGCGTGACGCCGGGTTATGTGCGGCTGTCGGTGGGAATCGAGCATATCGACGACATCCTGTCCGACCTGACGCAGGCGCTGGATGCGGCCAGTGGGGCTGCTGTGAAGCAGGCGGCGGCGTAGCGTCCCGTCATGGCCGGGCTTTAACTCGGCCATCCGCGCACGAACGATCGGGGGCAGGATGGCCGGGTCAAACCCGGCGATGACGTCTGGCACGGGGCTTCTTCATGTCGCACGACGCATCTCGCATTGCCCTGGTCACCGGCGGCGCGCACGGCATCGGCGCGGCAATCGCCGATCGGCTTGCGCGTGACGGTTATCGCGTCGTCGTGGCGGACGTCGACGCCTTCGGCACGGCGCCGCCGGGCGGGCGCTGCGTGCAGTGCGACGTATCCGATGAGGCTTCGGTGCGCTTGCTGATCGACAGCGTTCAGGCGGCGGAAGGGCGGCTCGACGCGCTGGTGTGCAACGCCGGAATCAATATTCGTAAACCGATCGCGGCGCTGACGCTGGCCGAATGGTCGCGGGTGATCGGCACCAACCTGACCAGCACGTTCCTGCTGACCCGCGCTGCCGAGACTTTGTTGCGTGCGGCGAAAGGGGCGGTGGTGACCATCGCCTCGTCGCGGGCTCGCATGTCCGAAGCGGACACTGAAGCCTACGCGGCCTCGAAAGGCGGGTTGGTGGCGTTGACCCACGCGCTGGCGATCAGCCTGGGACCGGACGTGCGGGTGAACTGCATCAGTCCCGGCTGGATCTTCACCAAGGGCGATCCGCCAAGGCCGGAGGACCACGCGTTCCATCCGGTCGGACGCGTCGGCACGCCGGAGGACGTCGCGGCGCTGACGGCTTTCCTGGTTGGGCCGGAGAGCGGCTTCATCACCGGCGCGGAGTTCGTCATCGACGGCGGGGTGACGCGGAAGATGATCTATCCGTAGTGCGATCGCCACGGATTGCAGGCGGAACTCTGGCGCTTGTGGTTCATAGATCGAGCAAGACTTATTCGCCGGATTGCGCACCAGGCCAAAGGCGCATTATCTTTCCTGATTACGCGCCATCCTCAGCCAGTTTAAGAAGCTGTCGAGGCAACGCCAGCCGGTCATGGCGGCCCGACATTGCTCTTCGGTGCCGTATTGCGCCTCGCAGGCTGCCTCGCCGAAGCTCTTTTGGAACTGCGCCATGTTGCGAGCCAGCGCTGATATTCCGCAGAATACCACCAATGTTCTCGTCCTGTGTCACGCGTTTTCCGGCTGAGCAAGGTGCGTAATCAGGAAACCCCTTGCACCAAAGCGGGCGGCGGACGCGGCTGCCACCGCCTCGCCGGCGTCCCCTGCCGTCCCCGCGGCGGCGCGGGCAGAACCCCTTGCACCAATTCGGCCGACCCCCGCCCGCGCTGCTCCTCGACCAGCACCGGGGAGCACCGATGCGCAAGCGGTGGCAGAACCCCTATGCAACGTGAGAACCTGGCCGCCTGCCGCGCACGGGGCTTGACCCGACCATGGCGTGAAGGCCGGCGGCAAGGGCGCAAACAGTCAGCGCCGTCTGATCCAAATCAAGGCGCGATGCCGTGGCACGTGCGATGGAACCCCGACTGCGGAGCCAGCCATGCACACCTGTGACATGCCAGCCTCTATGGCTCCGTGCCGCCCGCGACTCTCCGGCCTGCCGCCGGCGGCATTTCCTCGCCCGCCGCCGGCGATCCGTTCCCCATGGAACCCGGATGACCCGCCGTGAGGTTCTGCATCCTCGCCGACGACCTGACCGGCGCCAACGCCACCGCCTCGCTGCTGAAGCGCGAGGGTCTGCCGAGCCACACTCATCTCTTTGCCCAGCCGCCGCGCGGCGGGCCGCCGACCTCCTTGCGGGAGGATGGTGCCCATGTACTCGACCTCGACACCCGGGAGCTCACCGGCGGTGAGGCGGCAGCCCGGCTGGCCGTCGCCACCGGCTGGCTCGGCGATGCACCGGACCTGATCGGGCTGCGCATCGACAGCACCTTGCGCGGGCCCATCCCTGCCTCGATCGACGCCTTACTCGCCGACAAGCGGCGCCTGGCGCTGGTGGTGCCGGCATTCCCGGCGTCCGGCCGCACCACGCGGGATGGCGTCCACTATGTCTGCGGCGTGCCACTGGCCGAAACGCAGGTGGCGCACGATCCGCATTGCCCGGTCACCGACTCGCATGTGGGGGAGTGGATCGGCGGGCGCATGGTCGCCGGCTCGGCAATGCTCAATCTAGACGCCGTCCGACACGGCCACAGGGCCATCGCGACACGGCTCGTGCGCTGCATGGAAGCCGGCGTCCGCGCGGTGTTCTGCGACGCCGAGACCGATTGCGACATCAAGGAGATCGCCCGCGCCGCGCTGGCCCTCCAGCGCAGCCACGGTGTCGCGGTCCTGCCGGTCGACCCTGGCCCGTTCACCGCCACCCTGGTGCGGCTGATGAAGCAGCCGCGCCGGCTGAGCCCGCTAGTTTTCGGCATCGTCGGCAGCGTGATGGACACGTCGCGCCAGCAGATGAATTTCGTTGAGGCCGGCGGCCACGCCTTCATCGTCCGCTATAACGGCCAGACCGTGCCCGCGCTTCTCGCAGCGTTCGAGCAAGCGCCGCTCGCGACCAAGGCGATGCTGTTGCGGACCGATACAGCGGCGCTCGATGCCTACGGCAAGCTGCATCTGTACGACACGTTGGCGGGTCTGTTCGAGCAAGTCGTTGAGCGATTTCCGTCGCTGGGCGGCTTCCTGTTGTCCGGCGGCGAGACCGCGGGGCGGCTGCTGGCCGGTTTCGGTGCCCGCAGCCTGTGCATTCTCGGCGAGGTCATGCCGCTGATCGCCTTGAGCAGAATTGTCGATGGCCGGCTGAGCGGCAGATACCTGGTGACCAAGGGCGGCACCGTCGGCACGACCTCGGCGATCGCCGATGCGCTCGGTCGACTCTACGATAGCCTCGCCGACGATAAGCTGCGCGTCGCGGTGTGGAACCATGCAAGCCAGCAGTTTGATGCGCGCGTACCGGGGTGACCGCTGCGACTGCCCGGTCCCCGATGCGATGGAGTATGACGGCATGACAGACAATAAGCCGGTGCTCGCCGTCACCATGGGCGACCCCGCCGGGATCGGGCCGGAAATCACCGTCAAGGCGATGCTGACGCCGGAGGTGCTCGCGTTCTCGCGCCCCTTCGTCATTGGCGACGCCGCGATCCTGCGGCAGGCACTGGGCTTTTGCGGGCTGTCCGCGCCGTTGAACCGCATCGCCACACCGGCCGAGGCGCGCTATATGCCGGGCGAGATCGACGTGCTAGACCTCGGCGTTGCCGATCCGGCTCGGCTGGAGATCGGCAAGGTGCAGGAAGCCGGCGGCGCGGCGGCCTTCGCCTATATCCGCAAATCGATCGAACTCGCGATGGCACATGAGGCCGATGCCGTCGTCACTGGCCGATCAACAAGGAGGCGCTGAAGCTCGCGCGCATCCCGTATATCGGCCACACCGAAATGTACGCCGACCTCACCGGCGCGCGCGAAGAGATGACGATGTTCGCCATCGGCGCGCTGAAAATCTTCTTCCTGACGCGTCACGTGGCGCTGATCGAGGCCTGCCGGCAGATCAAGCAGGACCTGGTGCTCGCCGGCATCGAAAAGAGCATGCGGGCGCTCCACCAACTGGGCCTCGACAAGGCGCATCTCGCGGTCGCCGGCCTCAATCCCCACGCCGGCGACGACGGCTTGTTCGGCCGCGAGGAGATCGACCAAATCGCCCCGGCGGCGCGGGAGGCCTGCCGCCGCGGCATGCGCGTCACCGGGCCGGAGCCTGCCGATTCGGTGTTCCACTTCGCCAAGCTGGGCCGGTTCGACGCGGTGCTGTCGCTGTATCACGACCAGGGTCACATCGCCTCGAAGATGATCGACTTCGAACGCACGGTGAGCGTCACGCTCGGCTTGCCCATCATGCGCACCAGCGTCGATCATGGCACCGCGTTCGACATTGCCGGCACCGGCAAGGCGAGTGCGGTAAGCCTGATCGAGGCGCTGCGGGTGGGTGCGCAATATGCCGGGCGCGGAGTGCGGACGGACTGCGGCGTGGGGCCGATGCTCGCGACCGCCGCGGAATGATGCGCTGATCGTCCGGCTGTGCAGGGGAGTGACGAAATCAGGACGTTGCTTCGCCTTCCGCTCGCAACGACAGAAGGGCGGCGACGGCGCGATGACGGAAGCCTCCGCTCTCGCAACCTTCGGCCCGCTGCCTCGACCGACCGGCAAGGCCTCGCTAGGCTCCCGGGCGAGAGAGGAACCGCGACAAGATGATCGACAAGTTCGTCGCCTCGATGGCAGACGCAATGGCCGGGATCGAGGACGGATCAACCGTGCTGGTCGGTGGCTTCGGTGACGTCGGCGCGCCGGCCGCAATGCTGGACGGCCTCGCAGCGCAGGGGGCATGCGACCTCACGATCGTGATCGTCGCCGGCGGCCGCGACGGCAGCAAGATCGAGCGCTTGCTCGAACTCGGCCGCGTTCGGAAAATGGTATGCAGCTTCGTGCGCCCCGCCAGCTTGGCCGGACGCCTGTTCCAGCAAGGCGCGCTGGAACTGGAGATCGTGCCGCAAGGCACACTGGCGGAACGCGTTCGCGCCGCCGGCGCCGGCATCGAAGCGTTCTTCACCCCGACCGCCGCCGACACCATCCTCGCCGAGGGCCGCGAAACCCGCATCATCAACGGCAAGAACTGCCTGATCGAATTTCCCCTCCGCGGCGACGTGGCGCTGATCGAGGCCTGGCAGGCGGACCGCTGGGGCAACCTGACCTATCGCGAAAGCGCGCGGAACCTCAATCCGGTGATGGCGATGGGCGCCGCGCTGACCATCGCCGAAACGCGCCATGTCGTCGCCTTGGGCGACATTCCGCCGGAACACGTGCACACGCCGGGTCCGTTCGTGCATCGCGTCATCCACGTGCCGGAATGAAGGAAACGCCAATGGCCGACAGCGAATTCCAGCCGCTCGACCGCATCGGCATTGCCGCCCGCATCGCGCAGGACATCCCGGAGGGCTGGTTCGTCAATCTCGGGATCGGCATCCCTACCGCTGTCTCCGACTGCGTGCCGGCCGAGCGCGAGGTAATTTTCCATGCGGAGAACGGCGTGATCGGCATCGGTCCCGCGCCGGCGCGCGACGCGATCAATCCGTACCTGATCAACGCCGGTGTGCAGCATATCACGTTGCGCACCGGCGGCGCCTATGTGCACCATGCCGACAGCTTCGCGATCGCGCGCGGCGGACATCTTGATCTGTGCGTGCTGGGTGCGTTTGAAGTGTCGGAGACCGGCGATATCGCCAACTGGGCGCGCGCGCCAGACGAGCCGGTGAAGCAGGTCGGCGGCGCGATGGACCTGGCGATCGGCGCGAAACGATTATGGGTGGCGATGGAGCACGTCACGAAGGAAGGCGCCTCACGCATCGTGCGGTCCTGTTCCTATCCGCTGACCGCCAAGGGCGTGGTGCAACGGGTCTACACCAATCTCGCGGTGCTGGACGTCACGCCGCGCGGCTTCGTGGTACGCGACATGGTTCCGGGGTTGACATTCGAGGCGTTGCAGGCGCGGTCTGCGGCGCCGCTACGCGCCGCCAGGTGAAGCCTCGCGACATTGGTGGCTGCGGCGACCATCCCGGCGACGCGCGCTCAGCGCCGTCCGAACCGGCGCATCACGTGTTGCACTTTCGACCGCAGGAAGGGCAGGTCGGTAGCCGCACGCTTCATGGCGATGCTTTGGTGGAAGGCGATCTTGTCGTCGGTGTAGGGTCAGTCGTTGTGTCGCGCCACCGGACCGTTCGCGATGGAGCCGAACGGTCTCCCAACCGCTTCAACTCGGTCGCCAGGAACGACTCCTCACCGCATACCATCAGCGGGTAGAGCTCCTCCAGCCGGATCCGCTTGAACACCGACACGGGCAGAATGGCTGGTCCAAGAAGAAAATCGGTCCAGCCGACCACGACCTCTTCGTCCAGCAGGTGATCAGCACGCGGATCGTCTTTGCTGACCGCGGCGAATGACGTTCGCGGTGCTGCATTGCTGGCTGCCGGGATGGGCAGGGTCTGAGCCGCGTGGCGAATCGGAGGCCGTATTCTTCGCCATTGAGCAGCCGTACCCCGAACCCCACGTCCGAGGTGCCCAGGTTCAGGCGTGCGGCATGGAACGCCTTCCGCAGGTGCACGAGGGCATAGATTGACAGGATTTCGATATCGAGATTCATCAGCACGACCATGCAATCCTGCACGATGTCACGGATCTGCAGCAGTGCGCGGTTGAGCCGGACATTGTGCCGGTTCTCGACCACGCGCACATGCGGCGCTCGCGTGACAAGTTCGCGCAGCATTTCCCGGCCGCCTGCTTCGCTGGCGTTCTCGATGACCAGCAGATCGCATGGCATCTGGGTGTATCGTTCAAGGGAGTTGAGAAACGTGCGGTTGCACTCGATGCGGTTGAAAGTGACCGTCGCCACGGTGATGTATTCGAACGCCCGCCGCGGATACGCTTGTGCCGGATCGAACTGGGACAGAGGGGGATTGTATTGGTTGCGTCTGCTCGTGGCGGTCCGGTCCTTCCACATGGCAGCCGTGTCGTAGACAGGAACCAGCGATCGCGCGGTGACCTTGTCGCTTCACCCGTGGAAGGTGGTCGGGTGCTTGGTTGCGGAGACGCAGCAGCGAAGCGGTGATCCGCCTTCCAGCCCGTTCACGTAACGTCAAGATTAAGGATCAGGCGGCGCGGCGCGCACCTCCTTTCCGGTTCAACAGTTGCGCGGGTACCGCTGTTGGTGCAAACCAAACAGCGGCGGTTTTCCACCCGCCAGTGTCTACCACATGGTTCAACGATGCGCTCCTCGGCGGCGTGATCGCCCGGGCGAAGCAGGTTTTCGAACGGCTCACAACATGAAGGCAACACCATGATCACCGCGATCGAGATCAAGCAGAGCGAGTCGTTCGCCGCCGGCGCCGAGTTCGGCGCCTCGGGCGCCTATACGCGGCTTAACGGCAGTGCGTTCGGCGAGCTTGACCCGTCGCATCCCGCCAATCGCGGCATCGCGCTGCTGGACAAGGCGCCACGCAATGCACGTGGCAAG
>JBEKNT010000177.1:0-12618 GCA_049522565.1 Acetobacteraceae bacterium
CGCTGGGTCGAGAGGCTAGGTTGCGGCGCCCTGGTGTTCAAGCGCTGGGTTGACGCTGCAATCCGCCCAGCGCCATCGTAGCCGATTCGACGAGCAGCCTCGCTTCGCCGGTCAGGTGCCGGGAAGATCATCAGAGCGGGAGACGGTGGTGAAAGCAGAAGCGATTGGACTATCGGCGTCTCGATTGGCGCGCGTGGACAAGGTGATGACGCGCCGCTACGTCGATAGCGGCCGCCTGCCAGGACTGCTGACCATGGTCTACCGGCGTGGCCAACTCGCCCATACCGGGATGGCGGGCCACATCGACCTCGAACGCGGCGAGCGGATGCGGGAGGACGCGATCTTTCGCATCTATTCCATGAGCAAGCCGATCACGTCGGTGGCGCTGATGATGCTGGCCGAGGAAGGCCTGATCGGCCTGGACGACGATGTGGCGACGCACATTCCGTCGTGGAAGAATCTCGGGGTTTACGCCACCGGCGTTCCGGCCATCGTGCCCGCCGGACCGACACCCTTCATGACGACACCGGTCAAGCGGCCAATGAAGGTTGTAGACCTGGTGACGCACACCTCCGGCCTGACCTACGGCTTCATGAACCGCACCAACGTCGATGGCGCATACCGCCGGGCGCTTGTGGCCGACTACAATACCGCAGGCGGCCTCGACGCGATGATCGAGCAATTGTCGGCTATCCCGCTGGAGTTCTCGCCGGGGACGGCGTGGAACTACTCCGTGTCGATCGACGTGATGGGCTACCTCGTGCAGCAGCTCAGCGGCATGAGTTTCGGAGACTTCCTGCGCACCCGGCTGTTCGAGCCACTTGGCATGACCGACACCGCCTTCTGGTGCCCGCCGGAGAAGCTCGACCGCTTCGCATCCTGCTACCAACCCAAAGACGGCGGCGGGTTGAAGCTGCAAGACGATGCGGGCAACAGCAGATACGCCGAACCGCCCAGCCTGGAGTCCGGCGGGGGCGGCCTGGTATCGACCGCGCACGACTACCTGCGGTTCTGCCGGATGATGCTGCATGGCGGAACGCTGGACGGCGTGCAGATCCTGAGCCCGAAGACCGTCGCGTTGTTCAGCTTGAATCATCTGCCCGACAACCAGGAACTGGCAGACATGGCGCCGCCCGGCCTGTTCAGCGAGGCCGGCTATTCGGGCATCGGTTTCTCGATCGGCTGCGGGGTGAACATCAACGTCGCCAAGACCCGCCTGCCAGGCACGCTGGGCGAGTTCTTCTGGGGCGGCGCGGCTTCCACTGCCTTCTGGATCGACCCGAAGGAAGAACTCGCAGTGGTGTTCATGACTCAGGTCATGGGCAGCGACGTCCGTCTGACGCTCCGCCGCGATCTGCGAACGCTGGTCTACTCGGCGATGACGGAGTCGTACGCGTAGCAGCAACCGGCGGCTACGCCTCGCGAAACGGATTGGCCACCCGCACCCGACCTTCCAGCACGATCCCGTCCTGCATATCCTCCGACCACAGCGTGTCGCACCCCGCATCCAGCGCCGAGGCGGCAATCATCGCGTCATAGACCGACAGGCCGTAGCGCTCGGCCAGCGCCAGTCCGGCGTCATGGATGTCCTCCGTGACGGGCCGCACCGGCAGCAGATCCCGAAACGTCCCCAGCATCGCCCGCGTCTCCGCCCAGGACAGCCGCATCTTGCGCCGCGCCACGTTGGCGACCTCGTTCAGCACCTGGACGCTGATCGTCCCGCCTCATGCGCGCCGTGCACGGCAACAGCATGTTCGCCGATGCAGTCCAAAACCGCACCCGCGGGCGAAACCGCCGAAACCTGCCGTATTCGGTGTACTATTCGGCTCGGGCATGACGGAATTCGGCCCCCGAAATCCCTGTCCGGTCCCGCCCCCCACGCCGGCCGAACCAGCCGCGCTCAATCCTCGTCGTCGTCCCCGGTTCGCCGCACCAGCACCTCGCGCTTGCCCACGTGGTTGGCCGCTCCGACGATGCCTTCCTTCTCCATTTGCTCGATCAGCTTGGCCGCCCGGTTGTAGCCGATATTCAGGTGCCGCTGGATGAACGACGTGCTCGCCTTGCCCTCCCGAGCCACCACGGATACCGCCTGGTCGTACAGCCCCTTCTCGCCATCCCCGCCGCCACCGTACCCGCCAGACAGAGCCTCGCCCCGGTCGTCGCCCTCCGCCGGTTCCGTCACGTCTTCCACGTAGGCCGGCTCCCCCTGCTCGCGCAGGAACGCCACCACCTTCTCCACCTCCTCGTCCGAGACGAACGGCCCGTGCACACGCTGGATCCGCCCGCCCCCCTGCATGAACAGCATGTCGCCCATCCCCAACAACTGTTCCGCCCCCTGCTCGCCCAGGATGGTGCGGCTGTCGAACTTGGAGATCACCTGGAAGCTGATGCGCGTCGGAAAGTTGGCCTTGATGGTGCCGGTGATCACGTCCACCGACGGCCGCTGCGTCGCCATGATCACGTGGATGCCCGCGGCGCGCGCCATCTGCGCCAGGCGCTGCACCGCTTGCTCGATCTCCTTCCCCGCCACCATCATCAGGTCGGCCATCTCATCGACCACTACGACGATCAGCGGCAGCGGTTCCAGCGCCAGCGGCACGTCCTCAAACGTGGGCCGGCTGGTGTCGGGATCGAAGCCGGTCTGCACGCGGCGGGTCACCACCTCGCCCCTGGCCCGGGCCTGCACCACGCGGTCGTTGTAGCCGGTCAGGTTGCGCACCCCGAGCTGGCTCATGGCGCGATAGCGCCGCTCCATCTCCCGCACGGTCCATTTCAGCGCGGTCACCGCCTTGGCCGGCTCCGTCACCACCGGCGCCATCAGATGCGGGATGCTGTCATAGGTCGACAGTTCCAGCATCTTCGGGTCGATCAGGATCAGCCGGCACTGGTCGGGCGACAGCCGATACAGCAGCGACAGGATCATCGCGTTGACCCCCACCGACTTGCCTGAGCCGGTGGTGCCCGCGATCATCAGATGCGGCATGCGCGACAGGTCGGCGACGATGGCGGTGCCGCCGATATCCTTGCCCAGGGCCAACGCCAGCCGCCCGGGATGCTTCTGCACCTCGTCCGAGCCCAGCAACTCGCTCAAATACACCGTTTCCCGCTTGGCGTTCGGCACCTCGATACCGATGACATTGCGGCCGGGGACGGTGGCGATGCGCACCGCGGTCACCGACAGGCTGCGCGCGACATCGTCGGCCAGCCCGATGACCCGGGCGCTGCGGATACCCGGGGCGGGCTCCAGCTCATACAGCGTCACCACGGGGCCCGGGCGGATCTCCACGATGCTGCCCTGGACGCCGTAATCCGACAGCACGGTCTCCAGCAACCGGGCGTTGGCTTGCAATGCTTCCTCGGACGGCCCGGACGTGGCACGCGCCGGCGCCGGCTTCAACAGGGAGAGCGGCGGAAAGCGCCAACCGGCATCGGGCAGCGGCAGCGGCGGCTGATGCGGCGGGGTCGGCCGCGGGGCGGGCTTGCGGACGGTGCGCACGGAAGCCGCCGCTATCGGTGCGTCGGGCTCGGGCGGCAGGCCGGAGGAGGCGGTGTCGGGCTCGCGGCGGACGATGGTGCCGGGGGCGGGCGCGTCCATGCCCGGCTCGCGGCGCAGGAAGTGGCTAAGCGAACCGGAGGCGCTGCCCATGCGATGGGCGCCGCGTATCAGTATCCCAGCGGCGCCGCGTCCGCCCACATAGGAGTAGCGGGCCGAGCGGCCGGCGAACCGCCAGGTAGCGCGCCACTCGGCCTTCTGGAGGCCGAGCGACGCCAGGGCCAGCAGCAGGGCCAGGGCGGCGCCGCCCATCCACGCGGCCACCGCGCCGAATGGTCCGAGCAAGCCGCTGCCGGCGCCCAGGGCCGCACGAGCCAGCAGGCTGCCGATCGCACCGCCCGGACCGGCGACGGTGGGCCAGGCGATTCCGTGCGGGATCGAGGCCGCGAGCATGGCGGCCAGCACCGGCAAGGCGGCGAGCATCGCCGCCAGTCGCGCCGCCATGCTGCCCAGCCCGCGATGCGAGCCGATCCGCCACGCCCAGGCCAGCAGCACCACGCCCGGCAGCAGCCCGGCCACGCCGAAGCCTTGCAGCAGGATGTCCGCCAGACCCGCCCCGACGGTGCCGGCCAGATTGCTCGGGTGGCGATCGGTGGCGGTGTTGAGCGAAGGGTCCCGCGGGTCGTAGCTGGCCAACGCGACCAGCAGGGCAAGGCCCAGCACGCCGAGCGCGAGCGCGCTCAGTTCCGCAGTGCGACGGCTCATCAGCGTCCGCAGCGCGGGGGAGGCGATGCGGCGGGTCTCGGCGGTGCTACGTGCGGCCATGCTTTGCGGAACCTCCGGCGCTGGCGCAACTATAGCCCGGAACCTACTGACAGATGAAGGACTTCCCGCAGGATTACTCCCCCTTCCCTTGTGGGAGGGGGAGTATCTCGCTACGGCGTGTCTAACGTATCGAGCGTGGGCAGCCGGTAGCGGTCCTGCGGGTCGTCCCAGCCCTTGAACCGCGGCGGCCGTTTCTCCGCGAAGGCCGCGCGCGACTCCATCAAATCGCTTTTCGCCCCATGCTCGTGCAACGCCGCGGCCAGCCGCCGCTGATCAGCCGATGGCGCAGGCCTCATGGCGCGCATCATTGCAACCGTGTTGACGCGCGACGCCGGCGGCAGGGTCAGCAGGTGCTCGGCCATGGCAAGCGCGCTGGGCAGCAGGTCGTCCGGATCCACCAGGCGGTTGAGGAACCCCAATTCATGGAATCGCTCGGCGGTGAACCGGAAGCCGAGCGCCATCTCCATTGCGACGGGAAACGGCAGGTTGGCGAGGTGGCCGTGGTTGTAGCCCCCGAGCAACCAGCGCTTGGCTTCGGAGACCTCGAAGACGGCGCCGCGGACGGCGACGCGCAGGTCGGTGCGCTCGACCAGCATGAACCCGCCGCCCATGGCGAAGCCGTTGACCGCGGCGATCACCGGCTTTTCCAGGACGCCGGACATGAACGGGTCCTCGATCGCCGGCCGGCGTCCGCCGGGGGCGCCGTTCTGCAGCGACTCCTTCATGTCCTCGCCGGCGCAGAAGGCGCGGCCGGCGCCGGTGAAGATGGCGACCTCCAGGTCATTATCGTGGCGGAACGCAGTCCAGGTCTCGGCGAGCCGGGTGCGCAGCTCCTGGTTGAGCGCGTTGAGGCGCTCGGGGCGGTTCATCCGGACGACCAGGATCTGGCCGTGGCGTTCGGTTTCGACGACCTGCATGGAGGACTCCTTCTGGCGCCGGCGAGCGCGGGCGCAAGGCTAGCAGGCGTGAACGGCTGGGCAAGCCGGCACGCAGTACCAGGATGACGATGACGTTCGCCACGACGGTGTTGTGCGTGTGCTTCGCAACCGGGCCAACCCACCGTAAGCTGCACCTCGTGGCGTCGGAGGAACGCGGGGACAATGACCTCGATCGAGCTGTGGAATCATTGCGAGAATCCCTATCCGTTCGTGCCGGCCGAAGTGCTGGACGCGGCGCCGTCGGTACGCGCCAGCCTGCCCAACCGCTACTGCGAGCCGGAAATCGCGGCGCGCCTGTATGACGAGGTGTTCGAGGAATACCGCCTGTGCGACGAACTCGGCCTGCATATCGTCACCAACGAACATCACTCCGGCATCAACAACCTGTGGGCCGCGAGCCCGGTCATTACCGGCATCGTCGCGCGCATGACGCAGAAGGTGCGTATCCTGTCGCTCGGCACGCTGATTACCGTGCGACCCGATCCGGTGCGGGTGGCGACCGAATACGCCACGATCGACGTGCTGAGCCGCGGCCGGCTGGACATCGGCTTCGTCAAGTCGGGCGCGACCGAGATGGTCTCCGGCGACGCCAACCCGATGCGCATCCGCGAGCGCGAATGGGAAGCGATCGACCTGATCGAGAAGACGCTGACCAGCCATGACGGGCCATTCAGTTGGGAAGGCAAGTTCTTCTCCCACGCACACGTGAACATATGGCCGCGGCCGTGGCAGCAGCCGCGGCCGGAATTCTGGGCAGCGACGAGCGATCTGCCGACCTGCGCCGAACTGGGCCGGCGCGGCATGGTCAACACGCTGCTGTTCGGCGGCTACACGCGCACCAAGCAAGCCTATGACGCGTACAGGCGGGCGCGCGCCGAGGCGGGGATGCAGCCGCCCGGCGAGGACCGGTTTTCCTATATGGCTTTCTGCTATGTCGGCGACACCGACGAAGAAGCGCTGCGGGTCGGACAGAAAATCCCCTGGTTCCTCACCGTGAGCATGAAGAGCATGCCGCAGATGTCGAAGTTCCAGCCCGGGCAAATCCCGCCCGAGATGGCGCCGGCGGCCTGGCGCGGCGGCGTATCCAAGCGCCCGACCGATCTCAGCGTGCCGGCGTTGATTGCGCAGGGCCAGATGTTCGCCGGCAACCCGGATACGGTGGTGCGGCAGATCAAGGAATTCCGCCGTCGCGTGCGCGGCGTGGGACGCATCATCATGATGACGCGACAGGGTCTGGTGACTCACGCGGAAGCGCAGAAGAGCTTTACCCGTGTGGCGCGCGAGGTGCTGCCGCAACTGCAAGACCTGGAACCGATCGAGGCGCCCGAGACAGCCGCCGAGGGAGTGCGCGCATGAGGTGGTCATCGCCGCCCGGCGACATGCCGGCGGAAGCGCCGCCCAACGCCATCCTGGCCGAAGCGCTGCCCAACATCGTGGCGGCCGACGGGCCGCCATCATCGTTTTTCCTGCGGGCGCGCAGCAGCACCGTGAATGACGCGCATGCTGCGGCTATGACGAAACGCACGGTCGGCGCAGGCACATGACCACGATGCGGGCCGGTCTCCTGGAGTTGGAGGTGCTGCGCCGGGGCGAGGGCCGGCCGATCCTGCTGATCCATGGCGTCAACCCGGTCAGTCCTCGCGCGCCGTTCGTCGATCGGCTGGCGCGGCATGGTGAGATTATCGCGCCGTCGCATCCCGGCTTCGGCGCCTCGTCGCGACCGGGCGATTTCGATACGATGTACGATCTTGTCAACCTGTACCACGACGTGCTGGACGCGATTCCCGCGCCCGCTGCCAGCGTCGTGGGTTTCGGCTTCGGCGGCTGGATTGCCGCCGAACTCGCGGTGGCCGGGGCACGGAAAATCGATCGGTTGGTGCTGGTGGATCCTGTTGGCATCAAGATCAGCGGCAGAGAGGTGCGTGACATCGTGCACTTCTTCAACACCGATCCCGCGGAACTGCATCGGCGCGCCTGGCATGACCCGGGGCGCCGGCCGGACGGGGTGTACGGATTGGGTTGGCAGGCGACCATCAGCGACGCGATGAGTGATGCGGAGATGGTGACGCTTGCGCGGAACTGGGACGCCTTGTGCGTGTATGGGTGGAAGCCGCACATGTTCAATCCGCAGCTTGCCTGGTGGCTGCGCCGGATCGCGGTGCCGACGCTGGTGCTGTGGGGCGCCTCCGATCGCATCGTGACGCCGGATTACGGCCGCGCCTATGCGCAACGGATTCCCGGCGCGACGTTTCGGGTCATCCCGGCGGCCGGCCACCACCCGGACCTGGAGCAACCAGAGGCGTTTGTTGAACATGTCGCTGCTTTCATCGATACGTAAGGTTCGCAAGCCGTGGTGATGTTTCTGGTGAGGAATGATGGCGGCCGGCCAGAGGGGCTGGACGTGAAGTTGCGCCGGCGCACGCCCGCGCTGGTGGCGCGCGATGCCGATCTGGTGGACTGGTTCTGCCTGGGCGATGCCGATGCGGCACGCAACCAGGGGCACAATGTGGTGACGCTGCACGACGGCTGGTACGCCGACGACACCGGCGGCGGGGTGACGATCTTCGGTCCTTATTGGGAAATTCGCGACACGCCGTTCACGGTGCGTGAGGCCGCGCCGGATCTGCCATCCACGCCGCGGCACCAGGATCAAACGACGGAAATCGTCAATGTGCGCAAAGCGATTTTCGGGGCATGACGATGTGATTCGCGTCGGCGGCCGTCGTTTCCCCGCGACACCAGGTCGTGCGTTACTGGCTGCGACGCTCAGCCGCCCGCGCCGCGCTCCAGCGCCGCGCCCAGCTTATCCAACAACCCGCGCGTCCCCTGTTCGCGCGCGCCGGCATCGTCGTAGCCGTCCAAAAATACCACCTGCTCCGTGAAGATCAATCGCGTCCCCGCATCCGCCGGCTTGAACTCCACCGTCGTCAGCGATACCGAGATCCGTTTCGCGTCGAGGTGCATATCGTAACTATAGACAATGCGCTCGTTGGGCACGATCTCGTGGTAGCGGCAGTCGAACGCATGCACGGTACCGCCCGGCGGACCCGAACGCACGCACTCGCTGCCGCCAACCCGGAAGTCCGACTTGCGCTCGATCGTCACCCACTCGTCGGGACCGGCAAACCAGCCCGCCTTGGCGGTCGGATCGGCCCAGGCGTTGAACACCTGAACTGGCGGGGCGGCATAGACGCGTTCGATCACAAATGTCGCATGATGGGTGGATCGTCCGCTCATCGCTTGCTCCTGTTGGGTGGTGGCGCGTCCTGCGCCGCGAGGTAGTCGCCAGGCCGATCGAGCCGACCTTCCCAATGCGTCCGCCGCGCGGCGATCCATGCCTCGGCGGTGCGCAGCGCCGCGGGCTCGATGCAGCAGGTGCGCACTGGTGGGCATTGGCAGGCACGCCGACGCGACGCATCGGCTCGCGCGCCCGCGCAACGCCCCCCGACCTGGCGGCTCGCCCCGCACGTTCTCATTCGGTTGCGAGAAGCGAACATCTCGCCACAAAGACACCAAGGCACGGCGGTCACGCGACCGGAGAAGTTTGTGCCTTGGTGTCTTTGTGGTGCAACTTGCAATCCAGGCGGGCGCACTCTGCCGAACCGCCAGAGTCGTGGCGTCGATCGGCCGGCCTTGCGTCAACCCCGCAAGACTTGTCAAGCTGCCCGGACGCGGCGCCAGCGGACCGGCGATTTCGACCCGCGACCAATCAGGCGTGACAACGCGATGCAGCCAAAGGGAGGGCAATCTCATGGCTATCGACGGAACCAACGGCCAGCAATCCTACATCTACCTGGGCCTGGCCGGTGAAACCGGGCGTGGCCGGGTGGTGCAGTCCGGCCTGTATTGCATGGCCGACGGCAGCGGCGAATGGGAGGCGCTACAGCACGGCCTTCCCGACGCACCGGCCGTGCGCGCCCTCGCGGTGCATCCGCTGCACCCCGAGATCGTCTTCGCCGGCACCCAATCCGGCCCGTATCGCAGCGAAGATCGCGGCCAGCACTGGGAAAAGGTCAACGTTCCCGACCACGGCCTGCCGGTCTGGTCGTTCCTGTTCCATCCATACGATCCCGACGTGATGTTCGTCGGCTACGAGAACTGCGAGATCTATCGCAGCGACGATGGCGGCGAACGCTGGATCCGTCTGCCAGTCAGCGTGCGCTTCCCCGACATCACCACAGCGCCCGGGTCCAATCCGGCCAAGCGGGTGCTGCGGCTGGATGCCAGCGTCAGCGAGCCGGATCATCTGTACGCCGCCATCGAAGTCGGCGGCACCATCCGTTCCATCGACGGCGGCGAGCATTGGGAAAACCTCAGCGACGGCCAGTATCTCAACGACGACGCGGTGGACATGCACGGCGTGCTGGCCAGCCGCTGGCACCCCGGCACCGTGTTCGGCATCGGCCGGGCGGGCATGTTCCACAGTGCCGACGGCGGCGATCACTGGCGGCACGTGAAGCTCGAGCCGATGAACGCCAAGGGTCAGATCTACTGCCGCGACATCCGCGAGGTGCCAGGCAATCCGCGCAAGCTGTTCGTCGCGGCGGGGGCCAATTTCCAGAGCGACGCCGGCGTGCTGCTGTACAGCGGCGACGGCGGCGATACCTGGTCCCGCGTGGACATGGGCGTACAGCCACCTCACACCATGTTCGCGCTGGCGTTCGACGAGCGGCGTCCCACGCTGATGTCCTGCGCCACCAATGGCGGCGAGGTCTATAGCAGCCACGACGGCGGCGAGACCTGGACGACACACCAGCCGCCGCCGGGCGGCACGCAGATCTACGCCCTCGCCCGCGGCTGAACGCCCCGGCGGCCTCGGCGCGCCTGGATGTTCTGCTCTCACCCGACCAGCAACGCCTGCAACACCGTTGCCGGGGGCGCAAGGCGCTGCGCTTTCCGCCCTACGCCGGTGCCCGCCCGGCGCGCATCACCGTCGATACGGCGCGGGCAAACTGGCGGCTGGTTTCGCCACCCGCTCTGCCGGGCACGACGGCGCGGCGTCCCGGCTGACGCGGCGCCTCGCGTGATCGCCGCATTGCTGACCGCAAGAAAGGAGATGACATGGAAATCCAGCCCTACCTGTTCTTCGACGGTCGTTGCGACGAGGCGATCGCGTTCTACCAAAGCGCGCTTGGCGCCGAGGTGACCATGCTGATGCGATACAAGGACGGCCCGGACCCCAGCATGGTGCACGGCGCCGAGGACAAGGTGATGCACGCCAGCCTGCGCATCGGCGATACGACGGTGCTGGCGTCGGACGGCCGCTGCCTCGGCCAGCCGAATTTCCAGGGCTTTGCGCTGTCGCTCACCGTGCCGGACGTTGTCCAGGCCGAGCACCTGTTCGCGGCGCTCGGCGACGGCGGCGAGGTGCGGATGCCACTGGCCCAGACGTTCTTCTCGCCGCGCTTCGGCATGGTCGCCGATCGCTTCGGCGTGACGTGGATGGTCTACGTGGCGGCGTGATGCGCGCAGTAAAATGCTTCCCCTCCCCTTGTGGGAGGGGGCCGGGGGGAGAGGTCGATCGGTGCGAATCTCCAGCCGACCCCTCCCCCCAACCCCCTCCCACAAGGGGAGGGGGAGGGATTGTCCCGTGCCGCTCTTCCTACCTTCGATAAGGCACCGGCAGCAGCACGCGCACCGACCGCTTCACCAGCGCGCCGGCGTCCTGCACGATCACCAACGCATCCGGGCAATGGTCCAGGATCATCTCGCGGCAGGCGCCGCAGGGCGGCACCACGGCTAACGCGCGATCCAGCTCGTCCGGTTTCGGATGCCGTACCGCCACCGCGGTCTCGATAAAGCCGTCGCCTTCCAGCAGCGCGCGGCCAAACGCCACCGCCTCGGCGCAGACGGACAGCCGGCCGACCGTGGCGCCGATATGCAGCCCGGTCCAGACACGGCCATCGCGTCCGCGGATCGCCGCGGCGACGGTGTGCCAGAACGGCCTGTAATGCCGCGCCAACACGTCATGCGCGGCGGCAATCAGCGCGTGGTCGGCGTCGGAAAGCGCCAGCTCCGGCGGCGTTCCGCCGGCAAGCGGGTCATTCAGCCGCCTCGGCCTCCTCTGCCTCATCCGCCGTTGCCAGCATCAGGTTGGCCACCACGCCCGATTGTTCGCGCACCTTGACCTCGATCTTGGCCGCCACGTCGGGATGGTCGCGCAGGAACTGCTTGGCGTTCTCGCGCCCCTGGCCGATCCGCTGGCTGTCATAGCTGAACCAGGCGCCCGACTTCTCCACCACGTTCGCCTTCACGCCGAGATCGATCAGCTCGCCGACCTTGCTGATGCCTTCGCCATACATGATGTCGAACTCGACCTGGCGGAACGGGGGGGCGAGCTTGTTCTTGACCACCTTCACGCGGGTCTGATTGCCGACCACTTGCTCGCGATCCTTGATCTGCCCGATGCGGCGGATCTCCATCCGCAGCGAGGCGTAGAACTTCAGCGCCTGGCCGCCGGTGGTGGTTTCCGGGTTGCCGAACATCACGCCGATCTTCATACGGATCTGGTTGAGGAAGATCAGCATCGTGTTGCTGCGCGACACGCTGCCGGTGAGCTTGCGCAGCGCCTGGCTCATCAGCCGTGCATGCAGGCCCATGTGGCTGTCGCCCATCTCGCCTTCCAGCTCGGCGCGCGGCACCAGGGCGGCGACGCTATCGATCACCACCACGTCCACCGCGCCCGACCGCACCAGCGTGTCGCAGATCTCCAGCGCTTGTTCGCCCGCATCCGGCTGGCTGATCAGCAGGTTGTCCACATCGACACCCAGCTTCCGCGCGTAGGTCGGGTCCAGCGCATGTTCGGCATCGACGAACGCGCAGGTGCCGCCGCGCTTCTGCGCCTCGGCAATCGCGTGCAGCGCGAGGGTGGTCTTGCCGGAACTCTCCGGACCGTAAATCTCGAGGATGCGCCCGCGCGGCAGCCCGCCGATGCCCAGCGCAAGGTCCAGCCCGAGCGAGCCCGACGGAATCACCTCGATCTGCTCGTCTCCCGCCCGCGCACCCATGCGCATGATGGAGCCCTTGCCGAACGCCCGCTCGATCTGCGCCATTGCGGCGTCGAGAGCCTTGTTCTTTTCCATGCGACCTGCTTCCTCAGTACTGGAGACCACCTGCAACCGAACGTTTTGCTTGGTACCGGCTTCCTCGCGCTTAGATTGCATTGAAACGACCCCTTCGCGCAAGAGAACAAACCATAACCAGCCTCACTCGCTACCGTTAAGACTTCGTTCCTTCTATGTTCCAGAATGCCATGGGATGCAAGAACTAATCGCGAACATATCGCGCCGCCCCCCCCCTCCGCCACCCCCGAACGTGAATCCGCATTCACGCAACGGCACGTTCCACGCACGCGACCAGCTC
>JBEKNT010000178.1:0-12593 GCA_049522565.1 Acetobacteraceae bacterium
GGGGTGCGTCCAGCCACGGTCGTCGGCTGTACGCACCCCTCCCCCCAACCCCCTCCCTCAAGGGGAGGGGGAGAATTCTTCACTTCGCCCAGCCGCGCCAGCGTGTGTGCCAGCGCATCGGCCCGTAGCGGTGCGGGTGGCAGCGTGGCGAGCAACGCGCCGCCGATCTCCGTCATGCCGCGCAGGTCATCGCAACAGCGCGGGCAGGCCGCGAGGTGCACCGCCAGCACGCGAGCATGCAATGCCGGCAAGTGGCCCGCGGCCTGGGCCATCAGCGTCGCTTCAGAGGGGTGGTGGCGGATCATAGGTCTTCATCCAGCAGCCCACGCAGCCTCGACATGGCGAGGCGCAGCCGCGATTTCACCGTGCCAAGCGGTATGCCCAGTACACGCTCGATATCGGCGTGCGGCCGGTCGTCGAAAAACGCCAGGCGGATCACGTCTGCCTGTTCGGCCGGCAGCGCGGCGAGGGCGGCGCGCACGCGGGCGCTGCGATCCTCGGCTGCCAGGATCGCGTCGGCGGCAGGCTCCGGCGATGGCTCGTCCACCGGGTCGGGCGCCGGCTGCGCCCGTTGCGCGCGACGTGCGGCGTCGATCCGCAGGTTGCGCGCGATGGTGAAGATCCACGCCGCGGCCGTGGCGCGCGCGGGATCGAATTGCGCCGCCTTGCGCCAGACAATCAGCAGCGCCTCCTGCGCATGTTCTTCGGCCGTTGCGTTGTCCAGGCCGAGCCGCAGCAGATACGCCTTCACCCGCGGCGCGAACCGCGTGAACAGTGCAGCGAACGCGGCGCGATCGCCCTGCGCGGCAATCGCGCAGATCAGTTGCGCCGGATCGGCGTCGGCCTGCCGCACCGGATCGCCATCGGCGCGCGGCCCGGTCATGGCGATACGCCACCGGCCCGGCGGAGGGCGGTCGGCAACGCTGCTGCGACGGGCCAGAACCAGACCATACATGCCTTCACTACGAGCGGAGCGGGCAGGCGGATCATAGCAGCGGCGGAAATTATTGCCCGGCCTGTCTCGCCCGCGAGATTTCCAGTGATCCAACCGCGCGCGCGGTTCGTATCCCCCTCCGATTTCGCAATGTTACCGCGAGCGGGGACCAATGCCGCGCTATCACGCACCGCTGAACGTCGCCGTGATCGGCACCGGGATTGCCGGCATGAGCGCGGCCTGGCTGCTGTCCGGCAGCCATCGCGTCACCGTGTATGAGCAAGCGGGTCGCCCAGGCGGGCACAGCAACACGGTGGAGGTGGCGGGACCGGCCGGTCCGGTCGCGGTGGACACCGGCTTCATCGTTTATAATGAGCAAACCTATCCGAATCTGACGGCGCTGTTCCGCCACCTCGATGTGCCGACCATCGCGTCCGACATGTCGTTTGCCGTGTCGCTGCGCGACGGGGCGCTGGAATATGCCGGCACCGATCTGCGCGGATTGTTCGCCCAGCGCCGCAACCTGCTGCGTCCGCGCTTCTGGCGCATGCTGCGCGACCTGCTGCGCTTCTACCGCGAGGCGCCAGGCGAACTGGCGGCGCTGGGTGATTCGGCGTTGAGCCTGCGTGCGCATCTCGATGCGCGGGGCTACGGCAGCGCCTTCGTGGAGGACCACCTGCTGCCGATGGCCGCGGCGATCTGGTCCACCCCAAGCGGCGCTGTCGGCGACCAGCCGGCCGCGAACTTCATCCGGTTCTGCGACAACCACGGCCTGCTGCAAGTGCGCAACCGTCCGATATGGCGCACCGTCGCCGGCGGCAGCCGCCGCTATGTCGAGACGTTGACCGCCCCGTACGCGCAGCACGTGCGGCTGGGCTGCGGCGTGCGCGCCGTGCGGCGGTTGCCCGACCGGGTGCTGGTGTCGGACACCTGCGGCGGCCAGACGCGCTTCGACCATGTGGTCATCGCGACGCATCCCGACCAGGCGCTGTCGATACTGCACGATCGGTCCGATACCGAGGCCGCATTGCTTGGGGCGTTCCGCTACGGTACGAACACGGCGGTGCTGCACACCGACACGTCGTTGATGCCGCGGCGGCGCAGCGTGTGGTCGAGCTGGAATTATCTCGGCGATGCGGCCGAGGGTCCCGCGGTGACCTACTGGATGAACCGGTTGCAGGGGCTGCACACGTCGCATCCGCTATTCGTCTCGCTGAATGCGCCGCGCCCGCCCGATCCGGCCTGTGTGCTGCATACCGAGACCTACGCGCATCCGCTGCTGGACACCGCGGCGGCCAGCGCACAGCGCCGGCTATGGGACCTGCAAGGCGTGCGACGTACATGGTTTTGCGGCGCCTGGTTCGGCGCAGGCTTTCATGAGGACGGGCTGCAATCGGGGCTCGCGGTCGCAGAGCAACTGGGCGGCGTGCGACGGCCGTGGGATGTGCCGCATGAATCGGGCCGCATCCATCTCACCGTGCCACTGGTGCCGGAGGCGCAGGCGGCATGACGATCTCGGGCATCTATCACGGGCAGGTCGTGCATACGCGGTTCCGGCCGGTGCGCCACCGGTTGAAGCACCGGCTGATGTGGCTGCTGCTGGATCTGGACGAGTTGCCGATGCTGTCGCGGCGCCTGCGGCTGTTCTCGTTGAACCGCTTCAACCTGGTGGATTTCCGCGACCGCGACCATGGCGATTGCTCGCGCACCCCGTTGCGCGCGCAGATCGAGCAACACCTGCGACGCGCCGGCCTGGAACCCGATGGCGGCGCGATCCGCGTGCTGTGCATGCCACGCGTGCTGGGCACCGTGTTCAATCCCTTGAGCGTGTTCTTCTGCCACCGCGCCGATGGGCGGCTGCATGCGATGCTGTACGAGGTGAACAACACGTTCGGCGATCGGCACAGCTATCTGGTGCCCGTCGCCGCGGCGGATTCGCACCGACCGGTGTTGCGGCAAAGCTGCGAAAAGCAGTTGCACGTGTCGCCGTTCATGGACATGGCGATGACCTATCACTTCCGCATCGCACCGCCGGCAGACCGCGCGATAGTCGCGATCGAAGGCCACGATGCCGAAGGGCCGATGATCGCCGCCGCCTATGCCGGCCGGCGGCACGCGTTGACCGATGCCAACCTGCTGCGCGCGTGTTTCGCGCAACCGCTGCTGGGCGCGCAGGTGCTCGGCGCGATCCATTGGGAGGCGCTGAAACTCTGGCGCAAAGGCATTCGGCTGCGTGCCAGGCCGCAGCCTCCCGCCGAAGCGGTGAGTGTGGTGGGCGGCCTGCCCGTCGCGATGAGGCAATCATGAGCTCAACGACAAGCGACGACATGACCACGACGATGGCGCTGCCCTGGCGTGGCACGCTACGCGGCTGGGCGCTGCGCCAGATCGGCCGGCGGCTGCACTGCGGTACGCTGACGGTCATCACGCCAGAGCATGCGCGCGCGGTGTATCGCGGCACGACGTCGGGACCGGAGGCCACACTGGTGCTGCATCGCTGGCGCACGCTGCGCCGCCTGGTGCTGAACGGCGATGTCGGCTTTGCCGAGGCGTACATGGACGGCGACTGGTCCAGTCCCGAGCCAGCGGCATTGCTCGAATTGGCGGCGCGCAATGCGGCGCCGCTATCGCCGGCGATCGACGGCACGCCGTTCGCTCGGCTGCTGAATCGCGTGCTGCATGGCCTGCACGCCAATACGTTGGCCGGCAGCCGGCGCAACATCCGTCAGCACTACGACCTCGGCAACGCGTTCTATGCGCTGTGGCTCGATGCGGGCCTGTCGTACTCCTCGGCGCTTTACAGCGATCCCGCTATGACGCTGGCGCAGGCCCAGGCGGCGAAGCATGCGCGGGTGCTGGCGCTGCTGGATGTCGCGCCGGGTGATGCGGTGCTGGAGATCGGCTGCGGCTGGGGCAGCATGGCCGAGCTTTTGGCGCAGCATGACTGCGCCGTGACCGGGTTGACGCTGTCGCCCGCACAGCTTGCCTACGCGCGGGACCGGCTCGCGGCGCGCGGACTGTCCGGACGGGCCAACCTGCTGCTGCAAGACTATCGGGAATCGTCCGGCAGCTTCGACCGCGTGGTGTCGATCGAGATGCTCGAAGCCGTGGGCGAAGCCTTTTGGCCGCGCTACTTCGACATCCTGCGCGCGCGGCTGAAGCCCGGCGGGGTCGCCGTGCTGCAAGTGATCACCATCGACGACGCACGCTTCGAAGGCTACCGGCGCGCCCCCGACTTCATCCAGCGCTATATCTTTCCGGGCGGCATGTTGCCTCCCCCCGGCGCACTGCGACGGTGTATCGCCGAAGCGGGCCTGGCGTTGCAGCACGTGGAGACGTTCGGCGACAGCTACGCGCAGACGCTGGTGGCGTGGCGGCGTCGCTTCCTCGATGCCTGGCCGCAGATCGCCGCGATGGGATTCCCCGAGCGTTTCCGCCGTATGTGGGACTACTATTTGGGTTATTGCGAGGGCGGGTTTCGCGCCGGCGCCATCGACGTGGGGCTGTGGCGCATCGCGCGGCCGGCATGATCGGGCGCCGAGGCCTGTTGTTCGGCGCGGCAACCGCCGGCGTCGCGCGCGGGGCGTGGGCCATGTCCGCGATGCCCGGGGATGGCCGGCTGGCGTTCCGCATCATGCGCAAGGACAGCGCAATCGGCACGCACGTGCTGAGCTTCGCGCGACAGGACAATGGCTTCGACATCCACATCGCGGTGGACATCGAAGTCGGCCTCGGTCCGTTGGTGCTGTTCCGCTACACGCTGCGCGGGTTGGAGCAATGGCGCGACGGCGCCGTGATGCATGTCGATGCGACGACCGACGACGACGGCACAAACGACCACATGCGCGCGGACCGCGATGCGCGCGGACTGTGGGTGCAGGGGTCGCAGGCGCCGCGCTACCTCGCACCCGCCAATGCGCTGCCGGCAACGCACTGGAACATGGCGGAGCTGGACGGTCCCTGGATCAAACCGCGGGACGGGCGGCTGTTGCATCCCGTGGTGCGTCGCGTCGGATCGGATCAGGTGACGCTGGCGGATGGCCGGCTTGCGCAGGCGATGAACTTCAAGCTCTCCGGCGATGTGCATCTGGAGCTTTGGTACAACGCGGCGCGTGAATGGTCCGCGCTGCTGTTCACCGCCCGAGACGGCTCGCTGGTCCGCTACGAATTGACCTGACCGGCACAGGGAGTTACGCCATCTATGCGACGTCCACTCAGTCTGCTCTCCGGCTGTGTGCTTTGCCTGACTTTGCTCTCGGTCTGTGCAAGGGACGATCGGCCATCACTGGGCTTGGCGCCGCAGGTCGATCTGCAACGCTATGCAGGTCGCTGGTATATCATCGCCAATATCCCGTATTTCGCCGAACGCGGGAAGGTGGGCAGCTACTTCGACGTCAGCTTTGCGGACGGTGAGGTGCGTGACGTCTACTACGGACGAGACGGAACGCTCGCCGCGCCGTTGAAGAGCTTCACGATGCGCGGCTATGTCGTTCCGGGCACGGGAAACGCGCGTTGGCGCGAATCGCCGTTTTGGCCGATCTATCTGTCCTATCTGATTCTTTGGGTCGATCCGGATTATCGCTACGCGCTGGTCGGCTATCCCGGACGCGGCTACGGCTGGGTGTTGTCGCGATCCTCCACGATGGATGACGCCACGTACCAGGCGATGCTGGCGCGATTCGCAGGCGAAGGTTACGCCACCGCGGCGTTCAATCGTATACCGCAGGCGCCGTAGGTTTGGGGCCGCGCCGGCGCTGCTACTCCGCAGCCACCGGCACCGCCTGCCGCGCGATGCGCAGCACCAGCAGCGATGCGAGCAAACACGCCGCGCCGCTGGCCAGGAACGCCAGGAAATAGCTGCCGGTCGCGCTACGCACTGCCCCCGCGCCCACCGCGGCCAGCGCGCCGCCGACCGCGTGGGCACAAAATATCCACGACACGATCACCGGGGCGTCCTTGCGGCCGAACACCTCGTTGGTCAGCATGATCGTCGGCGGCACCGTCGCCACCCAGTCCAGCCCGTAGAACACCGCGAACACCGACAGGCTCAGCACATCGAACTGGGTGAACGGCAGGACCAGCAGCGACAAGCCGCGCAAGCCGTAATACCAGAACAGCAGAACGCGCGGGTTGTAGCGGTCGGTCAGCCAGCCGGAGCAGATGGTGCCGAACAGGTCGAACACGCCGAGCGACGCCATCAAGCCGGCCGCGGTGACCTCGGGGATGCCGTGGTCCATGCAATAGGCGATCATGTGCGTGCCGATCAGGCCGTAGGTGGAAAAGCCGCACACTGCGAAGCTGCCCGCCAGCAGCCAGAAATCCACCGAGCGGCTGCCGCGCGCGAGGCCCCCGAACGCGACGCGGAACGGATTGGCCGCGGTCGGCAGCGTCGGCGGTTCCTCGCCGGTCGCGCCGTAGGGAGCGATGCCCACCGCGCCGGGGCTTTCCGCCAGCAGCAGCCAGACGAACGGGACCATGGCGGCGACCAGCAGCGAGACCGCGATCGGCACGCTGACCCAGCCGAACGATGTCGCCATCCAGGCCAGCGCCGGCAGGAACACCAGTTGGCCGCTGGCGTTGCTGGCGGTGAGCAATCCGATCACCAAGCCACGCCGCGCCACGAACCAACGGTTGGCGATGGTGGCGGCGACGCCGAAACCGGTGGCACCGACGCCGAGGCCGACCAGCACGCCCCAGGTCAGATAAAGCTCCCAGGGTTCCGTCACGAAGGCGCTGCCGCCGGCGCCGGCCAGCAGCAGGACCAGCGCCGCCAGAAGGGTCCGGCGGATGCCGATCGTCTGCATCAGCGCGGTGACGAAGGGCCCGGTCACCCCGAGCAAGAGAATGTTGAGCGATACGGCGCCGGAGATCGTGTCGGCGCTCCAGCCGAAGGTGCGTTGCAGCGGCACCAGCAGCACGCCGGGGGCGACCCGCACGCCGACGCCGATCAGGATCACCGTGAAGGCGATGGCGACGACGACCCACGCATAGTGGATACGGCCGACAAACAGCCGGGCGAAGCGTTGCGCGATGGGCATCGGGAAGAGGACTCCTCGGCGCTTGATTGCATTCAGCATGACGATCGTCATATGATCGGGCAAGCAAATAGATGACGGTCGTCATGCGTTCAGGGAATGCTGCGGATGCGTAAGACGAATGAGCACAAGGCGGCGACGCGGCAACACATCGTCGATGCGGCGGGGCGGCTGTTTCGCCAGCATGGCATCGACGCGGTGGGCGTTGACGCGATCATGCATGCGGCCGGGCTGACGCATGGCGGCTTCTACGGGCATTTCCCGTCGAAGGAGGCGCTGGTGGCGGAGGTGGCCGCGGCCTCGCTGGCGCGCGCGGCGGCGCGGTGGGAACGGATCGCGCGGGAGGAACCGACCGATGTCGCGCTGGACCGGATCGTCGGCTCTTACCTGGACCCGGCCCATGTCGCGGAGGTGGAGCGCGGCTGCGTGCTGACGACGCTGGGTCCGGAGGTGGCGCGGCGGCCGGAGGCACGGCCGGGCATCGCGGCCTCGGTGCGGGTGATGGTGGATGCGCTGGGGCGCTGCCTGCCGGCGGGGGACGACGCGCCGGCGCTGGCGGCGCTGTCCACCATGGTGGGGGCGGTGGTGCTGGCCCGCCTGGCCGACAGCCCGGAACTGGCGGAAGCGATCCTCGCGGCGGCAAAGCAGAGCGTTACCTCTCCCGCCTGCGGCAGGAGAGGTCGAGACGCGTGAGCGACGGGGGGTGAGGGGCGAACGGCACGAACGCCGGTGCGGTTCGCCCCTCACCCGCGTCGCTGCGCGCCTCGCGTTGGTCCACTGCGTGGCCCAACCCGGCGCCTAGCGCCGGAGAGGTGTCGTTAAACCTCGATCACCCCGCCGCGCAGCCCCTTCGCCACTGCCTCGGCGCGGCTGGTCGCATCCAGCTTGGCGAACAGCGCTTCCAGGTGGAACTTCACCGTGTGCATGGAGATGCCGAGCCGCCGCGCCACCGCCTTGTTGGTCAGCCCCTGCCCGACCAGCGACAGCACCTCGCCCTCGCGCGGCGTCAGCGGGAGAAACTCCTCGGCCGGGCGGAAGCCGTTGATCCGCGCGGCGTTTGGCCCTCGCACCACCAGCCCCGCCGCCACCGCCCGCAATCCGGCATCCAACCGGGCTTGCTCTACCGCCCGCGGCAACACGCCGGCGAGCCATTCCGGCGCCGGCCCATCGGTCAGCGCAAGGACGGGGGCCTCTGCCTCGGGCGGAGGAGCCCTGCCAGGCAGCAGGTCGCACAGCACCACGTCCGCTGCCTCGTCCACCACGGTGTGTCCGGCGGCGGCCAGCATCACCGCCAGACCCTGCCGCCGCACCGGATCGACGACCGCCAGCCGTACGTGCAAGCCGGGATGCGTCATGCGGCCGGTCGCGCCGCGATGACCACGGACAGCGTATGCAACGCCCCGGCCCGCAGCAGCCGCAGGGTCACGATTTGGCCGATCCGGTCCGGACCCATCGCCGCCGCCAGCGCCCGCGCGCGGCGCACCGGCGCGCCGTCCAGGTCCAGCATGATGTCGCCCGGCAGCACGCCCGCCGCCGCGGCCGGCCCACCATCGGCCAGGCTCACCACTATCATGCCGCTGTCGCGCCCCGCCGCCGCGCGCAGGCTGTCCGGCAGCATCACCGGCTGCAATCCCACGCCGAGCCAGCCACGCGCGATGCGTCCCTCGGCCAGCAGGGGCTCGAGCACGCGCTGGATGGTCGCCGCCGGGATCACCAGCGCCCGCCGCCGCGGCCCCGCGGTGGACATGCCGAGCAAGCCGCCGGCGGCATCCAGCACCGGCCCGCCTTCGTCGGTCCCGAGCCGCACGTCCAGACGGACCAGCGCGTCGATCCGCCCGCCGGCCTGGCTGTGCCACTCCGGCCCGGTGGCGTGCACCATGCCGAGCCGCCCGGTCGGTGCGCCGGCATCGTCTGCCCCGACCAGCAGTGCCAAGGCACCGACCTGTGGGGGCGCGGATGCGGCGGACGGCAGCGTGGCCTCGATCGGCTGCGCCAGCCGCAACAGGGCGACGTTGGTGCCGGGATCGCGCCCGGCCAGGCGCGCTGTCATCGCCTCCCCGGCGCGGCGGAGGTTGAAGTCGGTGCGGTCGGGCAGCGCCTGCGCCGAGGTCACCACCACGTCCGGCCGCCACAGGATGCCGCTGACATGCCGGTGGCCAATGCCGATCGCGACGACACACGGCGCCACCGCGGCGACCCGGCCGGCCAGGGCGGCAGAAATCTGTTCCAGAAGATCGGTCATGCGGGGCGCTCCTAAGCCGGCTGCGTTCGGCCGGCACACTGCCCGGTGGCGGACCGGAGCGGCATCGGCCGGATGACCGGGTCCCGGACAACCTCTCCCACTTCACGGCAGAGGTTCTGCTCGACCCGGTTGTTCGGCCGGGTCGGTTCGCTGCCCGGCCCCGCCCATTTGGGGCGCGAAAGGACACCCTGCCATGCCGCTCGACGACACCAGTGAACTCGACCCCTATTCCGCGCGGGTGGCGCAGGCGTTCGACCGAGTCGGACCCGCCGTGGTGCACGTCACGGCGCTGGACGCCAACGGCAGAGGGCGAGGACAAGGCTCGGGCGTGATCTACACGCCGGACGGCTACGCGCTGACCAACAGCCACGTGGTCGCGGGGGCGGTACGGCTGCGTGCCTCGCTGACCGACGGGCGGGTGGTGGAGGCGGCGCTGGTCGGCGACGATCCGCCCACCGACACCGCGGTGCTGCGGCTGGCGGCCGACGGGCTGCCGCACGCCGAACTCGGGTGCTCGGCCGGGCTGCGCGTGGGGCAGATGGTGGTGGCGATCGGCAACCCGCTGGGCTTCACCTGCACGGTCACCGCGGGGATCGTCAGCGCCCTGGGGCGCACGCTGCGCACCCGGTCAGGGCACAGCGTGGACAGCGTGATCCAGACCGACGCGCCGCTGAACCCCGGCAATTCCGGCGGACCGCTGGTGGCCGGCGGCGGCTCGGTGGTGGGCATCAACACGGCGATGATCGCGCCGGCGCAGGGAATCTGCTTCGCCATCGGCATCGACACCGCCATCTGGGTGGCGACGCGGCTGATGCGCGACGGCCGGGTACGGCGCGCTCGGCTGAGGCTGTCCGGGCAGACCGTGAAGCTGGACGCAAGGCTCCGCCGGCGGCACGGGCTGACGCGGGCGGGCGGCGTGCTGGTGATGGAGCCGGTGCCGGAGGGGCCGGGTGCGCGCGGCGGGTTGGCGCGGGGGGATGTGGTGGTGGCGTTCGACGGGGCGCCGATCGGCGGGGTGGACGATCTGCACCGGGCGCTGACGGCCGAGCAAGCCGGGCGGGAGGTGGTGCTGGACGTGCTGCGGGCGGGGGAGAAGGTGAGCGTGCGGGTGACGCCGGAGGAGGCATGACGGCGGGTGAGCAGCGCTCGGCGGTCCTCATGGTGCATGAGGTTCTGACCGCCGCAACGCGTGGCGTCGCGGGCCGGCTTGCACCGCGCCGAGCCGCGCTCGGAATCCAGCTTGTGCCTATTACCGCCGCCGCGGCGACCGGCGGTTGCTCCCGCCTGGATGGCCGTGCCGGAGGTGGCGCCGGAGCAGCGCCAGGGGCATATCGGGGCCGATGGACGTCCTCTCCCCCACTTTCTCCCACGCGATCGTCGCCACCGATGGCGCCGCCCGCGCCGGCATGCTGGCAACCGCGCACGGCCCGGTCGAGACGCCGGTGTTCATGCCGGTCGGCACCGCCGGCACGGTGAAGGCGATGACCGCCGACGCGGTGCGCGCCACCGGTGCCAGGCTGGTGCTGGCCAACACCTACCACCTGATGCTGCGCCCGGGGGCAGCGCAGGTCGCGCGGTTCGGCGGATTGCACCGGTTCATGGACTGGCCCGGCCCGATCCTGACCGATTCCGGCGGCTTCCAGGTCATGTCGCTGGCCAAGCTGCGCAAGCTGGACGCCGACGGCGTGACGTTCCAGTCGCATCTCGATGGCGCCACCCACCGGCTGACCCCCGCCCGCGCCGTGCAGATCCAGCACTTGCTGGATGCCACGATCACCATGGCGCTGGACGAGTGCACGTCGTTCCCCGCCACCGAGGCAGAAGCGCGCGCGTCAATGGAACTGTCGATGCGCTGGGCGGGACTGTCGAAGCAGGCATTCATCCCGCGCCCCGGCTACGCGCTGTTCGGTATCGTGCAGGGCAGCGTGTACCCGGCGCTGCGCGCTGCCTCGGTGCACGCGCTGACGGAGATCGGCTTTGACGGCTATGCGGTCGGCGGACTGGCGATCGGCGAGGGCCAGGCGACGACCTATGCGGTGCTGGAGGCGACCGTGCCGCTGCTGCCGGTGGATCGGCCGCGCTACCTGATGGGTGTCGGCACGCCCGACGACCTGATCGGCGCGGCGGCACGTGGGGTGGATATGTTCGATTGCGTCATGCCGACACGGGCCGGGCGCACCGGGCGCGCTTTCACCTCCGCCGGCGTGTTCAATCTGCGCAACGCGCGGTTCGCCGGCGATGCGCGGCCGCTCGATCCGATATGCGCCTGCCCGGCTTGCACGCGGCATCCGCGCGGTTACCTGCACCATCTGTTCAAGGCAGAGGAGATGCTGGGACCGATGCTGCTGACCTGGCACAATCTGGCATATTACCAGGACCTGATGCGCGGGCTGCGGACTGCGATCATCGAGGGCCGCTTCGCGCACCATGCCGCGGCTTTGCGCGCCGGCTGGACGGCGCAGGAGGATGCATGACCGACGACCCCTATGCCGGTCTGACACAGCTTGGCCGGCCGACCGCGGTGCCGGCCTCGCCGGATGAGGCGAAGCTGGAGCGCGTGGACAACCCCGCGCCGGACCGGCAGTACCTGGTGCGCTTCACCTGTCCGGAGTTCACCTGCCTGTGTCCGCTGACCGGCCAGCCGGACTTCGCGCATATCGTCATCGACTATGTGCCGGGCTACTGGATCGTCGAGAGCAAGTCGCTGAAGCTGTTCTTCTCGTCGTTCCGTAACCACGGCACGTTCCACGAGGCGTGCACGATGCAGATTGCGCGGCGGTTGGTGGAGGAAGTGGCCCCGGTGTGGATGCGCATCGGGGGGTATTGGTATCCGCGCGGCGGCATGCCGATCGACGTGTTCTGGCAGAGCGGCTCGCCCCCCGATGGGGTCTGGATTCCGCCGCAGGATGTGCCGCCGTACCGGGGGCGCGGGTGACGGAGACCCTCTCCCGCGCGGCGGGAGAGGCCGACGCGGGTAGCGCGTCGGGCCAGGGTGTCGCGGGGACCCCGATCACCCTCGCCCAACGCTTCGCCTCGCCCCCTCCCGCGGAGCGGGAGAGGGGCACACTGATCCGCGACCGCGCCCTGTCCCTCGGCTTCGACGCCGTCGGCTTCTGCGCCGCCGAACTCGGCCCAGAGGCACGCGCGCGGCTCGCGGCGTTCCTTGCCGCCGGGCAGCACGGCGACATGGGATGGCTGGCGGCGCGCGCCGAACAGCGCAGTCATCCGCGCGCGCTGTGGGCCGAGGCGCGCAGCGTGATCGCACTCGGCCTGTCCTATGCGCCCGAAGCAGATCCCCTGGCCACGCTGCAACAACCCGAGCGTGGCAACATTTCGGTCTATGCGCGCAACCGAGACTACCACGATGTGGTCAAAGGCATGT
>JBEKNT010000179.1:0-12581 GCA_049522565.1 Acetobacteraceae bacterium
TGGGGGGGGGGGGTGGGGGGCCGGGGTTGCCCCGCGGCTCGACCCCCCCTCCCCCTCCCCCAAACCCCCTCCCACAAGGGGAGGGGGAGTCTCTCTCCTTCTCCGCGGCAACCTCCCGGTTTCATCCAGGGCGGGTCGGCCTCCGCCGGCCGGTGGTCAACGCGCAATGACGGCGTCGCCCCCGATGACGGCGCCTCACGATAACGCTCGGGCTACCTCCTCAGATCCACAGCACCTGGCCGATCCGGCCGGCGCCCGCCGCAATCATCGCCAGCCGGTCGAAGCCCAACGCGATGCCGGCGGATTGCGGCATGCCATGCGCGAGGGCGGCCAGGAAATCCTCGTCCAGCGGCCAGTCCTCACCGCCGATGGCATGACGGCGGGCACGATCCTCCATGAAGCGGGCACGTTGCTCCACCGGGTCGGTCAATTCGATGAAGGCGTTGGCGAGTTCGATGCCGCAGACGAACAGCTCGAACCGCTCGGCGACCCGCGGGTCGGCCGGATCGCGCCGGGCGAGCGCCGCCTGCGCCGCCGGCCAATGCGTGAGGAACGTCGGATGGGAGCGGCCGATCCGCGGCTCTATCCGCTCCAGCAGCAACCGGAAGAACAGGTCCTCCCACGTCTCGTTGTCGCGCAGCCGCGTGCCGGCGGCGGCGGCCAGCGCGACGGCATCGCCCGCGGTGGCCAGCAGGTCGGCCCCCACGTAACGCGCGAAGGCGTCGGCCACGGTGAGGCGCTCGCAGCGCGACAGGTCGGTGGTGACGCCACGGCAGGTCACCGCCGGTGGCAGCACCGCACGCAGGAACGCAATGGTCTCGCCAATCAGCGAGTCCATGTCGGTGCCCGGGCGATACCATTCCAGCATGGTGAACTCGGCCGCGTGCAGGTCGCTGCCCTCGCCGTTCCGCCACACCCGCGCGAACTGGAAGATCGGCCCCGCCCCGCCGGCCAGCAGCTTCTTCATGGCGAATTCCGGACTGGTGTGCAGCCACAGCGCCTCGCGCTCGCCGTCGGTGTGCTCGCGCTCGGTCCGGAAGGCGCGCAGGTGGACCTCTTCGCCGGGTGTCGGGACGGCGTAGGGCGTCTCCACCTCCATGTAGCCGCGCGCGGTGAAGAAGGCGCGGGTGGCCGCGGTCAGCCGGGCGCGGCGGCGCAGGAACGGCAGGCGCGCGGCCAGGCTTTCCGGATGCCAGGCGGGCAGGCTCACGCGCGGTGCCCGGCGTCAGCCGGCTCGCTGGCGAAGGCGCGCACCACCGCTTCCGACTCAACCGGACCGGCGACGCGCAATTCCGCCGCATATCCGGCACGTACCTGGGCGAGCGATGCGAAACGGTCCGAGCCGGGATGTCTCATCGTGGTGCACCGGTGCAGCGGCCGGAGCGGCAAATGCCTGGGCAGCGGCGATCGAAGTCCATAGCAGAAAGATTGCAACCGGCAACCGGCCATGACGATCGCTTGCACCGGCGATGTCGCACCGTGCGCCCGTGTCTCGGCGATCATTCTGTAACCCAAGCTTCATTCCGTTGTCACCACCGTGCCCGCGATAGCGCCTAGAAGCGGCGCACCGCACCACGCCTGAAAAGAGGAAAGATCCATGCAGCGACTCGCCGCCCTGCTCGGCGCCACCCTTGCCGTGCTGGCCGCAACGCCGGCCGCGTATGCGGCCAATGCCGCCGATTGCCCGAATGGCGGCGTGGTGCGCTTCGGTGTCGAGCCGTACGACACCTCCGCCAAGCTCGTGCCGATCTACCAGCATATCGGCGACCTGATCGGCGAGAAGCTGGGCTGCCAGGTGCAGGTCTTCGTCACCACGAACTACAACGCCGAGATCGAGGCGATGCGCAACGACAAGCTGGAAATCGGCGAGTTCGGGCCGCTCGGCTACGTCCTGGCGCACCAGGTGGCAAAGGCCCAGGCGGTCGCCGCCTTCAGCAACGCGGATGGCAAACCCGACAGCTACTGGGCCAGCATCGTCACCTATCCCGGTTCCGGGATCAAAACGGTGGCGGACATTCGCGGCCACTCCTTTGCGTTTTCGGATCCCGCCTCGACGTCCGGCCATCTGTTCCCGGCGTACGGACTGCGCAAGGCGGGGCTCGATCCGGACCACGATCTGCGGCCGATCTATGCCGGCAGCCACACCGCCTCGTTCGAGGCGCTGTACAATCACAAGGTCGACGCCGGCGAACTGAACAGCGCGCAGATCGAGTCCGCGACGCAGCGCGGCCATTACAAGGATGGCGACGTCGTCTTCCTGTGGAAGTCCGACCCGATCCCCACCGATCCGATCACGCTGCGCGGCGACCTGCCGGAAAGCTTCAAGCAGCGGGCAACGCAGGTTTTGCAAACGCTGGACCTCTCAAGCCTGCCGGAAACGGACCGCAAGATTATGGGCCTCGGCGGGATGCACTTCGTGCCGCAGACGGACCAGGCCTATGACCCCATCCGTGACCTGGTGAAGACGCTCAATATCGACCTGGAGAAGTTGAGCTAAAAGGTAGTGTCGTGCGCCCGGAAAGTCCTCCCCCTCGCCTTGCGGGAGGGGGAGGACTCTTGCGACCGTCGGCATCAAACATGATCGAAGCAGAAGCTCTCGCCATGTGCTACCCAACGGGTCGGTTGGCGCTGGACGGCGCCAGCCTGACCGTTGCATCGGGCGAGCTTGTCGTCGTGCTGGGCCACAACGGCAGCGGCAAATCCACTATGCTGCGCTGTATCGCCGGCCTGCTGCGGCCCACCGCGGGTGTGGTGCGCGTTGCCGGCCAGGAACTGACCCGGTTGACCGGGCGCAAGCTGGCCGACGCGCGGATGGCGCTGGGCATGATCTCGCAGCACGCGCATCTGGTGCGTCGGCGCAGTGTGCTTGCCAATGTGCTCTGCGGTACGCTCGGCCGCCATCGCGGCGTCGCCAGCGCGTTTGGCGCGTTGCCCTGGTCGGAGGCGGAGTTCGCCGGCGCCTGTCTGGATGAGGTCGGACTGGCGCCGTTGGCCCGCCAGCGTGCCGACACCTTGTCCGGCGGCCAGGCGCAACGCGTCGCCATCGCCCGGGCGCTGGCGCAACGACCCAAGGCCATGCTCGCCGACGAACCGGTCGCCAGCCTTGATCCCGAGGCAGCCGAGGACATCATGCGCCTGCTGCGCGGGCTCGCTTCCGATGACGGATTGCCGGTGGTGTGCGTGCTGCACCAACCGGAATTGGCGCGCCGCTACGCCGACCGCATCCTGGGCCTGCGCCAGGGGCGCACGATCTTCCTCGAGCCAGCCTGCAAGCTTGGGCCGCGGCAGATTTCGGCGCTATACGAAGGGATTGCGGTGTGAACCAGATCGATCGCATCGGCCTGCCGATGCAGGCACAGATAACGCTGCGGTTGCCGCGCCCAAACCGCGCCTTGCCGTTCCTTGGCCTGTTCGTATTCCTGGTGATCCTCGGGCAGGCCGCCATCGTCGTGCAGGCCCGCCCGCAGGACCTGATCTCCGGTGTGCACGGGATGGCGGACATTCTGCGACGGTCGTTTCCGCCCGACTTCTCCCACATCCGCGATACGGTCCAACCTGCCCTGGAGACCATCGACATCGCGCTGTTCGGCACCACCGCCGCCGTGCTGCTGGCGTTGCCGCTCGCCGTGCTGGCCGCGCGCAACACCACGCCGGGGCGACCGTTCTATGCCGCGGCGCGCGGCATCATCGCGCTATGCCGCTCGGTCCCCGACCTGGTCTGGGCGCTGCTGTTCGTTACCGCCGTCGGGCTGGGGCCGTTCCCGGGCGCTCTCGCAGTCTCGGTGCATTCCATCGGCATGCTGGGCCGGCTGTTCGCCGAGGTGGTCGAGGACATGGACATGGGCACCGTTGAGGCGCTGACGATGAGCGGCGCGTCGCGGTTGCAGGTGTTCAGCCACGCGGTGGTGCCAAGCGTGCTGCCTTCATTGCTCGGCATCGCGTTGTACCGGCTCGACGAAAACATTCGCGCCTCGCTGGTGCTTGGGTTCGTCGGCGCGGGCGGGCTGGGCTTTCAATTGCTCACCGCGATGAACCTGTTCCAGTACAGAACGGTTTCTCTCCTGCTGATAGTGACGTTTGCCATCGTAATCCTGACCGAGCGGCTGTCGGCCACGCTGCGCGCCCGCATCGCGTGATGCGTCAACCTCTCCCGCGCAGCGGGAGAGGTGTACTCAGCGCACCACGCGCCGATACAGATGCCACGTCGCGTGCCCCAGCACCGGCATGACGATCACCAGCCCGAGCAAGCACGGCACCGACCCGATCACCAGCCCCGCGGCGACGATCAGGCCCCACACCGCCATCGGCAGCGGGTTCGCGACAACCGCCTGGATCGACGTCCAGATCGCCGTCTCCATCGTCACGTCGCGATCGAGCAACAGCGGGAACGATACGACGCTGATCGCCAGGGTGAGCATAGCGAACAGGAACCCGATCCCGACCCCCAGGCCGATCATTGTCCAACCCGCCGCCGTGGTGACCACGTCACGGGCGAACGCGCCGATCGAGACCGGCGGCTGCGGACCGAGTGTCAGCACGTAGATCGCTTCCGCGGTCGCCAGCCACAGCAGAAAGATCGCAATCAGCAACAGCCCAAGCCCGACGATCGGGCCGATCGACGGCGAGCGCAGCACGCCAAACGCATCGGTCCAGTTCACCGCCACTCCCGCCTCCCGCCGTCTGCTCATTTCGTTCAGCCCGATCGCGGCGAGCGGACCTACCAATGCGAAGCCGGACGCGAGTGGAAACAGCAGCGGCACGACGCCATAGCCGGACGCGAGTCGTGCCAGCAGCAGGCCGACCAGCGGATAGATCACGCACAGGAAGACGACGTCGGTGCGGTTGGCGGCAAAGTCGGCGAGACCGTTGGTCAGCGCGTGGCCGAGGTCGTTCAGTCCGATACGACGGACGGTAACGACACCGGCTTGCCGATTCTCGTGCCAGTATTCCTCGTCGCTGGCCGAGCCGACAGTGTGGAACGCACGATCGAGGCGGTCCCCGATCCATGCGATAGGGCTTTGGATCAGCATGTTCGTCCCTCCCGAACTTGTGTTGCGAGGGACCGCGGGCTCGTCGTGGCGAAACGCCAATTCGCTTGCGGTCACGCCACCCAGCCGCGACCACTGCACGCCAACAGCATAGGCGGGGCGGCAGCGGCGCGACGATCACAGCGCCGTGAGCAACGCGGTCGCACCCGGATCGGAGGCAGCGGACAAAACTGTCGGATCGCCGCTGCGCCTGCTACTGAAGACCACGCCACACCCACCGGAGACAGACATGGACATCGAAGCGCGCCTGCAACGCATCGAGACCGATCTGGAACTGCTGTTACCGTTGCGGCGCCTGGCAGCGCCGGCCGCACCCGACATGATCGCCGAGTGGGCGCGGATATCGATGATGCTGCTGCGCCTGTCCGCGGTGGCCGGCACATTGTGCGCCGTCGCAGGCGTGCCCGGCGACCTCGCGCGGCGCTGGGTGATGGCGATGGTGGCACCGCAGCCCGACCCGGACTTGGGCCCGCTGACCGACCAGGTGATGGACGCATTGCTGCTGGCCAATGGCAACACCGCCGGCTCGGCCTGACGCGCGGCGCACGGGTCACACGGCGAGCCAGACGCACGGCGATTGCCTCACCGGTCCACCCAGGCAATGATCGGGTCAACCCGGTCGGGTTGGGGGGAGAAGCGACGTGCGGCTGAACTGGGTGACCCCGCTCACGTTGCTGCTGTGTGGCGGGTTGGTGCTGTACCCGCTGGGTTTCCTGATCCTCGAATCGCTCAACACCGGCGACCCGTCGCAATTTCCGCCGGACACGTTTGGGCTCGACAACTACCTCGACCTGATCAGCGATGCGCATGTGCTGGCGAATACCGGGCTGGTCGCCAGCATCGCCAGCGTGCTGGCGGTGCTGTTCGGTTTCATCCAGGCCTGGATCCTGACGCGCACCAACATCCCCAGCCGCGACTTGCTCGAACGGCTGATGCAGTTGCCGTACTATATGACGCCACTGATCGGCGCGCTGGCCTGGGGCGTGCTACTGGGGCCGAAGACCGGACTGGTCAACCAGGCCTGGCAGGTGATCGGTTTCGGCGGCGACCTGTTCGACATCTATTCGCCGTGGGGCATCGCCTGGGTGATGGCGCTGTTCGAAGGCACCGTCGCCTTTGTGATGATCGCCGCGGCGATGAAGTCGATGGACCCGTCGCTGGAGGAAAGTTCGCGCGTGCTGGGCGCCGGCAAGCTGCGCACCGCATTGCGCGTGACGCTGCCGCTGGTGGCGCCCGGCGTGCTCAGCGCGACGGTGTTCGTCTTCGCGGAAATGCTCGGCTCGTTCGCCGCCGCCTTCGTGCTTGGCATCCCCGGACGATTCTACGTGGTGACGACAGCGATCTGGGAGGCGACGCTGTCCTTCCCGCCGGACTATGGCCGCGCCGCGGCGCTGGGACTTTCTCTATTTGGCGCCATGTTGGTGACGCTCGGAATCGCGCGGGTGATCCTGCGCCGCGGCAGCTACGCGACGGTCACCGGCAAGGGGTTCCGCCCGCGCGGCATCGATGTGGGACGCTGGCGCTGGCCGTTGCAGGGCATCGCCTGGGGCTACATCGTCGTCGCGGTGTTCCTGCCGTTGGCCGCGCTCTTGCTCACCTCGTTCGAGCGCTTCGCCACGGTGGTTCTGCTGCAGGCGCGGTTCACTCTCGCGAACTATCAGATGGCGTTGCAGATGGGCTCGCTGGCACCGGCGTTCGGCAATTCGCTGATCCTGGGCGTGTCCGTCGCCAGCGTCGGCGTGCCGGTGATCGGCGTGCTGGCCTGGATCATCTATCGCTCGCGCACGCCGGGACGCGGCGCCATGGAATTCGTCATCATGGTGCCGCAGGCGGTGCCTCGGCTGGTGTTCGGGTTGGGACTGCTGTGGGCGTGGATCAACATTCCGATTCCGATCTATGGCACGTTATGGCTGCTGGGGCTGGCGTATTTCACCGTGTTCCTGCCGTTGGGATTGCGCACCATCGCGGGTGTCGTGTTGCAGGTTGACCGCAGCCTGGAGGAATGCGCGCGGGTCTGCGGCGCATCCTGGGGCCACCAGATGCGCACGGTCAGCCTGCCGCTGCTGCGGCCTGGACTGGCCGCCGCCTGGCTGCTGATCTTCATCGCCAGCGTGCGCGAGCTGGGTGTGTCGATCTTCCTGATGGGGCCGAATTCGAAGGTCATCGCGCCGGCGATTGTCAATTCCTGGCTGTCATCCAGTTCCGAACTATCGGCGGCGATGGCGCTGTTGCAGACGGCGATGGTCTTCGTCGCGGTGGCCGTGCTGTTCCGCGCCGCACGCAGCATTTCGAGGGCGGTACTATGAGCGCCACCGCGGGTCCGCGCATCGAGGTGCGCGACCTGGTGGTGCGCTATGGCGACGTTACCGCGGTGGAGGGCGTTTCGTTCGACATCGCCGCGGGCGAACTGGTGACGCTGCTGGGGCCATCGGGCTGCGGCAAGACCACGACCTTGCGCGCGATCGCCGGGCTGGAGACGCCGTCGAGCGGGGTGATCCGGTTGAACGGCGAGACGGTGTTCGCCGCGGCGGAGCGGCGCAACGTGCCGTCGGAAAAGCGCGGCGTGTCGATGGTATTCCAGTCCTATGCCATCTGGCCGCACATGACGGTGTTCGAAAACGTCGCCTACGGACTGCGCGTACGCAAATTGCCGGAGAAAGAGATAGAGCAGAGCGTGATGCGCGTGCTGGATCTGGTGCAGATGCGAGGGTATGCGGAGCGGGGGGCGTCGAAACTGTCCGGCGGACAGCAGCAACGCGTCGCGGTGGCACGTGCGATCGCGTTCTCACCGAACGTTCTGCTGTTCGACGAACCGCTGTCGAATCTCGACGCGCGGCTGCGCGCGGAAATGCGTGTGGAGCTGCGCGAGTTGCAGCGGCGGCTGGACATCACCTCGGTTTACGTGACGCATGACCAGGAGGAGGCGCTGGCGATCTCCGACCGGGTGATCGTGATGAACGGCGGGCTCATCGAACAGATCGGGACGCCGGAGGAAATCTACAACCAGCCGCGCTGCCGCTTCGTTGCCGACTTCGTCGGTTCGACCAACATCATTAACGGCACGCTGCGCGGCGCGGGCAGCGGCCCGACGACAGCGCTCTTCGAAGCCGCCGGCGGGGTGACGTTGCAGGTGGCGCTGCCGGAAACAGTGCGCGGCGACGAGACGATCGTTGCGCTGCGATCCTCCTACATCCACCTGGGCCACGCGTCCGGCGCGGTGAACGCAGTCACCGGCACGATCCATCGCCGCATGTTCCACGGCGATTTCATTCAGTACGTGGTGGACTGGCCGGCGGGGCAGTTGCTGGTGCGGCGGCCGCCGACCGAACTGTTCGATGAGGGAAGCGAGGTGACGATCTCCTTCGCGCCGGTGCATTGCGTGCTGCTGTGAATCGGAATTGGAATTGTCGCCCTCCCTTGCGGGAGGGGGAAAAAAGTCGAAAGCCCCCTCACATGTCGCGACCCACTGAGCACACCCTCCCCGACCTCCTGCGCAACGGGCTCGACCTGGTCTTCGTCGGCATCAATCCCTCGGTGTTTTCGGCAGCGCAAGGGCACTACTTCGCGCGCAAGAGCAATCGATTCTGGCCATGCTTTTCGCGCTCGGTACTTAGCCAGCCGGTCCGTCGCACGCTCGGCATCGAACGACTGGAACCGCACCACGATGTGCTCCTGCCCGCGCATGGGATCGGATTCACCGACGTGGTCAAGCGTCCCACCGCGAAAGCCGCGGAACTCGGACGCGAGGAGTTTGCCGCGGGCGCCGCAGCGCTGGTTGCCAAGCTCGAACGTTACCAACCACGCGTCGCGTGCTTCCAGGGCATGATGGGCTACCGACCCTTCGCCACCATGCTCCAAGCGACCGAGCGCAGCCCCGCCCTCGGCGTGCAAACCTTGGCCCTCGGCCGCACGCAGGTGTTCGTCGTGCCGAGCCCCAGCCCGGCCAATGCGCATTTCACCCCGGCGCAGCAGACGGAATGGTACGACCGTCTGGCGGCGTATCTTCAAATAACGTCACGCAACAGCGCCACCGACTTGCGCACGCCGTCCAGCGGCGGCAGCAGCAGATCCTCATGCTCGATCGACAGCACATCGTCGTAGCCGACCATGCGCAACAGAGCACAAAACTCCTTCCACCACAGCACGTCATGGCCGTAGCCGAGGGTTACGTAACTCCATGACCGCTCGCGCAGCCGGTCCACCGGTTTGGTATCGATCCGGCTGTTGATGCCGCTGGTCACCGGATCGATGCGTGTGTCCTTGGCATGCACGTGATAGATCGCGTCGCCCAACGCTCGCGTGGCGGCCAGCGGATCGGCGCCCATCCAGAACAGATGACTCGGATCGAAATTGGCGCCGACCGTCGGTCCAACCGCCTCGCGCAGGCGCGACAGCGTCTCCACGTTGTAGACGTTCTGCTGGCCGTGCAACTCGATACACAGTTGCGTCACCCCGGCCGACTGCGCCTCAGCGACCAGGCCGCGCCAATACGGAATCACCACCTCGTCCCATTGCCATTGCAGCACCCGCGTGGCTTCGGGCGGCCAGGCGGTGGTGATCCAGTTGGCATTCGCATCGCCCGGGCCGCCCGGACAGCCCGACATCATCACCACGCGCGATACGCCGAGCAGACCTGCCAGGCGGATCGTCTGCGAGGTAACCTGCCGATGCTGCCTGCCGCTTTCCCCGGGATGCAGCGGATTGCCGGAACAGTTCAGCGCACTGATGCCAAGCCCGCAGTCGCGCACCGCCGCGACCAAATCATGCCGCGCGTGCGTGTCTTCCAGCAGGGCGCCGACATTGACGTGCGGGGCACTGGACCAGTTGCCGCAGCAGAACTCCAGCGTCTCGATGCCGAGATCCGCCGCTGCCGCCAGCATCCGATCGAGCGGCAACGTGCCGAGACTGTCGGTCACCAGGCCGATGCGCATGATCGTCGCTCCTTTACGCCAGACGGATGGTAGCGCCGGTGCGCGCGGACTCGGTCGCCGCATCGGCCAGCAACAGGGCACGCAGCCCGTCATCGCCATTGGGCAGCGGCGCGGCACCGTGCGCCACGGCGGCGATGAACGCGTCGAGCTCCGCGCGATAGGCCGCGGCGTAGCGCTCCAGGAAGAACGGCAACGCCGGATCGCTAACGAAACCATCCGCGTTCGCCAGTTCCACCGTGGTCGCGGTGACGTTGCCGGCGCGCAACAGGCCCTTGGCGCCGTGCGCCTCGATACGTTGATCGTAGCCGTAGGTCGCGCGGCGCGAGTTGGAAATCTGGCACAGCTTGCCGCTGGCGGTGCGCAGCGTCACCACCGCGGTGTCCACGTCGCCGGCCGCGCCGATCGCCGCGTCCACCAGGCAGGACGCGGCGGCATGCAACGCCACCGGCTCCTCGCCCAGCAGGAAGCGCGCCATGTCGAGATCGTGGATCATCATGTCGCGGAACAATCCGCCGGAGGTCGCGACATAGGCCGGGGGCGGCGGCGCCGGATCGCGGCTGATGATGGTCAGCAATTCCAGCGCGCCGATCTCGCCGCCGTCCAGCCGACGCTTCAGGGTGAGGAAATGCGGATCGAACCGACGGTTGAATCCCACCATCAATGCGACACCGGCGCGCTGCACCGCTTGCAGGCAGGCGCGCACGCGGTCGGCCGACAGATCGATCGGCTTTTCGCAAAAGATGGCACGCCCGGCCGCCGCGGCACGTTCAATGTAGTCGGCGTGGGTCGGCGTCGGCGAGGCGATCAGCACGGCCTCGGCCGCGAAGGCGGCATCCAGCGTCACCGCATGAGCGCCGCAGGAACCGGCCAGCGCCTCGGCTGCCGCCGCATCCACGTCCGCCACGCCGGTCAGGTGCGCGGCAGGATTCGCGGCGATGTTGGCGGCATGGATCCGGCCGATCCGCCCGGCGCCGATCACGGCAATGCTCAGCATGGCAAATCCCCTGCGCTTCCCGGCCTTCTTGTCATGATAGGTTGCCGCGTCAAGCGCCCGGGGCATGTCCCGAACGTGACCGTCATGGCCGGACTCGACCAGGCCAGCTTCGCCCAACGAGCGGACCGCCGCTATTGCGTCCCGATCATTCGTGCGTAGATGGCCCGGTCACGCCCGGAAATGACACAAGGGTCAAGCCGGCACGACCATATAGGGACGATCACCATGGGCACGCTCCGACTGACCATGGCGCAAGCACTGGTGCGCTATCTTGCCGCGCAGCATGTCGAGATCGACGGCGCGCGCACGCAATTGTTCGCCGGCGTATGGGCGATCTTCGGGCACGGCAATGTCGCCGGCCTGGGCGAGGCACTGGCGGCGCAGCGTGCCGAACTGCCGACCTATCGCGCGCATAACGAACAGGCGATGGCGCTGGCGGCGATCGGCTTCGCCAAGGCGATGCGCCGACGGCGCATGATGGCCTGCACATCGTCGATCGGTCCGGGCGCCACCAACATGGTCACCGCCGCCGCCGTGGCGCATGTCGACCGACTGCCGGTGCTGCTGCTACCGGGCGACGTGTTCGCCTCGCGCCGGCCCGATCCGGTGCTGCAACAGGTGGAGCAATTCGCCGACGGCACCGTCTCCGCCAATGACTGCTTCCAACCGGTGTCGCGCTACTTCGATCGCATCACGCGGCCGGAACAGATCCTCACCGCGCTGCCGCGCGCCGTGTCGGTGCTGACCGATCCGGCGGAATGCGGGCCGGTCACGCTCGCGCTGTGCCAGGACGTGCAGGCCGAGGCGTTCGGGTATCCCGCAACATTCTTCGCGCCACGCACCTGGCACATCCGCCGCCCGCGCCCGGACGGCGCCGAACTGGCCGAGGCCGCCGCCACGCTGCGCACCGCCAAGGCGCCGCTGATCATCGCCGGCGGCGGCGTGCACTATGCCGACGCGACCGCCACGCTGGATCGTTTCGCGTCCGCGCACGCCATCCCGGTCGCGGAAACCCAGGCCGGCAAAAGCGCGCTGCCACACGACCACGCATGCAATCTCGGCGCGATCGGCGTCACCGGCACGTCCGCGGCAAACCAGGCAGCGACCGACGCAGACGTGATCCTCGCCGTCGGCACCAGGCTGCAGGATTTTACCACCGGTTCCTGGTCCTTGTTCCGCAACCCGGCGCGGCGCTTCATCGCGCTGAACGTGCAGGCATTCGACGCCGGCAAGCGCCACATGCTGCCGCTGGTCGCCGATGCGCGGGAAGGCCTCGCCGCGTTGCACACGGCGCTGGCCGATTATCGCGCACCGCAGCCGTGGCAAGACCGTTCCCGCGCGGCGATGCAGGCATGGCACAGCGAAGCGCAGGCGGTCACCGCGCCATCCAACGCCGCACTGCCGTCGGATGCGCAGGTGATCGGTGCGGTGCAGCGTGTCGCGCCACGCGACGCCATCGTGGTCTGCGCCGCCGGCGGTCTGCCGGGCGAGCTGCACAAGCTGTGGGAGGCGCCGCAGGTCGGCACCTATCACCTGGAATACGGCTATTCCTGCATGGGCTACGAAATCGCCGGCGGACTCGGTGTGAAGCTGGCGCGGCCGGAGCAT
>JBEKNT010000180.1:0-12552 GCA_049522565.1 Acetobacteraceae bacterium
ACGATGGCGACACCGGCGCAGCGCGCCGTCCCCCCTCCCGTCCATCCAGCCAACTGAAGGGTCCCAAGGGCTCCGCCCTTGGCGGGGCTCCAAGGGGCCGAGCCCCTTGGTGGGGTTCCAGGGGCAAAGCCCCTGGCCTTGCTTCGTCCACCCGATTGCCCTGGCGGCCGCGGCATGTCTCGTCTGTCGGCACGACGCGGAGCGCACGGCGATGTCACAGGGATGGGGGTGCGTGCGTGATGCCTGCCTGGCCAGGCGGCGGTGACGCAATCCGGAGGCGCCTGGGAAGCGTGTCTGTCGGGACCAGCGGGGGAGCCGCTTCCGGCAGCCTCGAGGTGCCTTACCGCCCTGCGCGTGTCGCCTCGGCGGTGGTGGCCCGGTGATCCTGCCAATCGCTGCGCCGCAGGCGATACAGCACGAGCCGCTTCAACGCATGCCCATCCGGTACGCCTGGATGATCGAAATCGTCGGACGCCGCCCGGCGCATACCCAACCGCTGCATGACGGCGCGGGACCGCAGGTTGGCCGGAACCGTAATCGCAACGATCTGCTGCAGGTCCAATCGTGCGCCATCCTGTAGCGCCAACGTTGCGGCTTCCGTCGCAAGGCCGCGACCCCAATACGCGGGGTCAAGCCGCCAGCCAATGTCGACCGCGGGCGTGAAATGCGCCTGGTACGCCACGTGCGTCAGACCGGTGAAGCCGATGAACGGGCAGACGCCGGGCAACTCCACCGCCCAGGGGCCAAAACCGTGCCGCGCGAAATTGGGTGGCAAGGTTCTGGGTAGTCGGCCGGGTACCCTACGACCCGCTCGTGGCACGCTGGCGTGATCTCAAGCGTGGTGAAAAATCTTACACTCCTCCGATCCGTCATAGGCCAACTGATTGATATATTTCATCGGCGCAACTCTTGCTTAATAACTTCCCAGCCGCTTGGTCGGCACCAACAAGGACACTTTACCATGTTCGGACGACTGATGACCGGAACCGTTGGCGGCGCCGTGCTGTCCTGTGTCGTGGGCAGCGGGGCGTACGCCGGCACCATCGCTCAGGGCTTTGAGGATGGTGGGTTCACTTTCTATGCCCAGTATCTGAGCGATACCGCCACGCTCGCCACCTCGCCCTCGCCCGTGTACGCCGGCACCTATTCGGCAAACATCGGGGTCTCGTCCGGACAGGACGATGCCGAAGTCGATATCAGCGTCGCCGGCAACGGGCTGACACTCGGCAACCTCACGTCGGCCAACTATTGGGTCTATCTGGCGTCCGGCAGTAACACCAACGCTCCCTACATCTACTTTCCGATCGCCACGCCCGGCGGCGAAGCCTATGTCCTCATGTTCAATCCGCCCGATATCGGCATCGACTTGTCAGCGGACGAATGGACCAATATCCAGATCAATCCCAACACCACGTCGTTTCATATCTTCGGCGTTGACACCGGCATCGCCGATCCAAACAATGTGACGCTGGCCGAGATTGCCGCCTCCGACTACTCACCCGGCGTTACCTGGGGCAGCTTCGCCATCAACTATGCCGACATCGAGGTGGGCCAGGAAGGCGATACGCTGGCATCCAATTACTACGTTGACAACCTCACCATCACCGACTCGGTGCCGGAGCCGGCGCCAATGGCGGTGCTCGGCGTCGGTCTGCTCGGCCTCGCCATGGTGCGCCATCGTCGGGCAATGCGTGCCTAGAGGATGGCGGAACAGCGACGACGGACAAGCGACGGCCTTTCGATGTTGGCCGGCAGCCTTCAACTGCCTGGACCACTGCGTAGAGCGTCCAACCACACCGCCTGAGGCACCGCTCACCGGATCAAACCTTGTGCCGCACAACATTCGAGGAGCAGGTAGGCAATGCCCTTCGCCGTCTCGACCGTCTTTTGACCAGCGACGGTCTGGGACCCTTGTCCATCCAGTTCTGGCATGTTCAGCGCCGGTGGATGGTCCTGGATCGTGTCGAATACGTTTGGCGGCTAGGGTCGGTGGCGAGGGTGTGGAGGCGATTCTCCAAACGGTTGAGAACTCCAGTTCCCAGAGGTCGGCGGCAGCCGTCCACCCACGGTTCTGGAACCCTGCATAGCCAGTCCCAGCGGGTTCGGCGGCCGGCAGTCGGTCGTAATCGGGTGTGGAAAGGATCGACCGGACGTTCGGCAGCAAGGATCACCGCCACATGGAATTTTTGAGACCACATCGGGATGTTGCCTCTTGACCGATCAGGCCGGCTGGCAGTCAGATATCACCAAAAGACATCGAAGAAGGGGAGGAATACCTCATGACCGAACTTCACGGTTATCATGCCCACATCTATTACGGGAACGAAGACCGCTCCCCGACCGCCGACAAGGTGTGTCAGGAACTCGCTGCGAAATTTCCGGTGGAGCTTGGCACCAACAACGGCATCGCCGGTCCGCATCCGATTGCGCAGAGGCAGGTCATCTTCAACGCATCGGCGTTTGCTGAGGTCGTCCCCTGGCTGATGTTCAATCGGCAGGGACTTGACATACTGATCCATCCACTGAGCGATGATGAATACGACGATCACACTGCCAATGCGCTGTGGCTCGGCAATCCTGTTCCGCTGAAATTGGAAATCCTGCAACACGGGCCATATCCGCCGGGTTTGTTTCCATCCCGCTGATTTCGGCACAGCCGTCGGACGGCTTGGCGGCGAGGGTCTGGGGACGGTCTCTGGTAGGGGCTGGCGGACGGTAACGGGACGGTCGTGAGGACCGGTCGGTCAGAGGGGGTGGAGGCGATGGTTGGAGGGTGGATGCGGGCCGACTCGATAGACGTCGCCGAAAAGGTTCCGAAACCAGCGACGGCGCAGCCTAGGGAGTGGTTCGATGCCGTTCAGCGACTACAAGCCGCCGTCCAGAGACGATCATCCAGCGCCGTCCGGAACCCCTGCTCGGCCAGTCTGGACAGGTTCAGGGGGCGGCAGACGGTCTCGGGCCAGACCGTTGATCCAGATCAATGGCACGGCCTCTGGAAGGGTGCCGAATTGCTACTGCCCAGTCCGGGAAGTGGCTGCCAAAGCCATTTGTGCTTGCTTACGGATCGCCCAACTTTTGCTTGGATAGGAAGCGACCGGCTGGTTTGATGTAATGTAACACGAAAGGGATGACCCTCATGGTCACAACTAAGCATCGCCTTGGCGTCATTGCGGCTGTCATGGTTGCCGGTGCGCTCGCCGGATGTGCATCTGGTCAGAGCCAGACCGCCGCTGCTCCGCCGCCTGCGCCGGCTGCTCCGTCGACTGCGCCAATGCCGCAGCCTTCCGCACCACCTGCTGCCCCTATGCACCAGCGCATGTCGCACCATGAGTTTGTTGAAAGCGTCCAGACGGCACTCAATAACAACGGCGCTCAGCTCACGATTGACGGTCGCATGGGGCCGAAGACCGCCGCTGCGCTGCGCGCATTCCAGCACCAGCACAATCTGAAGGTCACCGGGCGACCAGATCGGGAAACCGTCCAAGCACTCGGCGTCCGACGTTAGGGTCCGAGTAGTGCCGGCGGGGTGGCGTGTGGCCGCAGAGACGCAGCCGCCATCCCGCACACTTGCCTGCCGTTGTGCTCTCAGGCCGGCCTTTTCCCGGAACGGCCGCACGATCTCGCCGATGTCCATCAAGCTGACCGACCGCTGCCAATCGTCCTCCCAACCGTCTCCCACCGTCACGCCAAGGTCAGCAGCAGCCGGATCGGCGGAACGGCCAGGAACCCTCACCAAACAGTCCACCAGGGTTCAGGGCGGCAGACGGTCGTGGATCGGGGATGCAAGGATCGACTGGGAGATCGGCGGCGAGGGTTGGGGGACGATTGGCGAGTTGTTTGGCGACGGTTGGCTGGATGGTAGCGGGTGGAAGTTAACGGTTCGGGCCGTCGATGGCGGCGGTCAGTGCGTTCAGGTGGCAGTTGCGCAGGTTGGTGTACTGACCGTTTTTGAAGAAATGTCGGGACCTGATGAAGAAATCACCGCGCCGGCTGCCATCTCAGACAAAGCATTGATTTTATTTGATGCCCGCCGGGGGATTCGAACCCCCACGCCTTTCGGCTTCGGATTTTAAGTCCGCAGCGTCTACCATTCCGCCAGGCGGGCGCACGCGCCGATTATAGCAGGCGATCGGCCGAGGGGCAGTGCCGGATATTCCCGCGGTTCGGGCGCTGGCAACGCGGCCCGGCCACGCTTGACCGACTCGCAGCATGTTGCGCATGCCGGCCTAGTCGGTGAAACCGTTACAGCGTTGGGTGGGGCGCATGGCGAGCATGGCATTCGGCCGCACGGTTTGGGTGGCGCTCGCCCTGACCGTCTCTGCTGCCGCAACGCTGCCGGCGCGGGCGGTCGAGGGCGCAAGCGGCAAGGACATCGTCGCGCTCGAGACCGGCGGCTCGAACGGGATCACGATACGGCTGGCCGAGGATCTGGCGAGCCTGGTGGATGACGGCGCAACCCGGCGCATCCTGCCGGTGGTGGGCCATGGGGGCGTGCAGAACGTCGCCGACCTGCTGCAGACGCCTGGTATCGACATGGCGATCCTGCAATTGGACGTCCTCGATTATGCACGGACGCAGAATCTGTTCCCGGGCCTTGAGAACCTCAGCTATGTCGCCAAGCTGAATTACGTGGAGTTCCACCTGTTGGCCCGTCAGGAGGTGGGTAGCACCGCCGACCTGGCCGATAAGACCGTCAGCGTGGGTGAGCGTCTTGGCAATACGGCGATTACCGCGAGCCAGCTTTTCAAGCTGCTGAATGTGTCGGCCACCCTGACCAACGACGAGCCGGACGTTGCGGTAGCGAAGTTGCGGCGCGGCGAAATCGGCGCGGTCGCCTTTGTCGGCGGCAAGCCGGCGCCGCTGCTGCGCATGCTGCCACCCCAAGGCCTGCATCTGCTCTCCATTCCACTGACCCCGGAGGTGATCGCTGCCTACGTCCCGACCCGGCTGAGTGCGGCGGAGTATCCGGGGTTGGTTCCGGCCGATACGTCGATTGATACCGTCGCAATCGGGACCGGCCTGTTCGTCGGTCCCGTCGCAGCCGATTCCGACGCCTACCGCAAGATCGCCAACATGGTGGATGCGTTCTTCACCCAGTTCCAGACCCTGCTGGCCCCGGGTCACCATGGCAAGTGGGCCGAGGTCAACCTGTCCAGCGAAATCCCGGGCTGGCACCGGTTCCCGCCGGCCGACGAGTGGCTCAAGCGCAACGCCTCGATCGTGGCGGGGCAGGATCTGCGGGCGATTTTCATCCGCTTCCTGGACGAGCGGGAGAAGGCGATCGGTGGGCCGCAGATGTCGCCGGAACAGAAGGACGCGCTGTTCGATCAGTTCCGGCGCTGGCAGAGCACCCAGACCCAAACCACCCAGACTCAAGCCAGCCAGACTCAAGCCAACCAGACCCATTGAAGGGCACAGCCTGATGCGCGGCGCCATGATGCGCTCTGCCTTGCGCCTGCTTGTTGCGGCCGCCCTGATGCTCGGTGGTGGACGCGGCTTATGTGCGGATCCCGCGCCGCATCGCGGCGGCGTCCTGGAATTCGCGGTCGATGCGCAACCGCCCAACTATGACTGCCATGCCAATATCTCATTCGTTTTCATCCATTCGGTCATCCCGCATTATTCGACACTGCTGAAGTTCTCGACCGCGGATTATCCCAAGGTGGAGGGCGATCTGGCGCAATCGTGGACGGTCTCGCCGGATCACATGACCTACACGTTCAAACTGCGGCCCAATGTGGCATTCCATGACGGGTCGCCGCTGACGTCGGCGGATGTGGTCGCCAGCTATGAACGCATCGTCCACCCGCCACCGGGCACGACCTCGGCACGCAAGGCGGATTATGCGGCCATCGCCAGCATGGACGTGCCGGATGCCACCACCGTGGTGTTCCATCTCCGGTGGCCGGATTCCGCGATGCTGGCGAATTTCGCCTCCCCGTGGAACTGCATCTACAGCGCCGAGAAGCTGAAGATCGACCCGGAGTTTCCCAAAACGCACATCCTGGGCAGCGGTCCGTTCGTGTTTGTCGAGCATGTCAATGGTGTGCATTGGATCGGCCGCCGCTGGGACAAGTACTTCCGGCCGGGACACCCGTATCTCGACGGCTTCCAGGCGGATTATCTCACCGGCGAAGCTGCCGTGAAGGCAATGGAAAGCGGCCGCGTGCTGGCGCAGTTTCGCAGCTTCACGCCGGCCGAGCGGGATGAACTCGTCGCGGCACTCGGCAACAAGGTGGTGGTGCGTTCAACGCCGTGGAACAACGCGTTGCTGCTGGTGTTCAACGGCAGGCACCCGCCGTTCGACGATCCGCGTGTCCGCCGGGCGTTGTCGCTGGCGATCGATCGCTGGCACGCGGCGGCCACGTTGTCCGACCGGACGTTTCTGCAATATGTCGGCGGCCTGATGCGTCCCGGTTCGGACATGAGCGCGTCCGAGGCGGACCTTTCCAGCCTGCCGGGGTTTTCGCGCGATATCGCCGCATCGCGGGCGGAGGCAAGGCGGCTGCTGGCCGAGGCCGGCCAGCGCAATCTCCATCTGACGCTGACCAATCGTGGCGATGTCCCGGTACCGTACGACGCCGGCGGCGACCTGCTGGTCGCGTCCTGGCGGGAGATCGGTGTTACGGCGACGGTGGAGAAGCTGTCCGGCAAAGCCTGGCAGTCGGCGCTGGAAGAAGCGCGCTTCGACGCTGCCGTGGATTTCGTCGCGGAGCCGGTGGACGATCCCACATTGCTGCTGTCGCATTACATTTCGCGCGATCTGTCGCCCTTGAACCATGCCGGTTCTACCGACCGCTTCCTCGACGCGTTGTTCGTCGGCCAGGCCATCACCGGCGATCCGGGGGAACGCAGCAAGATCGTGCGCGAATTCGAACGGCACGCGCTGACCGAGGCGAACGCCGTGCCGCTGCTATGGTGGAATCGGATCGTCGTCACCTCGCGTCGCGTCATGGGCTGGCACATCACGCCGTCGCACTTCATCGGCCAGGACCTGGGCGATGTATGGCTGGACAACTGAGCAAAATCGCTACATGCGCTCAGCCGCACCGGCGCTCCCTACGCCACGGCGGGGCTTGACCCCAGTCGCATCAGGTTAAGCGACCGACCGGGGAAAATCGTTCGTCGCACCGTCGCTCCCCACGTCATGGCCGGGCTTGACCCGGCCATCTATCGCGGCGCCACGGCTGCATGGATGGCCGGGTCAAACCCGGTCATGACGTAGGGAGCGACGGTGCGACAGCAAACCTCCTCTACCGTCAGGACTTATCCTGATGCCCATGCGGCGTTCGCCCGCCATGACGGTTGGGGCCGCCGGTGCAAACCCTCCGCCAGTCATTCCTTCCGCCGGTTGATAAACGGCACGTCGCCGCGAGCCGTGGCCGGCGGCCGGAGATCCCGCCCCGACTCGTTCTCCGCCTCCATCATCGCCATTTGGATCCGCGTCATCAGCTCGATCATGGCCTGATGCTGGAGAGCCCGGCGATGTTCCATGCGCGCGATCCGCTCCAGGAACCCGACGATCTGTCTGGGATAGGCCAGCACCGCGGCCGAAAGTTCCGCGTCGCTCTTGGCAAGAAACAACTCTATCGTACAAAACGTTGCGAATTCCTGGTCAGCCACCAAGCGCCATTCGGCGAGTGCCTGCGGGGTAGGCGACACTCCGGCGCTGCCCGGCGCAATGCCCGCGTCGCCCGCTGCCCCGGCGTTGCGTAAGCGGTGCACCGGACCCGGATACCCGCGATCAGCCGATCCGGCTGGCACGGGTTGCGGCTCGGTTGGCGCCCGATCCGCGGTATGCGAGCGAATCTCCGCGTCGGCGTGCGACATCAGCGCCTCGGCAAGCGGCGCCAGACAGGCCGCGAATGTCGCATCCTCGATATGCGGCAGCGCGGCCGGTTTTCTGCTCATGGCCGACTGCCGAGTTCGGTACGTGTCAGCAACGCGAGTCCCTGATGGTCACCCAGGTTGGCTGCCCGCCGATACCAGGTGATCGCCAACTCCTTGTTGGCCGCGCTCCCGACCGCGCCTGTCTCCAGCAGGAAGCGAATGTCGTAGGTCTTGCCGAGCGCGAGGGCCGCCTCGGCCGAGCCTGCATTGGCCGCGCGCTCGAACAGCAGGCGCGCCGCGGTGATGTCGCCGGTCGCGAGCGCCGCATTGCCGCGCTGTAGCAGGACGGGGAGCAGTTTGTCGGCGGATGGCAGGCTGGTCGCCGGTGGCGCCAGCTCCGCTGGTGCCGGCTTTGCCGCCTGCACATTCAGTATCGGTGCAGGCGCTGACCGCTGCTGGTAGATCCAGCCGCCGCACGCCAACACCGCCGCTCCGGCGAGGGCTGCCAATGTCGCCACCGGCCAGCGCCATCGCCGCCGAACATCGTTGGCGCTTCCGACGACGCGAAGCCGCGCATGGGCGTTCGGCAGCACCGCCTCCGCGAGCGGCGCCAGCCGCGCACGAAACGCGGCATCATCCAGTTCGTCCGCGGACAGTGGCGCCTGGCTCATGCGATGTTTTCGAGCAATCGGAGATAGGGCTTCCGTCTCGGCGCCGCAGCCGGCACGGCCGCGGCGTCGGCGTGGTCTGCCGCAGCGGCCTGCGGAATGTGCAGCGCGACGATCGCGAGGACTTCGTTCGCGAGGCTCGTCACGTTATCCGCTGCCGGCTCGCCGCCTGGTTGCAGATAGGGCGGCTCGCCGGTGTAGGTCATCGTCTGGAAGGCGGCGCGTTGCACCAGTTCGACCGGCAGCAACGGCAAACCGGCGCGAACAAACTGCGCGCGCGAGTGGTCCGCCACACGCTGACGCAGCACAGGCGTACGAGACAGTACCACGCGATGGGCGATGTCGCGTCCGACGAGGTCGGTTGCCTTGCGGACCACCCCGATCGTCTTGACGGCCTCTACCACGTCGAAGCGGCTGGGCTGCGCGGGCACCAGGACGAGATTGGATTTTCCCGCAGCATAGAGCATCGACTGATTGGCGGTGCCTTCAAGGTCGATCAGCACCAGGTCCGACCGCACCAGCGCGGCACGCAGGTCCCCGAGCAGTCGTTCCCCGTCACTCTCGACACAGGTGATCATTGCATCCGTGGTGAGGCGCAGCACTTGCGACAAGGTGCGGTTCGGATCGGCATCGATGCAGGTGACGCGCCCGAATCTTGGTGTCGCGGCTTCATGCAAGGCCGCCAGCCGGCGGGTGACTTCCGTTGCCAGAACGTATGCCAGGGTCGTCTTGCCAACGCCGCCCTTGGTCGATGCCAACGATATGACGGGGCAGCGTCCTTCGGTCGGGATTGCATGAGGCATGGTGTCCTCCGTTCCGGTCGCACCGTCTCCCGCGTCTATCTGCCCGCCGTTGCGTGATCGCCCGGGAGATCGGTTGATCTTTCAGGTGAGATATGGCAGATAAGTGGATGAAAAGCTAGGGGTAATGCCAACCACCGGACCGGTGGCCGCTGGGCCGGTGCGGCACCCTGGTGCCAATCTGCCACGACGCGCGCGGAGCTTGCCGCCACGCCGGCGGAATTACCCGCCGGGCTTCAGCGTGCAGGCGATGTCCAGCGCGCGGCGGATCAGGTTCTCGCTCGCCTCGGGCGTGCGGAACGCCGAATGGGCCGACAACGTCACGTTCTCCAGGCGGGTCAGGGGATGTCCGGCCGACAGTGGCTCCGCGGCGAACACATCCAGCGCCGCGTGGCGCAGGCGGCCGTCCTGCAACGCGGCGATCATCGCGGCCTCGTCAACGATGGCGCCGCGCGCGGTGTTCACCAGGATCGCCCCCGGCCGCATGCGCGCGATCCGATCCGCACTCAACAACCCGCGCGTCTCGTCGTTCAGCAGCAGATGCACCGACAGCACGTGGCTCTCCGCCAACAGCGTGTCGAGAGCGACGAACGTCACGCCCGCAGCGGTTTTCGGCGAGCGGTTCCAGGCCAGCACCCGCATGCCGGACCCCGCCGCGATGCGCGCCACCTCCGCCGCGATGCCGCCGAACCCGAGCAAGCCGAGCGTCTTGCCGGTAAGCTGCGGCCCTTCGGTACGCAGCCAGTTGCCCGCGCGGATCGCCCGGTCCATGCGCGCGATGCCGCGCGCCGCGGCCCACATCAGGGCGATCGCATGCTCCGCCACCGCGGTGTCGCCGTAGCCCTTGATGATGTGCACGGTGATGCCGTGTGCCGCGAGTTCCTCCGGATGCATGTAGCTGCGCGCGCCGGTGCCGAGGAAGATGATGTGCTTCAGGCCCGCGCAGCGACGCATCACGTCGGTAGGCATCTGCGAGTGGTCGTCGAGCACGAAATCATATCCGGCCAGCAGTCCCGGCAATTCCTCCGGCCTCACCTGCTCCTGCTCGTTCACTGTTACCGGCGGATCGTCGGCGCGGACGACACGGGCGAACACCTCGGCCAGGTCGTCGACGGCGTCCAGGAACAGGCCCTTCATGCGCGGCTTCCCTTGTTGCAGGCGTGGCGAGTCTGCACGGGCAGGGCAGGGTGCGGCAAGCGGACGGTGCAAGGGTTGCAGATCGGTTTGCAGGCTGGCGTCGGCACGAATCCGACATGATGTGGCGCACCGGCCGGTCCCGGCAACGGGTCACGTCAAACGCGGTGCATCTAACTGTATGCAAAACTAGGTACGGGGCCGTACGTCGCAAACCGGATTCAGCGGCCATGCGGTCTGTCGATACATTGCAGTCGTGATGTGGGTTCCTCGCAAGCGGGGCGGAGCCGCCGAGTTGACCTGCCGTAACGTATCGTCGGGAGTTATTAGCGCCATGACCGAACAACTGCAGGCCGGTGGGATCCGGTGGAGTCTGCGCGCCGCACCGACTCCCGAATCGCAGGCGCGCTGGCGCCGATGCAAAGACCTGTCGCCGGTGCAACGCGGCGAATCGGAGCGCCTCATGGCGGAATTCATGGCGACCAGAAGCATCACGGTCTGCCCCGTTCGCTACGCCGTTCCGGTAGAGCAACGCGCGCAGGTCGTACGCGGCAGGCATTGACGCGACGCGAGCCTGCCGATGCTGGCGGGGCGATACTGGTGTGGCTGGCCGCCTGGGCGGGGATCGCACTCCGGTACCCACTATCGGTAGAGTGCGAGCGTGATTCACGCCGCCGGTTATGCAACCTCAAGCGATCACCCCTCCCCCCAACCGTGGTCCGCTTCGCGGCCCAAGCCCACAAGGGGAGGGGGAGACTCTTTTCGCTCTACGCCGCGACTTTCGCCGCCTCCCGCTGCGCGATCACTTGCCGCGTCAACGGCAGCAGCGAACGCCCATACTCGATCGCGTCGTCCAGCGGATCGAAGCCGCGGATCAGGAACGTGGTCACGCCGAGATCGTAATAGTCCCCCAGCGCCTCGGCGACCTGTTGCGGCGTGCCGACCAGGCTGGTGGTGTTGCCGCGCGCGCCGGTCAGCAGCGCCGCGCCGGTCCACAGCCGCGTGTCCAACCGCTCGCCTTGCGCGGCGGCCTCCAGCAACCGGCGGGAACCTTCGTTGGCCGGCTCACGCGCACCCAGCCCGGCCTTGGCACGCAACGCGGCGATGCGCTGCTTGATCCGTTCCGCGCGCGCCCACGCCGCATCTTCGGTCGGCGCCAGGATCGGCCGCAGCGACAGGCTGAACCGCACCGAGCGCCCGTGCTGCGCCGCCGCGGCTCGCACCCGCGCGGTGATCTCGCGCACCTGCGCGTGCGTCTCGCCCCACAGGGCGTAAACGTCGGCGTGCTTGCCGGCGACGGCGATCGCCGCATCGGACGCGCCGCCGAAATAGATCGGAATGCGCGGCTGTTGCACGCAGCGCACCGCGGTCGATGCCCCGGCGAACCGGTAATACGTGCCCGCATGATCGACCGGCCCCGGCTCGGTCCAGATGCGCTTCAGGATGTGCAGGTATTCATCGGTGCGGGCGTAGCGCGCGTCCTTGTCCAGCGTATCGCCGTCGCGAAACTGATCCACGTCGTCGCCGCCGCTGATCACGTGGATCGCCGCGCGGCCGCCGGTGATCTGGTCCAGCGTGGCGAACTTGCGCGCCGCCAATGTCGGGGCGACGAACCCCGGCCGATGCGCCACCAGGAACCCGACATGCTCGGTATGCGCGGCGGCGCTCGCGGCAACCAGGAACCCATCCGGCGCATCGGAAAAATAGCCGACCAACAGCTTGTCGAAGCCGCCCGCATCCGCCGCCTGGGCGAACCCGCGGATATAGCCGCGATCCAGCACGACATTCGCCGGCGGATGGATCTCCGAGCCGTGCCGATGATGGATCATGCCGATGAATTCAACGGTCATGTATTGCTCTCCTCTATCAGCATCGCAGCAGGCGTTGGAGACTCAGGCTCTCGATCGTCGTCACGTGACCAGTCGGCCGCATCAGGGACGCACGGATAGACCCGGGCCTGTGACAGGTCGAGCCTGCATGTCTGGCCGGCATCAGGCAACCATTGGCCTTGCGGAACCGGCACTTCCAGCACCCGGCCAGCCAGTGCGATACGCGCCCGGCGCAGCGGCCCGACCTGATGCCGGGCGACCACCCGCGCCGGCCCCGGCCCGGGCAGCAGC
>JBEKNT010000181.1:0-12470 GCA_049522565.1 Acetobacteraceae bacterium
ACAGTATGAGAGGCGCAGAACACTCCCCCTCCCCTTGAGGGAGGGGGAGCAGGTTCGTGCCTAACCTTCGAGGAACTCGGCGAAATACTCCTCCGGAGTGACGCGGCGGCCGGCGATGCCGAGCGCGAACGCCTCGTCGTTGAACACCTCGATCGTGCGGCGGTTCGCGTCGAACCCGTACGGATGAAAATCCGCGCCCATCAGCGCCTCGGTCTCCTCCAGTTCGACGTCGAGCCAGGGCGAGGCATAGGGGAACGAGCGCTGTGCCTTGCCGAACATCTCGTTGCAAGCCAGCAACGCATCGGTCAGGCTGCGGGCGATCCACTTGTTCGCCTGCCAAACCGCGCGCCGCAGCACGACCAGATGCTGTGGCGGGAACATGCCGGTCTGGCGGAAGTAGTCGCGTTCGATGGCACGGATATCGGGAAACAGCCGCACGATCGGACCGTCGATCGGATGGTAGCGACGCGGCCGCGGCGGGCTCAACATCGCGTCCAGCTCACCGTCGATCAGCATTTCGGACAGCGGCTTGCCTGCGGGCGCGGCATGCACGCCCTCGGGCAGGGTATAGACGTGGTTGGTGATCCCCGGTTCGTCCACGCTGCCGATCCACCACTGCACCTGGTCCGGCAACACGCCGATGAATCGCAGGAAATGCCGGTACCAGATCGAGCCGCTGGCCACCCAGTCGTACATGCCGACTCGCCTGCCGCGCAAATCCGCCGCCGTCTGCACCGCGCCGCCCTGGCGCACGTACAGATCGCGGGCGGTAAAGTTGCGCAGCGGGAAGACCGGAATGGCGACATGGCTGCGATCGCCTTGCGCGATGCGGCGCAGATGCCCGGCCATCGACGCCTCGCCGCCCTGCACGGCGGGATCGTTCAGCGCGCGGCGCAGCAGATCGGCGCGTGCCGGCCAGGAGCCTTCGCGGCCGAGCACCAGCGTCAGGTCGATGCCGTCCGGCTTCACCTGGCCAGTCGCCAGCGGCATCACCCGGGCGTAATCGGCGATGGTCAGGGTGAGGGGCAGATTGCTCATCGACCGATCTCCTTATCTGCGACCTGTACCGTCCGATGCGTCTCCGCCGACTGCGCGATCGCTTCGAACACCGCCACGCCATGCAGGATGTCCGACAGCGGCGTGGGGAACGGGCGGTGCTCCGCGACGCAGCGGGCGAATTCCATCAGCTCCGCGGTCAGCATGTTGAAGCCTTGCGTCTCGACCACCTCGGGCGTCGCGCCCGACAACTGGCCGGCATCGGCCGATGGCGTCAGGCGAAATGTGTGCATGGGATGGAACAGTACCTCGCCGAGTCCCTTGGTACCGTACACCGCCATCCGGTAGTGCGGTGTCGCGGCGACAGAGCAGAAGAGGTGGCCGGTGGCACCGCTTTCGAACGACAGCAGCACGCTGGTCGTGTCGTCGCCGCCATGCGGCGCGGCACGACGTTCGGTCAGCGCGGTGACTGCGCGGATGCGACCGAGCAAGTCGATCATGCCATCGACCAGATGCACGCCGATCGGGGTCATCGCGCCGGCGGGTGATTCGTTGGGATGCGCGCGCCATGCATCCGCGGCGAGGTGCAAGCCGTGCAGCGCCGTTTGTTCCGCCATGACAGTGACGATCGTGCCCAGGCGCTGCTCATGCACCGCGCGGCGCAGATGCCCCATCGAGGGATGAAAGCGGCGGTTGAACCCGACGGCGAGCACGATGCCGGCACGTTCGGCCGCCTCGATCGCCGCCACCGCGTCGGCGACGCTGAGGGTGAACGGCTTCTCCACGAACACCGATTTGCCCGAAGCGGCGGCCCGCAGCACTTGCTCGACGTGCGCGCTGTGCGGGGTGGCGAACACCACGGCGTCCAGCGTCGGATCGGCCAGCACGGCGTCCAGGTCGCCCACCCAGCGCAGGTCATGCTCGCGGCAGAAGCCGGCGACCGGCGCCGGGTGGCGGGTGTGCGCGGTGGTGAAGCGAATCAGGTCGCCGTGGTCGCGCACGGCGTTGACCAGGTTCTTGCCCCACCAGCCCAGCCCGACGATCGCCGCGCGGATCATGGTTGCTGTCTTTGCGCCATTCCGACGAACCGGAACGTGCCGCCGGCGCGCTCCACGTGGCCCAGGCCGGGCCACGGATGATGGTAGCCGATCACCGCCAGCGTCTCGTCCGCCAGCCGTGCCAGCAAGCGGCGGCGCGTTGCCACCGCCTCGACCGGGTCGGTGTCGAACGCGCTTGCGGCCTCGGGGAACGCGTAGGACAGCGGATCGTGGAACGCCACGTCGCCGGTCAGGCACCAGCCGCCGGCGAACAGATACGCCATGTGGCCGGGGGTGTGCCCCGGCGTCGCCCAGGCTGCCACGCCGGGCAGGAATTCCTCCCCGTCGCGGATCAGCGTGATGCGGTCGCGCAGCGGCAGCAGGTGCTTGCGCACGCCTTCCAGGCTGCGTTCGCGCCGCTCGCCGGGCGGGTTCGATTCCCAGAACGCCAGTTCCGCCTCCGCCAGGTAGATCGTCGCGTTGGGATAGTTCGGCACGCCGTCGTCACGCATGGTGCCCCAGCAATGATCGGAATGCGCATGCGTCAGCACCAGCGCATCGACGGAGGCTGGATCGACGCCCGCCGCCGCCAGGCTGTCGAGCAATTGCCCGCTGTCCGGCCCGAACAATTTCGACGAGCCCATGCCGTTGTCGAACAGCACCCGCTTCCCCCCGGTGTCGAGCAGTAGGCAATTCTGCTCCACGCGCACCTTGTCGGTGGCTTGGCCGGAGGCGCCGAGCGCCGTGTTCATCGCCGCTTCGTCGGGGCCTTTGAAGATGCGCGCCGCGCGCGGCAGCACCAGCGGGCCGTCGGACACGATCGTGGCGTCCATCGCGCCGATGCGGAAACGGTGGAACATGGTCACCTCACCAGATTGTCGGTCACGCGATGGCGGCGGCATCTCACCTTATTGAGTGAATCGATGGCGCTGGCAATGTTCCCTCGTTGCGCAAGGACGATGCCGATTTTGATATCGCTCTCCGCCAGATTCCCCGGCCACATGCGGTTCCCCGGATCGCGCGCCGCCAAATTCTCCTGAATGTTGTGAAATCTCATGAATGCATCGAGTGCTATCGGTGTATTTCCCAAAATGAGGTTAGTGGATCCAATGCGCCCTATTCAGTTCGGTTTCCGCGTTCGCCGGCCCGGGAGCGACTGTACCGTCCGCAACCTCTGACCGTCCATGCCGGCGATGTCGTTGCACCAGCCGCATTGCGCCGCGCCGGCGGGTCACACCGTGCGGTACCGGTTGTCATTCCAGTGCAATTCGTGTGAGATCGAGGCACCTCGTCGGGAGTTGGTGCCATGCAAGCATTCGGGCGTGTAATCAAGAATGGCGACGGGACGGCCCCGCTCGGGCCGGCGGTGGCGATCGAGCTAGCTCCGGCGACCAACCGGGTTCCGGTGCTGAACCTGGATGGTCGCGCGGGACTTTCGGAGCTCAGCATGTTCGTGCGGGGAGCCATCGCGCCACCAGGTAACACCACGCTGTGGACGATCAATGCATCCGGCGGATGCGTGCCGATCATCGCGGCCGAGATCGTGCCGGGCATGCCCCGTACCGTGAGCTGGACGTACCTTATCCACGCCACGGGAACGAACCTGCCACGCAGCCTCGATGGCCATATTGGCACCGCGGCCAACGTCTATGTTGTGGTGTTGGGCAACAGCGGCACACACAGCGAATGGGCGGCGGAGGAGGGACAGGGCATCTATCTTGAGGCACTCGACCCGAACAACCGCATACCCAATGCCAATGCCGTTGCGATCTGGGCGCCGTACGGCAGCCTTGGCATCACGCCGGCGGCGAATGTCGGTGTATTGGATGACGACCGGGCACCGACGGCTCCGGGTGGCGGTGGCGGTGGCGGCCTGTTCTCCTGCTGCAAATGTTTCATCACCAATGCCGTGTGCGCGTCGCTCGGCAAGCCGGATGACTGCTTCGAGCTGACCACGCTGCGCTTCTATCGCGACGCGGTATTGCGCCGGTCCGCCGCCGGGCGGCACGCCATCGCCGAATATGAGGACATAGCGCCGCACATCGTCAGCACCATTGCGACGCGCCCGGACGCCAGGAGCATCCACGAGCGGTTATATCGGGATTCAATCCAGCCCGCGGTCGAAGCGGTGTCCCGCGGCGAGTTCGACCGCGCGTTCGCAATCTATCGTGCGATGGTCAACCGGTTGCGCCGCTTGTAGGGGCCTGCGCCGCACAGCGGTGCTGATCGGCGCACCGCCGTGATGAGCGCCGGGCCGTTGCGCAACGTCGCGGCAGTTCGGGCGGCGCATGACCGCCGGCGCCGGATCCCCGAAACCATTCGCCAACGACCGCCGGTCGGGCTATCGTTGCGCATTCCGTGCGGAGCGCCTCGGCAATGGCTGTCGTGTGGCAACACCCCATGCCCAGCGGCCGCATCCCGCCGACCACACAGACCGACCGCCAGCCTACACCGTCAATGCGCCCGACGCCCGCCAGCGGATCCGATCGGCGCACAGGCCGCCGCCAGCCAGGCGCGGGCTGGTCCATCCAGACCCCCGCCGACCTCCGCCAGCACCCGCGCGTGATACGCGTCCAGCCACGCCTGCTCCCACGCCTCCAGCATCCCCGGGTCGATCAGCCGCGTGTCGAACGGCGCCAGGGTCAGCGTCTCGAAGCGCAGGAACGGTTTCCCCGCGCCGGGCAGATCGGCCGGCTGCACCAGCAGCAGGTTCTCCAGCCGGATGCCATAATGGTCCGGCAGGTAGAAGCCAGGCTCGTTCGACAGGATCATCCCCGCCGCGATCGGCACCGGCCGGGCCAGGCGCGACAGGCTGACCGGTCCCTCGTGCACGGACAGATAGCTGCCGACGCCGTGGCCGGTGCCGTGGTCGTAGTCCAGCCCCGCCGCCCACAGAGACCGCCGCGCGAAGGCGTCCAGGTGCGCGCCGCCGACGCCCTGCGGAAACACCGCGGTGGCGATGGCGATATGCCCCTTCAGCACGCGTGTGACCCGCTCGCGCAGCTCGGCCGGCGGCGCGTCCGGGCCGGTCCAGACGGTGCGGGTGATGTCGGTCGTGCCGTCGGGGTACTGCGCCCCGGAATCGATGAGGTAGACCTCATTGGCGCGGATCGGCCGATTGCTGGCCTCGGTGACCCGGTAGTGGATGATCGCGCCATGCTCGCCGGCGCCGGAGATCGCCGGGAAGCTTTCCTCGCGGAACCCGGTCACCTCCCCCCGCAGCGCCAGCAGCTTCGCCGCGGCGGACATCTCCGTCACCGCCCCGCCGGGCACCGTCGCGTCGAGCCAATGCAGGAACCGGCACACCGCCACCGCATCCCGCGCATGGGCGCTGCGGGCCCCAAGCTGCTCCACCGCATTCTTGCACGCCTTGGGCAGCAGGCACGGGTCGGGTCCGCCCACCACCGTGGCGCCGCTCTCCCGCAGCGTCTGCGCGAACCACACCGGCGAGCCGGCCGGATCGACCCGCACGCGCTTGCCGGCCAGCCCCGCCAGGGCGGGCGCCAGCGCCTCGCACCCGGCCACCGACACCGTGTTGCCCAGCCAGGCGCGAGTCGGCTCGGGCAGCTTCGCCGGGTCGATGAACAGCTCGGTGCCGCCGTCGGCGTGCAGCAGGGCAAACCCGAGAGCGAACGGCGTGAACGGCACGTCCCCGCCGCGGATGTTCAGCAGCCAGGCGATCGAGGCGGGATCGGTCAGCACCGCGGCATCCTGCTTCGCGTCGGTCAGCGCCTTGGCAATCTCCGCCCGCTTCTCGTCCGCCGAACGCCCGGCATACTCCAGCGGATGCGGCACGGCGGGGGCGACGGGCGGCGGCGGTCGGTCGGTCCACACTGCGTCCACCGGGTTGCGGGCGACGGGCACCATGGTCAGCCCGGCCTCGGTGTAGCGCGCCAGGCCCTCCTCGGCGATCAACAGCGGGTCGTAGCCGATGCGCGCGCCCGGTTTGGCATGGGCGGCCAGCCAGGCCGGCGGCGGGTCCTCGGTGACATGCCGCCGCTCCCACAGCGCGGCATCGGTCTGCGCCGCGAGCTGCAACACGTAGCGACCATCGGTGAACGCCGCCGCGCAATCGGGCAGCACCGCGGCAAGCCCGGCGCTGCCGGTGAAGCCGGTCAGCCAGGCCAGGCGCTCGGCGGAGGCGGGGACATACTCGCCCAGATGCTCGTCCGCACGCGGCACGATGAAGCCGTCCAGCCCGTGGCGGGCGAGTTCCGCCCGCAATGCGGACAAACGCGTATGGCTCATTGATTTATCCCCAGCGTGGCCGTCCTGCCACAGATTCATACCTGGTTAACTCACCATGCGACCAGCGCATAGCTGGCGGAGCGAAACGGCAATTTTCCGGGCGCCCCCGAGAGCCTATGTTGCGTTGCACAAGACCTGGAAGCGCCCCGCCACGAGGACGGCGCGTTGGACCCGGTCGGCTACCAGTTGGATCGAGACCATGAGCGCCCTGACGTCCAAGAGCCAATTCGCCTTCGAGCTTCCGAACCTTACCTATATCGATGCGAGCCTGGAGGAGGCCAATTTCCGCGCCCCCGCCGTCCCAAGCCAGCCGCATGGCCTGAGCGCCTGGATTGCCGCGTTCCGCGCCTGGCGTGAGAAGCAGGTTGCCATCAACGAGTTGGAGATGATGAGCGACCGCGAGTTGGCGGACATTGGCCTGAACCGTGCCGACGTGCATCGCGTGTTCGACGACGCGTTCAACCAGGATTTGCGGGACCGCGCGCTGGTCTGACATCGGCTGGTTGCCTCTCAGGTCCCGGTCTGGTCGCCCGCCGTCATCGGCGGAGGACCAGCGTTGCCCAGACGCCTTCGGTGAGCCCGCGTTCCAGACGCAGGCCGCGCCGGCGGTGTGCCGCCAGCACCCAGCGCGCCTGGGTCCCCAGCAGCCCGGACAGGATCGCCGTCCCGCCGGGCGCCAGGTTGGCCGCCAGGTCGCGCGCCATCGCACAGAGCGGCCGTGCCAGGATATTGGCAAACACCAGGTCGTAGGGGCCGTTGCGCCGCACCGCGGCGTTCCGCCAGCCATCCGCCAACCGCGCCCGAACCAGATGCGATAGCCGGTTCAGCCGCACATTCTGCTCCGTGACCCGCACCGACCACGGCTCGATGTCGGTCGCCAGCACGCGGCGGCGCAGCAGACGCGCCGCCCCCATCGCCAGAATCCCCGAGCCGGTGCCCATGTCGAGGATACGGCGCGGACGCCGGTGCGCCATGAGTTCCAGCGCGCGCAGGCAGCCGCGGGTCGAGCCATGCTCGCCGGAGCCGAAGGCCAGCCCGGCATCCAGCGTCAGCGTTATCCGTCCCGGCGTCGCAGGGCCGCCGAGATGCGTCCCCCGCACGGCGAACCGCCGGCCGATATGCTGCTCCGGGAAGCTCGCCCGGGTGCGCGCCAGCCATCCCTCCGCCGGGGTCCGCTGACGTTCGAGTGTGGCGGCGACGCCGGTCAGGCCCTCGGCCAGCGCCAGCGCCGCGGTCAGCGCGTCGTCTCCCGCAGCGACCTCCTTCACCCCCTCGATGCGCCAGTCGCCGGTTGCATGGTCGCGGAAGAAGCCGACGCTGGCGCAGGCGCTGGCCAGCGCGGCCTCGTACGCCTCGGTCGCGGCTTCCGGCACGGTGACGGAGACGGTTTCGAGCAAGCTGGGGTGGTGTCTGGACATCGGGGGAGCATAGGGGACCGGGGCGGGTTGCGTCATGTGGGGAGGCCGAAAGCGCACCGCTCAGCATGCGAGGCATGGTGCGACAGCATGATCCGCCACCGCTTCACAGCTTGCGTTGCGTGTTCGGTGTCCGTGCAACCAAGTCGCCGGCCTTTGACGGAACACGTTGCAGCAGCGGAGAGGTGTTGGACTTGTTGCAGCCGATGGCTGGCGCGATCGTGGGTGCCCGACCGTGCAGCCTCCGGCCCACGACCGAAGCGGGCAACCGCTATTGCGGCCATGCGGGCAGCAGACTGATTCCGCCAGTCAAGAGCAGCAACGAGATCACCGCCGGCAGGGTCTCGGCTTCATGCGCACATGTCGGGCGAACCCCGGAATGAGCGAGAGCGTCGTCGATGACGCGCCGCAACGCGGGGGCGTACGATTTGGGCAAGTTGATGCAGGGCCCGCCTGCAATATCGCCCGGCTGGATCGACCGGCGCGATGCCAGGCGGCGGCCTGCCGGCAGCAGCACGAACGAATCACGCAGGCCTCAAGCGGGCCCGGTGCCGCGATGTCCGATGTGGGTCGGTGATCGGCCCCGGCCATCGGAGCCGGCCATCTGCGAGGTGACGGCTGGGCGAAAATTCGTTGCGGGAACCTGTTGACGGTGGCCTTGACCTGCCCACCCACCGCGTCACGCTACCACCGCAACCGGTCGCTGCCGTCGTGCGGCCGCAACGAAACGCCAGGAAGGAAACGCAGTGGCCAGACCAACCACGCTCAGCCCCGAAATCATCGGCCGGGCGATCGACCTGACGCCGCTCACCCGGCCGCTGCTGTTCATTATCATCGTCGCCGCCGCCGGCTTCTTTTTCGATTCGTTCGACATCGTCGTCGTTTCCTACGCCATGCCCAGCATCGCCCGCGAGTTCATGCTCGGCCCCAGGCAACTCGGCCTGATCGGCTCGTCCGCGCTGGCCGGTATGGCGATCGGCTCCTGGTGCTGGGGCTGGGTGGCGGATCGGTGGGGGCGCAAGCTGGTATTCGCCGCGACGGTGCTGACCTTCTCGTTGTTCACCGGCGTCGCAGGATTATCCGCATCGCTCGGTTTTCTGCTCGGCGCGCGGTTCCTCACCGGCCTCGGTCTCGGCGGCATGGTGCCGATCGATTCCGCGCTGGTCGCCGAATTCGCCCCGGCCCGCATCCGAGGCCGGGTCAGCGCGGCGCTGCCGCTGTGCTGGCCGATCGGCATCTTCGCCGCCGCCGGCGCCGGCCTGTTGGTGGTGCCGACCATCGGCTGGCGCTGGCTGTTCGTCATCGGCATGCTGCCGGCGCTGCTGGCCTACATCATCCGTCGCCGCGTGCCGGAATCGCCGCGCTGGCTCGCGGCGCACGGCCGCATGGAAGAGGCGCGCCAGTCGCTGCACTATGTCGGCGTCACCGAGACCCAACTGCGGCAGGCGGAACGCGACGTCGCGGCCGCCCCGGTGGCGCCGGCCACGCGGCACGCGCGCTTCGCCGATCTGTTCAGCCCGGCTTATGCGCGGCGCGTCATCCAGACCTGGTCGATGTGGTTCCTGTCGAACTCGGGAGGCTACGCCTTCAGCGTCTGGTTGCCGACGATCTACGCCAGCATCTACCACATCCAGCTTACCCGCACGCTGGTCTACACGTTCATCGTCGCCGGCACATCGGTCGCGGGACGTGTCGTAGCGTTCTCGTTGGTGGATCGTGTCGGCCGCAAACCGCTGATCGTCACGGGATTCCTGGTCGCGGGGTGCTCCGCCTTGCTGTTCACCCAGGCGACGACCGAGGCGACGCTGTTGTTCGTGGCGGTGACGTTCGCGTTCTTTAACGACATCGGCTCGCTGGGCATGACCGTCTATACGCCCGAGGTGTTTCCGCTGCGCATCCGTGGCATCGGCACAGCCGCGGCCATGGGTATCGGGCGCGTGGGCGGCATGGTCTCACCGATCCTGATCGGCGTGCTGCTGAGCCTCGGCAGCGTGATGTCGGTCTGGTTCCTGCTGGCGGCGGTGCAAATAGGTGCGGGGCTGATATCGCTGTGGCTGGCGCAGGAAACGCGCGGGCGGAATTTGGAACTCGTGTCGCAGGCCATATAACCTCGCCCACGAAGTGGGAGAGGTCGAGACGCGTCAGCGTCGAGGGTGAGGGTGATCGGGTCGCCCCGCTCTACATGCTGCGTGACATGCTGCGTGCCGACCCGATTGCCCTCACCCTCGGTGCTCCGCACCATCAACCTCTCCCGCTCCCGCGGGAGAGGTTTAGAAGGTCAGTGCCGCAGCAGCACCGGCAGGTCGGCGTGATCCAGCATGTAGCGCGTTACGCCGCCGAAGATCATCTCGCGCAACGGATTGTGGCCATAGGCGCCCATCACCAGCAGGTCAGCGCCGAGCGCGTGCGCCCTGTCGAGCAACACCTGCCCGAACGCGCCATCGCCGATCGGCAGTACATGCATCCGGGCGGCGATACCATGCTCCTGGAACACCGCGGGGACCGGCAGATGCTGCGACCCGTCGCGCACGCCTTGCAGCACGTTCACCTGCGCGGCGCCGGACAGCAGACGCAGCGCCGGCAGCACCGCCTTGACCGCGCGTCCGTCGTCGCGCCAGGCGATGGCGACGCTCTGTCCGAACGGAACCGTCGCACCCGGCGGCACCAGCAGGATCGGGCGATCGGTCGCCGCCAGGGCGGCGTGGATGGCGGGCAGGTCGGTGCCGAACGGATGACGGTCGGGCCGACCGATCACCACGAAATCCGCTGCCGCGCCACGCTGTGCGACGCTGTCGCCGGGGACCGCCTCCACGTCCGCCAGATGGGCGGGGTGGGTCGCCTGGGGCCGCCAATCCTCGAACGCAGCGGTCAGGGCGGCTGCCCGCGCCTCCTCTCGCGCGCGGATGCGATCGGCTTGCTGCGTGGTCAGCACTTCTTCGGTCGGCATGATGGTCGCTTCCGGCGGGATGCGGACGATCAGCGCGTGGACCTCGGCGCCGCCAACCAGATCCGCCAGTTGCGCGGCGGCTCGGAGCAGGACGGGGGCCGCCGCTTCCTGGTCGAGATAGGCGAGGATCACGCCGGGCATGGCCGCCTCCTGCGTCGGTTGGCTGCGATGGGGCGCGTTCTTGTAGCGTCCCGGCGGTGCAGGGGCCAGCCGAGCCGGCACGGCGTCATGCGCTACGGGATCACGGCACGATCTCTTCCGGACCAAGCAGATTCATCGCCGGGGCCGGCGCATCGGCTGCCGTTTCCAGATTGTCGAGGCTACGGCCCCGGGTTTCCGGCAGCATCAGCAGCATGACGATCATCAGTCCGAAGGCGATCACGCTGAACACCGCGATGGCCAAGCCGAGCGGCATCGTTTCGCTCAGCACGCCCACCAGCGTGGGGAACAATGCGCCGATCGCGCGGCCGGCGTTGTAGCAGAAGCCTTGCGCATTACCGCGCACCGCGGTCGGGTAGAGTTCCGTCATGAACGGACCCATCGGCGGGAATTTCATCAACATCATTACGTTCAACGGCAGGCCGACGAACAACAGCGCGGTATTGCCCATCGGCACGAACATATACACCAGCACCATCAGCACCGAACCGATCGCCGACAGCATGAAGGTCAAGCGGCGGCCGATCGCATCGCTGAGGTACGCCCCAAGCAGAAAGCCCGCCAGGGCGCCCAGGATCTGGAGGAGCAGAAAGCCTCCGGTACTGGAGGCGGACAGGCCACGCACGGTGCGCAGATAGGTCGGCATCCAGATGCCCAGTGCGTAGCCGCCGCCCTGCGCGCCGGCGACCATCAGCGACACCTTCACCGTGGTCCAGAGGTACGGCGCGCGGAATGCCGAGAGCAGATGCGACAGGCCGATGGCGGGGCGGTCGCGGCGGCTGGCGTGAAAGATCTCGGGTTCGGAGATGTTCCGGCGGATCCAGACGACGAACGCCGCAGGCAGCAGGCCGACTGCGAACAGCACGCGCCAGGCGATCGACTCGGGCAGGACCGCATAGAGCGCGGTGTAGACCAGTGCCGAGCCGCCCCAACCGACCGCCCATCCGGTCTGCACCAGGCCGACGCCGCGGCCGCGGTATTTGTCGCGGATCACCTCGCCCATCAGCACCGCGCCGGCCGCCCACTCGCCGCCGAACCCCAACCCGTGCAGCGCGCGCAAGATGAAAAGCTGTTGGAAGTCCTGGGCGAAGGCGCAGAGGAAGGTGAAGACCGAATACCACAGGATGGAGATTTGCAGGATCCGCACGCGGCCGAACCGATCGGACAGCGTGCCGGAGAACCAGCCGCCCAGCGACGAGATCAGCAGCGTGACGGTGCCGATCACGCCGGCCTCGCCGCGCGACAGCCCCCAGAGTGCGATCACCGTCGGGATGACGAAGCTGTACATCTGGACGTCGAACGCATCCAACGCCCAGCCGCCGAAGCAGGCGCCCATCGTCCGGCGTTCCTTGGCGTTCAGGTCGCGCATCCAGGCGATCATGGCGTGCCCCCCCTTGGTTTTTCTTGGCGCTGTTAGCGCCGTGTCAGGTGCTGCGGTGTCTTCGTCCTTCGCTGCAGTCTTTGCAGCGTAGAGTGCGGGTTGACGTATGAAAAGATGTGGATGACCGGGCCTCGATGGAGCGCGAGAATGGCGACAGCAGGACGATGGACGTCCGGCGTCCAGCGCTTCGCCCTACGGGCTGGCGCCACGCCCATCTCGCAACGCTTGACGTCAGTCCGCGGTCAGCAGTGCTCGCACTTGCGGCGGGATCTCGCTGTCGGCGAACG
>JBEKNT010000182.1:0-15784 GCA_049522565.1 Acetobacteraceae bacterium
ACCATGTTCGTGGTGATCGCGCCGCACTACCGTCCCGACATCATTTGAACGGGGGCGGATCATGGTGCATCACGCCCAGCATCCCTTCCTCCAGTCGCTGCGCTCGGCGCATAGCGGGAAGGTGGTGCCCGCCCGCGACGCCGTCCGGCTGATCCGCGACGGTGACACCGTCGCCACCGGCGGCTTCATCGGCACCGGCTTCGCCGAGGGCGTCGCCGTGGCGCTGGAGGAACTCTTCCTCGACACCGACGAGACGCATATCCGCGCTGCCGGCAAGCCCGGCAACCTCACGCTGATATATGCGGCCGGCCAGGGCGACGGCAAGCATCGCGGGATGAATCATTTCGGCCACGAGGGCCTGGTGCGCCGGGTGATCGGCGGCCATTGGGGCCTGGCGCCGAAGCTGGCGGACCTAGCGATCGCCAACAAGATCGAGGGCTACAACCTGCCGCAAGGCGTCATCACCCACCTGTTCCGCGATATCGCCGCACACCGCCCGGCGCATCTCACCCGCGTCGGCCTCGGAACCTTCGTCGATCCGCGCAATGGCGGCGGCAAGATCAACGCCCGCACCACCGAAGACCTCGTCGAACTCATCACCATCCACGGCGAGGAAGCCCTGCTCTACAAATGCTTCCCGATCGATGTCGGCATCATCCGCGGTACCACGGCCGACACGCTGGGCAATATCAGCATGGAGCGCGAGGCGCTGACATTGGAGGCGCAGGCGATCGCCATGGCAGCGCATAATTCCGGCGGCGTGGTGATCGTGCAGGTCGAGCGCCTGGCCGAAGCCGGCAGCCTGCATCCGCGCTCGGTGAAGATCCCTGGCATCCTGGTCGATTGCGTGGTCGTCGCCGAAAAGCCCGAGCACCACGGCCAGACTTTCGTTACCGCGTACAACCCGGCCTACACCGGCGAGACGCGCGCGCCGATGGGTTCCATCCCGCCGATGCCGATGAGCGAGCGCAAGCTGATCGCGCGCCGAGCAGCGCTGGAGCTGCTGCCGGGCAGCGTGGTCAACCTCGGCATCGGCATGCCGGAGGGCGTCGCCGCCGTCGCCAACGAGGAACACGTCATTGACCTGATCACGCTGACTACCGAGCCGGGCTCGATCGGGGGCGTGCCGGCGGGCGGCTTGGATTTCGGCGCGTCGGTGAACAGCCAGGCGGTGATTGACCAGCCCAACCAGTTCGACTTCTACGACGGCGGCGGACTGGATGCGGCGTTCCTCGGCTTGGCGCAGACGGACGCGGCGGGCAACGTCAACGTCAGCAAGTTCGGCACCAAGCTAGCGGGGGCGGGCGGGTTCATCAATATCAGCCAGAACGCCAAGAAGGTGGTGTTCGTCGGCACCTTCGAGGCTGGCGGCCGCAAGCCGCTGATCGAGGACGGCCGGCTGGTGCTGCGCGGCCACGGTGACGGGGGAAAATTCGTCCGCGAAGTGGAACATCGCACATTCAGTGGCGAATACGCGGCGCGCCTCGGCCAGCCGGTGCTGTACGTGACCGAACGCTGCGTCTTCCGTTTGACGTCCAACGGACTGGAATTGACCGAGATCGCACCCGGCGTGGACCTTGAACGCGACATCCTGGCGCGCATGGCGTTTGCCCCGGTGATGCGCGAGCAACCGCGGCTGATGGACGAACGCATCTTCCGCCCGGAGCCGATCGGCCTGCGCGAGGCGATGCTAGGCGTCCCATTGGAGCAGCGGTTCTCCTACGACCCGTCCGGGCGATTGTTCTTCGTGAATTTCGAAGGGCTGTCGGTCCGCAGTTCGGCAGAGATCGCGCAGATCCGCCACCTGGTGGCAGAGCAACTGCTGCCGCTCGGGCACAAGGTCTATGCGATCGTCAACTACGACCGGTTCAGCATCCTGCCCGAGCTGCTGGACGGGTATTCGGCAATGGTGCAGGATCTGACGGACCGGTTCTATTCCGGTGTCACCCGTTACACGACCAGCGGCTTCTTGCGGGTGAAGCTTGGCGATGCGCTGGGCCGTCGACAGCTCGCGCCGCACATCTACGAATCGGCCGACGAGGCGCGCGCGCACCTGGCAGAACTGGAACGGACCGGCGTATAGTAAACCTCTCCCGCGAAGCGGGAGCGGGCGAGACGGGTGAACGGCGGGGATGAGGGTGATCAGGTCGCCGTACTCTCTACCAGCCCTGCTCTGGGCGTTGTTGAAGGCAATGTGTGGCCGAAACCCGCCCACACCGCGCAAGGCTGCAAGGTAAACTCACAGCAGCGCGAAATACTCCCGCTGTTCCCAGTCGGTCACGTCCGTCAGGAAGCGGTTGATCTCGAACTCCTTCAACCGCACGAAATAATCAACGAACCCGTCGCCGAACGCGGCGCGGAAACAGGCGCTGTCGCGCAGCGCCGCGATCGCTTCCAACAGCGTTCGCGGCAGCCTGGCCGCATCGGCGCTATAGGGCGCGTCAGCCGCCGGACCGGGATCGGCGGCGGTCGCAATCCCGTCCAGGCCCGCGGCGATCTGCGACGCCATGTAGAGATACGGGTTCGCCCCCGGTTCCCCCGCGCGATTTTCCAGATGCGTGGCCGGGTCGCCGGCCTGGCCAATCACCCGCACCATCGCCGCGCGATTGTCATAGGCCCACACGACATGGTCTGGTGCCATGGAGTACGGTTGGAAGCGCTTATAGCCGTTGATCGTCGGCGTGCTGAACGCGGAAGCCACCGCCGCATGGCGCAATAGCCCGCCCAGCCAGCCGCGCGCGATATGCGACAACCCTTCCTTGCCCGGAAAGACGTTGCGGCCGGTCGCGGAGTCCTCGATCGAATGATGCAGATGCCACCCAGACGAAGCCGCATGCGGAAACTGCGGCCGACACATGAAGCTGGCGAGATAGCCTTCCCGCGCGAAGATCTGCTTTGTCGCGCTGCGGAACAGCAGCATCTGGTCGGCCGGTTCCATGCCAGTGGTGGCGCCGAGTGTGACCTCGACCTGGCTCGGCCCGAACTCGACCTCCAGCGAGCGCACCGGCAGGCCAAGCCCCTGCAAATGCCCGCGCAACGTTTCCAGCAGCGGATCCAGCATGTCGTAGCGTTGCTCAGTCAAATATTGGTAGCCGTGGTTCAGCGGCGTGACCTGCGGCGACGGCCCCGGCATCATGATGTGATCAGGGGCGGGCAGGCCATCCGCACACCGCAACAGATGAAACTCCACCTCCAGCCCGGCCCGCCAGGTGAAGCCATGCTCGGCAAGTCGCGCCAGCATGCGGCGCAGCAGTGCGCGGGTGGAATAGGGGTGCGGCGTCCCGTCGGTGCGGTAAAGGTCGCAGAGAACCCAGCCGCTATGCGGCGCCCACGGCAGCACGTGGAAGCGGCAGGGGTCGGCGACCATGACCATGTCGCCGGCGCCGTCGGCACCAGGCTGGAAAATCGGGAAGGCGGTGCGCCCCGACAGGTCCTTCAGCAGCATGGTCAGCGTGCAGGTAACGCCGGAGCGCAGGGCGCGCACCGCTCCGCCGCCGCGTCCTGCTGAGCCTGGCTCCACAGCCCGTGCCGCGCGACGAAATCGCTCACGTCGTTTCGAGGCGCTGGGTTTCGCGGTCTTTGGGTTCCAGCCGTTGCGCTTCGCGGCGCTCGGCTTCCAGGCCGTTGGTTTGCATCGACTGAACCTCCGGCGTCGCCGTTTCCGGCGCTTCGCTGTCGGTCGCCCGGGCGAGCCAAGGCGTCGCACGCCGCCGCGCCGCTTCCTGTTGCCGCCAGTAACTGTCCAGGTCCTGCGCCGGCCCGACCGCATCGATCGTTGCGGGTCCGTGCAGCGCCTCGGCGCCGCGGGTCAGCGGTGGGTCGCGGCCCTCGGCGACGTCGTCGATAGCCTGGAAGAACAAACGGCGCGCTGCGGTGATGATGCGGTCGGAGGTGCCGAGATGCTCCTGCGTACGGTCCTGGATCGCGCCCATGCTCTCCACCGCCCACTGGTCATGCACGTTGATGTCCATGCCCATGCCGGTATAGGTCGTCGTGCGTTGCTCTTCCGGGTCATAGCCCCAGTCGTTGTCGCGGCTCGCGCGCGGTGCGTAATCCGGCAGTGTGCACGACGCCAGCCGTTGCGCGCGCATCGTTGCCTTGTCCACCGGCGCACCGAAACTGGTGAAGATGGCGTACCAATAGCAATGCGTGTCATCGACCGGGACGTGCCATTGGGTGATCGACATCTCGCGGCTCATCGGGATGACGAAGGCGTGCGGGAACAGCATGTTGGTGATGCGCAGATGGGTGACCGATTGGTTGACCGGGCGCAGCGTGGTGATGCGCAGGCCGTACGGGGTTGCCTCGAATTCCAGGTGGGGATTGGGGATTTCGCGCATCAGCCGAGTCATCGGGATGTCGGCACCGATGGTCGCGGCACGGAACTGCCGGCCATAGGCGGCATTCGACACGTCCTCGTCCGCGAAAAACCGGTGCAGGTGGCTGGCATGCGCGGGATCGATGCCAACCTCCAGCGCCTGGAGCCAGTTGCACGACCACAGCCCCTTGAAGGCGAAGGTGTGGGTGTCGGGCGCGACAAAGCAGTCGAACCCCGGGCACGGCGGCGGCTCGCCGGGCCCCATGTAGGCCCAGACGATGCCGCTATGCGCCTCGCAACGATAGGCCGGTTGCCGCACCTTGCGGTGGAACGTGCTACCGGCGGGCTCGGTGGGTTGTTCCAGACAGGCGCCGGTGGCGTCGTACAGCCAACCATGGAACGGGCAGCGCAGGCCGCCATCCTCGCAGCGCGCAAACGAAAGGTCCGCGCCGCGATGCGCGCAATGCCGGCCGAGCAAGCCGTAGCGCCCGTTATTATCGCGGAACAGCACCAGATCCTCGCCCAGCAGTCGAACACGCTTGACCGGGCGGGGGGTGTCGAGTTCCTCGACCAGCGCGGCCGGTTGCCAGTAGCGGCGCATCAGCGCGCCGCACGGCGTGCCGGGGTCGGTCTGCGTGATCAGCCGGTTCTGCTCTTCGGTGAGCATTGCTGTGTCTCCCACAGGCGGCTGGGCGCGTTGGCCGCTGCGTTGCAGTCAGCGGGAGCGTGACGATTTTGCCGGAGGGTCGCAAGGCCATTGTGGCGATCCTGACGGTGCGGCCCCGACCAACGCCGTCGCGGCGAGCAGAGCAAAGTAATCTCTCCCGAGCCAGCGCGCCGACGCACGCGGGAGATTGCTTCGCTACGCTCGCAATGACACGGGAAGGCCTGGGATCGCAGCGTCAGAGTCGACGCGTCAGGCCGCGCGATCCTTCCCGAGGCAGGGCACAGAATGCCGAGGATATGCGTCCCGTGACAAATGGTCCGGGTTCTTCGGATGCCAGTTCAGTGATCGCGCAGGCCGGCGGAGACGGGAACCGCGAGCGCCGGGCGGCGTTTGTCGACACGGTTTGCTACGTACTTAAGGATCACGACGATGCCGCGTGGCGACAAATCCGCCTATACCGACAAGCAGAAGCGACAGGCAGAGCACATCGAGAAAGGCTGCGACCATCATGGCGTTGCGGCAGGCGAGGCCGAGCGACGCGCCTGGGCCACGGTGAACAAGGCAACCGGCGGCGGCAAGAAAAGCGGCAGCGGCCGAGGCAAGCCGGAAAATCACGCGCCGTCACGCAAGGGTGGCAGACTGGGTCGCGCGGCGGCAGCCAAGCGTCCGGCGGCGGCGCGATCGGCGGCGGGGAAGAAAGCCGCAGCAACCCGCAAGCGGAAGGCGTTGCACGGCTAAACCGCGCAAGGCGGCCCTGACCGTGAGGCGACGCCCAACAATGGCCGCGCCAGATAGCGCACGGTTCGCGCCCAATTCGTCACGGCGGGCCTTCGCCCACCATGACGGTGACGCCGGTTATGCGCATCACAAGACGACTCGTTTGTTTCTGGGCGCCGCCTCACCCTGCCACGCCGTCAGGCAGCGCGTTGCGTGGCCACGCGGCCCAGCATCACCGCGAAACGGCCGGCGGCGGTGGGGGCCAGTTCGAACGCCAGATGCAGCGCTTCACCGTCGGCGGCCCGCACAACAAACGGCAATGGCAGGCCAATCCGATCGACGTCCAGTCTACCGTGCGTACCCACCGGCAGCACCAATCCACCATTCACCAGCGCACCGCCCTCGGAGAGGTCGGTAACCGTGACAGGCTGCCGGCCGTGACCCGGCACGGTCACATGGCACGCCAACTTCACCAGATGTCGCGTCGCGTGGCGGCGGTCCACTTCAGCCGTGGAGGTGCGCACGACGCTGATCAGCGCGCTTTTCAGTTCTCCCACCATGCTGTTTAGCGAGGTGGCGTTGTGTGGCACCTGCCCACTGCGCTGGCCGGTGTTCTCGGCCTCGGCCGACACCTTGTTGATGCGGCAGGTCATTTCGCTGGCGGCAGCGGCGGTCTCGGTGACGTTACGCGCGATCTCGGCGTTGGCCGCACCCTGTTGCTCCATCGCCGCGGCAATCGAACCGGCAATCGCGTTGATCTCGCCGATCGTCTGCTCAATGCGCGTCACCGAAGCGACCGACGCTCTGGTGGGGGTGCGAACCTCGGCGATGTGGCGGGTGATCTCCTCGGTGGAACGCGCGGTCTGCGTGGCGAGTTGCTTCACCTCGCTGGCGACCACGGCGAAGGCTTTGCCGGCATCGCCGGCACGCGCCGCTTCGATCGTGGCATTCAGCGCGAGCAGGTTGGTCTTGCCAGCCATCTCGCTGATCATGTCGGCGACGGTCCCTGCGGCAGCGACCTGCTGCAGAATAATCGGCTGTATCTGGCTGTCGAACAGTTCGGCGCTCTTGAGCATGGCGTTAGAGACAAATTCCAAGCTGGTAGCATAGGCGGCCAGCGAGGCCCCGACCGGCGCGATCAGCCCCCGTACATCGTCGCCGAGCGGCAGTTTCTCCAATGCGGCGAGTGCCGCCACGGAGGTTTCGGCGTTCATCTTGAAGGTCGCCAGCCCATTGGGATCCGTCGTGGCCAGGAAGCGCCGGTTGGCCACGCGCACCAGCAGTATCGCGGTTTGCACGTTGCGCGCGGCGGTACGAGTTTCGACGTTGTCGGATTTTTGTGCGGCGGCGACGAGCTTGACGGTGTCGGCGGTCATTTGGTCGCCGCCGCTGAACAGCTTGGTCCTGTTGGCCTGTATCGTCTGGGTCAGCTCGGCAAGGTCACCACACAGTTTGTGGTGCAAGGCGACATTGGTCCCGATCGACTGGTGGTCTGGCGTCGTTGCTCCGACAGCGTCGCCGCGGCAGCCGCCTGCAACAGATCAACGATTTGTGCGTCCGCCGCGTCGCCGTCCCTGAGGGCATCAGGTGCGGCGGAGACCTTGTAGCGCAGCGACGCATCGCGCGTTGCCTCCATCAGGCCGACGATCAGCAGGACGCGCGTGTTGTTGTCCGACAGCGCGCTCAATCTGGTGACCTCGCTGTCGATCGAGGTCAGGTTCCAGATGCCATGGCCGGGGAGAGCCAGACCCCGCAAAACGAGAACGCTCATGCCGCCATAAATGCTAGAGCGAATGCCAAGCCGCGATAGGGGCATGTGTCGCCCGACGATGGTTTCTTATTGGTCCGGACAGGATGGTCGGGAAGTCCTAACAAGCCGTGAACGGGCAGCCCGGTTTAGGCACCGCGATCACGCCACGCGCCGTCTCATCTTGGCCGGAGAGCAGCGCGCCGAAAGCTGCTGCTCATCCACCCCCATCGATCGTCAGGATGGTCCCTGACGTGTAGCCCGACATCGGGCTCGCCAGGAACGCCACCGCGTTGCCGATCTCCGCCGGAGTCGCCGGCCGCCCGAACGGCATGCCCTTGCTCAGCTCCCGCCAGCGCTCCGCATCGCCCAACTCCTTCGCCGCGCGGTCGCGTTGCAGCATGACGTGGCGCTCGGTTTCCACCGGGCCGGGGTTGATCCCCACCACGCGCAGCCCATCCGCCGGAGCGCCCTTGCCCAGCGCGCGGGTGAACGCCATCAGCGAGGCATTTCCCGCGGCGCCGGCGATATACCCGGTCGGGAATTTTTCGCCCGCCGAGCCGATGACATTCACGATGACCCCCGCCCGCCGCGCCTTCATCGCCGCATAGACCACCCGGCAGAACGAGATGTAGCCGAACACCTTCAAATCCCACGCCCGCCGCCAGCGCTCGTCATCGACGCCGAGCAAGTCGCCGGGCGGGATGGCGCCGGCGTTGTTCACCAGGATGTCCAGCGCGCCCGCCTCCGCCGCCACGCGCCGCACCGCTGCGTCGCTCGACAGGTCGGCCGAGATCGTCCGCACATTCACCTGCCGCCGCGCCCGGATCGCCTCCGCCGCCGCATCCAGCGCCGCCTGTTCGCGCGCCACCAGGATGACGTTGCAGCCTTCGTCGGCCAGCACCTGCGCCGACGCGCGCCCGATCCCCTTCGAGCCGCCGGTGATCAGCGCCGTCTTACCATTCAACCCCAGATCCATCTCATGCCGCCTTTCGTAATCCCGCTTGAAACGCGCGGCACGCCTCGCCAAACGCGTGGAAGATTGCCAGGCTCGCCGTATCGTCCGCGTAACGCCATTCCGGGTGCCATTGCACGCCGACCACCCAGCCGGGCGTGTCCGGGGCGCGCACCGCCTCGATGGTGCCGTCGGGTGCCACCGCCTCCACCACCAACCCGGGCGCCACCACGTCGATCGCCTGCGCGTGCAGCGAGTTTACCAGGATTTTGCCCGCCCCAACCAGGCGTGCCATCCCGCCGGACAGCGCCACCAGGTGCCGCGGCGCATACCGCGCCTCAATGTTGTCCCCCTGGCCGCGATGGTCGAAGCGGCCGGGCTCGGTGTGCACCGCCTGGAACAGCGTGCCGCCGAGCGCGACGTTCAATTCCTGGATGCCGCGGCAGATCGCCAGGACGGGGATGCCGCGGGCCACCGCCTCGGGGATCAGGCGCAGCGTGGTGGCGTCGCGCTCCAGGTCGTGCAGGTCGGGGGTGCGGGATTGGCCGCCGGCGTAGTGGTCGGGGTGCACGTTGCTGGGGCTGCCGGACAGCAGCAGGCCGTCGAGCCGGTCCAGCACCGCCAATTGAGGCTCGCCCAGCGGCGGGATCATGATCGGCACCGCGCCGGCGCCGCCCAGCAGTGCCGCGGCATAGCGTGCCGGCGTGTCGTGCCGCAGATGTCCGTTCACCAGCCGGGCGCAGGCCGGAATGCCAATCATCGGGATCATGGACACGCACTATGCCTGCGGGCGCCGCCGCTTCGCAATCGTCCTCCCCGTGGAGCAATCATGTGCGTGGCCATGGCCGGTCCCAAACCAACGGCCAAGACTCGCCGAGCGCCTATGCCCGCGGCCGCGTCATGTCCGCAATCACCATGCCCAACGCGCCGCACAGCATCAGCGCGGCCATGCCGCGCGGGGTGCCATCGGTAAACACCCCGACCAGCAGGCCGCTGGTGGCACCAAGCGTGTATTGCGCCACGCCCATCAGCGCCGATGCGCTGCCGGCGTGCCGCGCATGGCCCTGCAACGCTCCCGCCGTGGTGTTGCCGTTGCTGAACCCCTGGCAGCTCAGCGCCACGAAGATCGGCGCCACGATCACCGGCAGTAGGTGCACTCCGGCGAACGCCAGCGCCGTCAGCGTCGCGGTGGCAGCGAGCGACACGCGGGAGATCAGGCGCAGCATGAAGGACAGGCCGACGCGCGGCAGCAGCCTCGCATTGATCTGCGAGCCGGCGATCAGCCCACAGGAGCACAGGCCGAAGATTAGCGCGAACTGCCACGGTGCAAGGCCGAAGCCGAGGATGAACACCGGTGACGACCCGGCCAGATACGCAAACATGCAGAAACTGCCGCCGGCGCCCATCGCGGCGTGCGTCAGGAAGCCTCGGTCCTGCAAGATGGAGGCATAGCGTTCGAGCTGCTTTGCCGGGCGCAGATGGGTGCGCCGCTCCGGCGGCAGCGTTTCCGGCAGCAGGCGCCACGCCATGCCGCAGCCGCCCGCGCCATACAGTGCGAGGATCCAGAAGATGACCCGCCAGTTCGCGAACGTTAGCACCGCACCGCCGATGCTGGGCGCCAGGATCGGTGCGACGCCCATCACCAGCGTCAGGCGCGACATCATGATGGCGGCGTGGTGGCCCTCGGCGAGGTCGCGCACCATGGCACGCGGCACCACCATCCCCGCCGAGGCGCCGATCGCTGCCACGGCGCGGAAGATCGCCAGCCAGGTAAGGCTCGGTGCCAGGGCGCAGCCCATTGCGGCCAGCGTGAAGGTCGCGGTACCGATGATCAGCGGGATGCGGCGGCCGAAGCGGTCCGACAGCGTGCCCATAGTGATCTGCCCCACCGCCAGGCCGGCGAACCACGTTGCCAGCGTGAGCTGCGCGGTGCCCGGCGCCGTGCCGAAGGTGTGCTCCACGGCCGGGAAGGCGGGCAGATACATGTCGGTGGCGGCGGGGCCGACGGCGATGAAGTAGCCAAGGAGGCTGGGCAGCCAGGAGGGGACCCGCGTGAACGGGTTGGGGGATGGAGGCGGCATGGTGCACGGGCGTTGTAGCGCCGGACGCTGCAAGTGCGAAATGGCGCCTGCAGTGCCCCCCTCTGCCGCGTTCGGCGGGAGAGCGTGCAGATATCCTTCTCCCGCTCTTGGCGGGAGAGGGTAGGGGTCGTGCGGTGCCCCCCGCTCCACCTTCCCTACACCCAGCGCCCCCTGGTTCCCCGCGGCGTCGGGTGCCTCAGCTCCCGGTCCCCGCCGCCGATTGTGGCGCCGGCTCGATCATTTGCGGCCCGCCGCGCTCGACGCGGAACACCGCCAGCCCGCGGCGCACCTGGCCGTCCGGCAATAGCGCCAGCCAGCCATCGGCGCCGAGGAACCCGGCCGGCTGGGTCAGCGCGGCGATGGAGAACGCGCCGCTGGCGCCCAGCACGCGTGCAATCGAGGCGGCGTCGAATGCCAGATCCGCCACCGCCGGCGGCGGCCCCCCATACTTCGCTGCATACCCCTGCTCCAGCCCGGCGCGCGCAACGGGATCGGGCGCAGCGTACCAGGCGCCCGGCACTTGGCCCGACCCGCTGGACGGCGACGCCCACAGCGACGGCCCCATGATCTGCACCTGGGAGCGGTCCACGTCATAATACGGCAGCACCGAGGCGACCTCGGCCAACGTCTCGCCGGTGTCGGCCAGCAGCAGTGCGGAAAAACTCGGTGGCGGAATCGGCGTCTTCGCCAGATCCTGCGCTTGGCGCCGTCCTTCCGGCGTGCCCAGCGCGCGTGCCTGCTTGATCTGCGCATCGATCGGCCCGCGGCGACTGGCGTAGTCAGCGAGGTCGCGGATTGTGGCGGTGATCGAGGCCATGCCGGCTTGGTGGAAGCGGATGTTCGGCTCCGGTAGCCCGTTCGCCGTGCCCGCCTGCATCAGCGCCTGCGCCATCACGTGACCGAAATCGCTATCCGGCAGAAGCGCCGCGATCTGCGTACGCCCCTGCGCCTGGACCGCGGCAACCAGCCGGCGCACCTGCTGTCCCGACGTTATGCCCAGCGTCCAGACGCCCGGCTGTGCTTGTGACGGATCGTTGGTGAAGGCCAGCACGGCGACGCCTGCGGTGCGCGCCACTGGCGCCACTGCGGCCGTCTCGCTTGACAGGAGTGGCCCGAGGATAAGCCCGGCGCCCCCAGCGATCGCGGCCTGCGCTGCCGCTGCGGCGCCTTCCGCTGTGCCGCCGGTATCCTTCACGTCGAGCGTGGGCGCGTCCGGCACTGCCATGGCGAGTCGCGCCGCCTGTACCAGCGCCTGGCCGAGATCGGCGCGGGGGCCGCTCAGCGGTGCCAGGAGGGCCACGCGTTCGTTGCGCGGCGCGGCGGGCACGGGCGGCGGCTGGCCGGTGCCCAGGCCGATCGGGCCGCCCCCGCCGCCGTATCCGCTGCCATATCCAGCACCATAGCCACCGGCGGGGTAGTATGCCTCGGAGCCACCGCCGCAACCGGCCAGTGCCAAGGGCCCGAGGAGCAGAAATGCCCGACGACGCATGCGCAGCATCTCCTGATGACCAGTCGGACGCGGTGTCCGTTCCCGCTGGTCTTGTGCTTGTTTCCACGCCGATCGGCAACCTCGGGGACGTGTCGACGCGCGCTCGTGAGACGTTGGCAGCCAGCGACCTGATCCTGTGCGAGGACACCAGGCATAGCGGTCATCTGTTCTCGGCGCTCGGCATCAAGGCTCGCACCGAGCCGCTGCACGAGCACAACGAGGATGGGCGCATCGGCCCGGTGCTGGCGCTGCTGCGTAACGGGAGGCGGGTAGCGCTGGTGTCGGATGCAGGCACGCCGCTGCTGTCCGATCCGGGATTTCGACTGGTGCGGGCGGCGATTGCCGAGGGCCTGCCGGTCAGCGCGGTGCCGGGGCCGAACGCGGCGCTGACCGCGCTGGTTCTGTCTGGGTTGCCGCCGGTGCCGTTCGTGTTTCTCGGGTTTCCCCCACCACGGTCGGCGGCGCGGCGCGCCGGCTTCGGCGGGCTGCGCGCGGCCGAGCGCGCCGGGCTGGCGGCGACGTTGATCTGGCACGAGGCGCCGCATCGCCTAGCCGAGACTCTGGCCGACATGGCGACCGCGTTCGGTGCGCGGCCGGCGGCGGTGGCGCGGGAGCTGACCAAGCGGTTCGAGGAGGTGCGGCGGGGGTCTTTGCCGGAGTTGGCCGCCCGGTACGCGGCACAGCCGGTGCGCGGGGAGGTGACCGTGCTCATCGGCCCCCCGACGCGGGACGATCCAGAGGATCTCGACGGCCGCCTGCGCGCTGCTCTGGCGATGCAGAGCGTGAAGGATGCCGCGGCGCTGGTGGCGGCGGCGACCGGCTTGCCCCGCAAGGTGGTGTACTCGCGGGCTTTGGAGCTAGCGGCGGAGCGCGGGTGAGCCGGCCCGTGCCGCGTTGCATGTCCGCATTTGCGCCAGTGCGGCTGGCGGGCCGAGACGGCCGCTTTGCATTTTGCATGAGGTGGTGCCTCCGTGCTTGACCAAGCACGGCCGGCCGGGCCGGGGCATCGTCGTGCCGCTTGGCAAGGGGTTCTGGCGCCGTTGGGCCGGCGCAAGCGCAGCCCGCGTGGGTCTCAACCGGCCAGCCGCAGAACCACCCTGTCGAGCGAACTGTCCAGCACGGCGCGGTATGCATCCATCGCCCGCGTCAACGCGAAGCACGAGTCGTCCCGCACTGGGAACGGCCGCAATCGGCCGCTCGCCAAGCCCGGCAGGAGGTCGCGCAGGACGGCAGCGGATTCGGAGGCGTCCAGCGCCAGCGTGTCGATGCCGAAGAAGCTGTGCCGTCCACGATAGAACGTGAAGATGTCGAACGGCACCGGCCGCTCGCGCGTGGACATCAGGATCTGCCGCCCGCCATGCGCCATCGCTGCGTTGGCCGCGGCGAAATACGGGCTGCCGATGGTGTTCACCACGATGTCGGCGCCGTGCCCGCCGGTCTCCGCGTACACGACCGCAGCTACGTCCTCGGTACTGGAATCGATCATGCGCACGGCCACGCCATCCGGCCCGGCGAAGGGTTCCGCGCGTCGAGCGGCACCGAACACGCGCGCGCCATGCATGGCGGCGATTTGCGCAGCGGCCTGGCCGACCTTGCCGTTCACCGCCATAACCAGCACCACCTCGCCCGGCCGTGGCGCGCCGGTGCGGCGGTAGCCCTCCGCGGCGGTGACGAAGGGCACGCCGAGCGCGCCTGCCTCGGCCAATGACAGCGTCGGCGGCTTCAGCACCACCGCGGTGCGTGGCAGCACCAGCCGGGCACCATGCGAACCATCGCGGGTGATGCCGAGATCGCCGCCGGTGCCGAATACCTCTTGGCCGAGGAGGTCGACCGGTCCGACCAGCACCACGCCGGACCAGTCGCGCCCAGGCGTGCGGGGGAAAACCGCTTGCGGCATCACGCCCATGGTGGCGCGCACATCGGACGGATTCACCCCGGCGTAGCGCAGGTCGATCAGCACGTCGTCGGGGCCGCGCGGCAGGTCGCCGACCGGCTCGAGTTCCAGCTTCAGGTCGTCGAGCGACTTGGCTTGGCGGAGGACACGCAGGCGCTGCATGCGCGCATCATGCACGGTCGGCGGGGAGAGGCCAACGTCGGGCGCCAAAATGAGGCGCGGCTCCGCTGCCGGGTACTCACACACCGTCCAGTGCAGTTCCAGCGCGCGCAAGTCAGAAGTCAGCGACCAATGTTACCACAAAGACACAAAGGTACAAAGAGCCTCCTTGGACTGCACCCCATGCGTGAGACACGGAAACTAGCCACACACCGTTGCAGCCACGGGTGCTTGGCTCGCCTCATATGCCTCCGGCGCCAGGTAGGCCAGCGCCGAATGCAGTCTCTGCCGGTTATACACGTCCTCGATGAACGGCCCGATTGAGGCCTTCGCTTCCGCCAGGTCGCGATACGCCCGCCCATCCACCTCCTCGCGCTTCAGGGTCCGCATCCAGCTCTCCGCCATCGCGTTGTCCCATGGGCACCCCGCCCGGCTCATGCTGGGTTGAATGCCCGCCCGTTCCAAACGCTGGATGTAATCCCCGCAGGCATACTGCACCCCGCGGTCCGAATGATGGATCAGGCCGCCGGGCGTGACGTCACGTTGCGCCAGCGCCATTTCCGGTGCCGCCAGCGCCAGCTCCGCCCGCCGATGCTCGGCCATCGCCCAGCCCACCACCTTGCGGCCGAATGCATCCAAAACAACCGCCAGATAAACGAACTTCTCGTCCAGTCGAACGTAAGTAATATCCGCTACCCAGGGTTGATTGAAGGTCGTTGTTATCAAGTACCGAGCCAGGTTCGGCCAGACCTTCCAGCCGTGCCGCGAGTCCGTCGTCGCCGGACGGAAGGTCCGCCCGGATACGCACAGCAGATTGTCCTCCCGCCGGATCCGCTGCACCCGCTTGTGGTTCACCACCCAGCCGGTACGCCGCAGCAGCACGGTCACCGGCCGGTAGCCATGGTGCTTGTTGGCCAGCGACAGGCGCTGGATCTCGTCGCGCAGCGCCGCCTCTTCCTGCCTCGCGGCTGCGACGCCAGCCAGTGCCGGTAGTACCCGGCCCGGCTGACCTTGGCCAAATCGCAGTTTCGCTCGATTCCGAGCCCTTCGCCTTGCCGCTGCATCTGCGCGTGGATCATCGCGTAAATGCTGTCCCGCCAGGCACGCCGCTCTACCGGCGTGGTTCCCTGACATGCCGCAAGGCTGCGCGAAAAAATCCAGTTCCAGATGCTGCTGGCCGATCTTGCGCTCGAGGTCCACGATCCGGCGCGCGGCAGCCGCCGGATCATGCGCGGCCAAAGAAGGCGGCGGCGCGAGGTCCGGCGGAGCCGCCGCGGCCGGTGCCGCTTGTTCTTCCGCCGCCAGACCCGGATCCGGCGGCTGCACCAACATCGGCCGCGGCCGGCCACTGTTGCGCAACGCCGCAGCGCCGCCGCTTATATATTTGTGCTGCCAGCGGTACAGCAGCGCCCGCTCGATGCCCAATTCCCGGGCCAGCGCCTGCACATCCGGCGCGGTGTCCAGCCGCGCCAAAGCCGCAAGCTTGAACTCACGCGTGTGTTGTCGTTGTCATCGCCGTGCCACTGTTCCTCTCCTCGAACAGTGTGGCTCATTTCAGTGTCTCAGTTTAGGGGTGCACTCCATTCTAGTACATATCGCCGAAAGTGGCGACTCAGTTCCCCGCCGGGGTGAGTCGAAAATGCGACATATTTCCGCAATCGGCGTCCCTCCGGCTGCCGCGGGGGGTCAGGCGTCGATTCGCTGTGCGAATCCCCTCCTTGGCTCGAACGGGAGGGAGACCCATGCCGGCAGCCAAG
>JBEKNT010000183.1:0-12373 GCA_049522565.1 Acetobacteraceae bacterium
ATCCGACACGGCAGCGCCAGCGCAGGCCCCCTCCCGTCCAACCACCCAAGTGAAGGGTCCCAAGGGCTCCGCCCTTGGCGGGGATTCAAGGGGCAGAGCCCCTTGATGGGGTCCAGGGGCAAAGCCCCTGGCCTTGCTTGATCAGGCGCGCGAGATCGCCTCCAGCGCCAGGTTGCGCGTGCGCGGACCAAACGAGGCGATCGACACCACCACGATGACCATGGCGCAGGCGATAAAGCCGAACACCGCCTCCACCCCGCCGATGGTCAGGAAGAAGCCGACCGCCAAGCCGGAGAATGCGGCCGACAACCGGCTCCAGGAATACACGAAGCCCACCGCGCGCGAGCGGATGCGCGTGGGGAACAACTCCGCCTGGTAGCCGTGGAAGGCGTAGGACAGCCAGTTGTTGCACAGCGTCACCAGCACGCCGAACAGGATCAGCAGGCTGGCGTCGGCCTGCCGGGCGAACAGCATACCGAACACGCCGATACCGACGGCGGCGCAGCAGATCTGCCATTTGCGCTCCATCCGGTCGGCGAACGTCGCGCAGAGCAAGGGACCGAACGGGTTGGCGATGGCGATGATGAAGGCGTATTGCAGGCTGGTGGTGATGTTGATGCCCTTGGCGATCAGCAGAGTCGGCACCCAGGCAGCGAAGCCATAATAGCCGAACGTCTGGAAGAAATTGAACACCGACAACAGGATAGCCCGCCCGGCATAGGGCGGCTGCCAGATTTCCGCGAAGCCGCCCTCGCCTTCCTCGCTGGCTCCCACCACGCCCACCGGCGGCAGCGAGCCTTGCTCGGCCTGCACTTGCGCCTCGATATGGGCGATGACCGCCTCGGCCTCGGCGAGGCGACCGTGGCGGGCCAGCCAGCGCGGCGACTCCGGCACGCCAAGGCGCACCCACCACACGAAGACCGCGCCGACCGCGCCAATCACCACCACCCAGCGCCAGTGCTCCGCCCCTAGGATCCAGGCCAGGAAAGCCACAACCGGCACCGCGAGGAACGCGATGAACTGGTTGATAGCGAAGGCGCGGCCGCGGGCGTGGCGCGGAATCAGCTCCGAGACGAAGGTGTCGATCGTCACCAACTCCACGCCGATGCCGATGCCGGCGATGAAGCGCCACAAGTCGATACCGAACCCCGTGGTCTGGAACGCCATGATCAGCGTGCTGATGCAGTACCAGAGCAGGGAGAAGGTGAAGATGAAGCGGCGGCCGTAGGCGTCGGCCACCCAGCCGAACGCCATGGTACCGACCCACAGGCCGGCGAACAGCGCGAACACGAACGTGCCGGGGCCGGCCACCTTGAGCGGCGCCAGAATGCCGAAAATGCCGAGCGAGTCGGGGGTGAACAGTCCCGCCTTGGCCATGCCGGGGACGACGTAGGCGGTCAGGAACAGGTCGTAGAACTCGAAGCACGCCCCCAGCGAGATCAGGATGACCAGCTTCCACACGTGGCGACTGCTCGGCAGGCGGTCGAGCCGGGCGGCAAGCTCCGCCGCGGTTGGGGTGGGCATCCTCGGTATCCTCCTGTGGTGTCGCGGGCAGATCGGCCGGCCGGCGCGGCATGCGGCGATGGAGGTTGTGCGTCAAGGGGCGGGAGCGAGGCCCAGACCGGCACCGTCCTCATCGGTCCCCATCGCCGCCGCAGTCGACGCAGGGGCCAACCGCGTGACATTGGGCCAGAAGCGACGATATTATTTGTGCCCGCCAGGCCTGGCCACGGAACACCAGACCCTGGGGAGGCTGCGGTGCCGCCCTGTGTATCCGGTGCCGGTCGCCGTACGGCACGATTACAGGATCGCCTCAATTCCCTTCCTGCGAATGAGGTTCAGCAGCACGAGTGCCGGACCCGTCGGACGCTTGGCGCCGCGCTCGACCTGAGACACGTAGCCGACCGTCAGGTTGAGATACCGGGCAAACGCCGCCTGGCTGAGATGCGCGCGCTCACGCAACGCCCGGATTTCGTCGCGAGTAAGCGATTCGACCACGCCCGCCTCGCTGCCCAGGTGCCGCAGCGTGATCTTCTCATGCGCGGCGGCGTCCAGTATGCCGGCCCGACGCATGTCATCGGCGGCCTCAAGCAACGCCCGGGCCAGCCTGCTGGTCTTCGTCCGCTTCGTCACCACCCACCTCCTGCAACGCCTCTTCCGCGACGGCGCGCACGATCCGTTGTGCGTCGGCCGTCAGCCATGCCGCCCCGATTTCGCGGAGGGTCAACAACTCTCCGGGGTCGATGTTGTCCCGTTCGTTCTTGCCGCGGCCATAGCGCAAGACCGCGCGATCCGCAGAGCGCCAGGCGACCAGCATGCGATAGCCGCCGGACCGCCCCTCGCGCGCACCATTCCGCGTTGACCCTCAGCACGCCACACCCGCCCCGTCGTCATGACCCAAGGCCCGCACCCCCATCTTGTGCTCACGATTGCGGCAGCCCATCTAGCCGCATCATGCAAAACACCCAGTTCGCCGCCGCCGACCCGACCGGGTGGCACGGCACCACCATCCTGTGCGTCAGGCGGGATGGACACGTGGCCATGGCCGGGGACGGCCAGGTCAGCCTTGGTCAAACCATCATCAAGGGCAACGCTCGCAAGGTCCGCCGTATCGGTACGGGCGGCACCGTGCTCGCCGGTTTCGCCGGTGCCACGGCCGACGCCTTCACCCTGCTCGAACGCCTGGAATCCAAGCTCGAGCGCTTCCCCAACCAGCTCGAACGCGCCTGCGTCGAGCTGGCGAAGGATTGGCGCACCGATCGCTACCTTCGCCGGCTGGAGGCGATGATGGCGGTGGCCGACCGGGACCGCAGCTTCACCCTCACCGGCACCGGCGACGTGCTGGAGCCGGAGGACGGAGTGATCGGCATCGGCTCGGGCGGCAACTACGCCCTTGCCGCGGCCCGCGCGCTGATGTCGGTGGACGGCCTCGCCGCCGAGGAGATCGCCCGTCGCGCGATGCAGATCGCCGCCGACATCTGCGTCTATACCAACAACAACGTCATTCTCGAGACCATCTGATATGGAAGTTCCTACCTACTCGCCACGCGAGATCGTTTCAGAACTAGACCGCTTCATCGTCGGCCAGAACGACGCCAAGCGCGCCGTGGCCATCGCGATGCGCAACCGCTGGCGCCGCCAGAACCTGCCCGAGGCCATGCGGGAGGAAGTGGTGCCGAAGAACATCCTGATGATCGGCCCGACCGGCTGCGGCAAAACCGAGATCGCGCGACGCCTGGCCAAACTTGCCCAGGCGCCGTTCCTCAAGGTCGAGGCGACCAAATTCACCGAAGTCGGCTATGTCGGCCGCGACGTGGAAAGCATCGCGCGCGACCTGGTGGAGGCCAGCCTGGTCATGCTGCGCGAGGCCTCGCGCAAGGACGTGCAGGCGAAGGCCGAACTGGCGGCGGAGGAACGGCTGATCACCGCCCTGGTCGGCGAGGGCGCCGCGGCCGACACGCGCTCGAAGTTCCGCCGCATGCTGCGCAACGGCGAGTTCGAGCAGAAGGAGATCGAGATCTCGGTGTCCGAGCCGCAGGGGATGCCGATCGGCCAGCTCGACATGCCCGGTATGCCGCCCGGCCAGGTGATCAACCTGGGCGAGATGATGAAGGGCATGTTCGGCCGGCCGCAGCAGAAGCGCCGCCTCACCGTCGAAGCCGCCCGCAAGCTGCTGGAGGCCGAGGAAGCCGACCGCTTGCTCGACAACGACGCACTGGCGAAGGACGCGGTGGCGCATGCCGAGAACAACGGCATCGTGTTCATCGACGAGATCGACAAGGTGTGCGCCCGGACGATGGAAGGCGGCTTCCGCGGGGGAGATGTGTCGCGCGAGGGCGTGCAGCGCGACCTGCTGCCGCTGATCGAGGGCACCACGGTCAGCACGAAATACGGGCCGGTGAAGACCGACCACGTGCTGTTCATCGCCTCGGGTGCGTTCCACCTGGCCAAGCCGTCCGACCTGCTGCCGGAGCTGCAAGGCCGGCTGCCGATCCGCGTCGAACTGTCGGGCCTGTCGCGCGACGACCTGCGCCGCATCCTGACCGAGCCGGAGCACTCGCTGATCAAGCAGTACGGCGCGCTGATGGGCACCGAAGGGGTGACACTGACCTTCACCGACGACGCGATTGACGCGCTGGCGGAGCTGGCGGCCGACATCAACGACCGGGTGGAGAACATCGGCGCCCGCCGGCTGCACACGGTGCTGGAGCGGCTGCTGGAGGAGATCAGCTTCACCGCCACCGACCGGGCGGGTGAGACGATTGTCGTTGACGCGGCTTACGTGAACGAGAAGGTCGCGCCGCTGGCGCAGAAGGGCGACCTGAGCAGGTTCATTCTGTAGTTGCTGAACGGCACCCACATACCACTGTAGGGACTGCGCGGCGCCCACATATCACTGTCATTGCGAGGAGCAAAGCGACGAAGCAATCTCCCACGGAGTTTCGCTTCGTCGTTGCGTTCCTCGTGACGACACAAGCCTCTGCCCGTTAGAATCGCTTGGTGATCGCGCAGCCTCTGTGCAACAACGGGACACATGGAGGCGGCGATAGTCGAGCTCAAACTGATCCCTGTCGGCGATGATGTTGGCGTCGTGTTGCCGCCGGAGCTACTCGAAAGCCTGGGCATTCGCGAAGGCGACACGTTGGACGCGATTATGACGCCCGACGGTCTGCTCCTGACTGCCGGCGATGCCGCATTTCAACGGCAGATGGCGATTGCTCGCCGCATCATGCAGGAAAGGCGTGGCGTGCTGCGTCGGCTTGCCGAGTCCTGACCGACGCGACCCTGCGACGCGCCACCACCCCCTCACAAACTGAACAGTTTCCCCACCGCCGAGGGCAGCACCACCGTCTCGCCATAGGCCCGCTCCAGCGCGTTCAGCGCGCGCCATCCCGTGCAGTGCGCCGGAATGATCAGGTCGAGCCCGAACGTCCCGAGATCGCGCACCGTCTCCGGGATGATCGCCTCGGTCGGGCCGGACAGATGGAACCCGCCCATCACCGCGTGCAGCTTCATCTCCGGAAACGTCGCGCGCGCATGGTGCAGCACGTTGACGATGCCGGCATGCGAGCAGGCGCTGAACACCACCAGGCCCTTGTCGCGGACATGCACGGCGAGGAACCGTTCGTCCGTCAACAGCGGGTCCGCTACCCAATCCGCGCCGTCGGTGGGACGGCACACCTGGCCGACCAGCCCGTGCTCGTACGACGTGATGCGCGGGATTTCGCCGCTGACGAAGAACCGCCCGTCCAGGCAGGTCTGCGATGCGTCGGTCACCACCGGCTCGGCGCCCAGTAAGGCCCATTCCTCGGGCGTCGGGATCGGCGCCATCGGCAGCACGCCGCCGTCCGGCTGTCGTGCGCCACGCGGGCGGAACATACCGGGATGCAGGAACAGCGGCACGCTGCGGCCGCCATTGGACTGCACGATCATGCTGATCGCGCGCGGCAGGCCGCCGGCATGGTCCCAATGGCCGTGCGACAGCATCGCCGCACCGATCGCACCGAAGTCGATGCCCAGCCGCACGCCATTGCGCTCCACCGCGTAGTCTACCGGCCCGCCGTCGAACAACAGGGTGCGCGGCCCGCCCGGCCCATGCGCGGTGATCACCAGCGCCAGGCCGTGATTGGCACAGCACAGCGAACCGCCCGCCATGATCCGCATTCCCTGACGCTGCAACAGCGGCCATTCGCGCATGACGAACGACGGCGTCGAGGACAACGTATCGGTCACGTTGTCCACCAGCACCTGGATATCCAGGCGGTCAACCGGCTGCAGACTTGCCATGGTGTCCTCCATGATAGGCGGCGCGCTTGTCCGGGGGGCGCCGTTCGCATTTGGCAACTTAGCCGCATTTTCGGATCCGCCGGAAGGCGTGCCGACCAGCGGATGGTGGGGCAGTTTGAAGGTCTGCAATGGGTCGAGGCTGTGTAAAAACGCCCCTGCGTAACGATTCGGCGCAATAATTTGCTGCGTTCGCCCAAGGGAACCATTAAAATGGAAGAGTCCTGCGCGACAGAAGGCAACGACGGAAGAATATTCTGCGGTCCAATCGCAGCGTTGAGTTTTTACACAGCCTCGGTCAAAACCCGACATCCAGGCTGACCCGCTACCGATCGAAAGGCACGTGGTGATCTATGAGGTCCACAAGAACACGGGTCGCGACGCGACCGCAGGCGATGTCCGGGTGCTGCGCGCGTTTGGACCTGGACGGTCGCGGGAATGCCTGTAGCCAGTTGGAGAATCTGCCGCTCCCCGCGGGGAGATCGCTCCGTCGCAGGGGGTCCTCGCACTGACCGGCCGTCTGGCTCAAAACAACTGCAACAACTGTGCCTTCAGATAGGCGGTCTCGGGCAACTGCGGATGCACCGGATGGTCCGGTCCGGCGCCCGACGTGCACAAGATCCGCCCCTCGCGGCGCGCGCGATGCAGGCCGAAGGCGATTTGCGCCGTCCAGGCCTCCAGCGGCGCGTGATGGCTGCACGACGCCACGAACAGGAACCCGCCCGGCGCCACCAGCGCCGCCGCCAGCCGCGCCATGCGGCCATAGGCACGCAACCCCGCCTCCGCATCCTTGCGCGAGCGCGCGAAGGCGGGCGGATCGCACACCACGATGTCGAACTTTTCCCCGCCGGCAGCGAGGGCCGTCATGATCTCGAACGCATCGCCGCGCTGCGTGGTGACATGCTCTGCCAGGCCGTTCAGCGCCGCGGCCTGCAGCGCCAGATCCAACGCCGGCGCACTGGCGTCTGCCAGCACCACGGAACCCGCCCCGGCGGCAGCGCAACGCAGCCCGAAGGCACCGGTGTGGCAGAACACGTCGAGCACCCGGGCGCCCGTTGGCAATGATGGCATCTCCCCCTCCCCCCAACCTTGGTCCGCTTCGCGGCCCAAGCCCACAAGGGGAGGGGGAGATGCCAACAGCGCGGCAATGCGATCCCGATTGCCCCGCTGGTCGAAGAACCAGCCGGTCTTCTGGCCGGCCAGCAGATCGACCGGGAACCGCACGCCGCCTTCCACCACCACCACCGCCGCGGCGTCGGAGCCGTGCAGCAGCGTGACGCCCTCCGGCAGCCCCTCCAGCTTGCGCGCGCCCGAGTCGTTGCGGCCGACGATGGCGCGCAATGGCAGCAACCCGCGCAGCGCCTCGACGATCAGCGGCGTCAGCAGCTCCATGCCCGCGGTATTCGCCGCCAGCACCGCCACGTCGTCGTAGCGGTCGATCACCAGCCCGGGCAGCCGATCCGCCTCGGCATGCACCAGCCGATGGAACGGCCCGTCGCACACCCGCTCCCGTAGCGCGATCGCCGCCGCCAGCCGCGCGCGCAGCCAGTCCACGCCAATGGCCGCGTCCGGGTCGCGATCCAGCAGCCGCGCGGCGATCAGCGAGTGCGGGTTGAACATAAAGGTGCCGAAGCGGCCACCGTCGTCGCCCTCCAGGCACACCAAGCCGCCCGGCGTCAGCCGCCGGTATTCCGGGCGCATGGCGATCTCGTTGGAGAACACCCAGGGCGCCCCGGCGCGCAGCCGCCGCCCCTGTCCGGGGCCCAGCCGCAGCACCGGCCGATCGGCGCTTGCCTCACGCTGCATCACATTCCAGCCCCTGAAACCTTCCTACAACCGGCCATCGCATAGACCCGGGCCGACGCTCGCCCGCAGGACCCGCATCATGCCCGAACCGCGCCCCGCGCGCCCCCTGCTCGATACGCTGCGCTCGGCCGACTGGCTGACGCGCGACCGCGTCGTCGCCTGGAGCAGCATACTGCTGATCGAGGAACTGCTGATCGTCGGCTTCCTGGCGCTGTGGCAGCATGGTGTGTTCGTGGCCGTGCACAACCCGCCCTCGAGCGATTTCGTCAGCTTTTACGCCGCCGGCAAGCTGGTGCTGGCTGGCACGCCGGCGCTCGCCTACGATCAGGTGGCGCATCACCTGGCCGAACAACAGGTATCGTTCGCCGGCGCGGGCTACCAGTATTTCTTCTACCCGCCGGTGTTCCTGCTGCTGTGCGCTGCGCTGGCGGCACTGCCCTACTTCGTCTCCTACGCGCTGTTCCAGGCCGCCACGCTGGTGCCGTTCATCCTGGTGATGCGCGCGGTGCTGCGGACGCAGGACTGGCGGTTTCTGCCGGCGCTGCTGGCCTTTCCGGCGGTGTTCTGGACGCTGGGAGTGGGGCAGAACGCGTTCCTCACCGCCGCGCTGTTCGGCGGCTTCACCCTGTTGGTGGACCGCCGCCCGGCCGCCGCCGGCGTGCTGCTCGGCCTGCTGTGCTACAAGCCGCATTTCGGCCTGCTGGCGCCGATCGCGTTGGCGGCCGGAGGGCGTTGGAGGGCGTTTGGCGCCGCACTCGCCACGGTGGCCGCGCTGGTCGGTCTGTCGGTCCTGCTGTTCGGCTGGGCGACCTGGCAGGCCTACCTGTCCGCCTTCGCCGGCTCCAACCGCGTGTACGAATCCGGCGCCATCGACTTCGCCGGTATCGAGACGCCGTTCGGCGCCGCGCGGTTGCTCGGCTTCCCGGCCGGTTCCGCCTACGCGCTCCAGCTCATCAGCACCCTGGCCATGGCCGGGTTGACCGCGCTGATCTGGCAGCGCCGCATGAGCCAGCCGCTGCGCTGCGCCTCCCTGCTGGCCGCGACCCTGCTCGCGGTGCCACTGGCCTTGCTCTACGACAAGCTGCTGCTGCTGGTGGCGATCGGCTGGCTGCTGCGCGAGGCCCACGCGAACGGCTTCCTGCCATGGGAAAAGCTGGTGCTGCTGCTGACCTGGCCCGCCTCCCTGGTGACCTGGATGGTCGGCGCCGGACTGCACGTACCGCTCGGGCCGGCGATCAGTGGCGCGGTGCTGCTCCTGTGCGTCCGCCGGGTGTGGCAGGCGCTGTCGGCGCGGCCGGCACCAGCCGCGCCGACCCAAGGGGAGGCTCAGGTTTTCGGTGCGACGCCGTAGGCCTTGAACCAGGTCAGCATGCGCTCCCAGGCGCTGATCGCGTCGGTCGCACGATAGCTGGGGCGGTAGTCGGCGTTGAAGCCGTGCGGCGCATCCGGGTAGACGACGATCTCCACCGTCTTGTGCGCGGCTTTCGCCTTGGCCTCGGCCTCGCGCACGTCGGCGACCGGGATGCTCGTGTCCTTGCCGCCGTACAGGCCGAGCACCGGGCATTTGATCTGGTCGGCGATGTCGAGGACGGTGTGCGGCTGGATGTCGCTGACAGCGCCCTTGATCGGGCCGTACCACGCCACCGCCGCCTTCAGATGCGGATTCTGCGCGGCATACAGCCAGGTCTGCCGCCCGCCACGGCAGAAGCCGGTGACGCCGAGGCGGCCGGTGTCCCCCTTGTTGCTGCCCGCCCAGGCCGCCGTGGAATCGAGGTCGGTCATATACTCGGCGTCCGGTTTCTTGGAGATGACCTCTTTGAAGATCGTCGGCACGTCGGTCATCTTCGACAGGTCGCCAATGCGCGCATAGTACTCCGTGGCGACCGCGAGGTAGCCGAGCTTGGCGAGGCGCCGGCAGAGGTCCTTGATGTGCTCGTGGACGCCGAAAATCTCCTCGTTCACCAGGATGACGGGGAAATGGGTGCCCTTGGCCGGGCGGGCGTAGTAGGCGGGCAGATGACCGTCCTTGACGGGGACCTGGGTCTCGCCGGCATCGAGCCCGGCGGTGTCGGTGGTGATGACCTGCGCGTCCACGCGCTGGGTGGCGAGGGTGAAGCCGCTGATCAGGCTGGTCATCACCAGGCCGCGGCGGGCGAGCGGATAGCGTTGCAGGCCGGCCAGTTCAGACAGGTCGTTCATGTGGGTCCCCCCCTTGTTGGTGCGTTGGGAGAGAATTGGCGAGAACGCGGGTTCGCGCAATGCGGATTCCGGCGGCGGTCGGAGCAGGGCCCTGGCGGGTGATTATGGCAAACCCCGGCCCGCCCTCGTCGTCCAGGCCGATGCGTTCGAGGCATTGCCATCGGTGACCGTGCTGCGTCTGACCAGCGACCCGCACGACTGGCCGCTATTCCGCGTCACCCTGGCGCCGGGGCGTATCAACGGCTTGCGGACGCCGTCGCAGGTGATGATCGACAAGGTGGCGACAGTCCCACGCGGGAAGATCGGCCAGGGCATCGGCCGCATCGATGCGGCAGCGATGCACGCTGTTGATAGGGCACTGGCCAAGTTCCGTGGACCTGGATGAGTCGACGCCGAACCCTTGCGTGCTCCGCCCGCAGCAACCGGCCAGACCGTCTGGCACCGGTCGCTCGGCGTCACCCTCACCCTACCCTCTCCCGCATCGCGGGAGAGGAAGCCTCGCGCCGCTGTAGCCGATCCCCATTCGCCAGGATCGTCTCTGCCAACGCCGCCGCCGGCCCGCGCCGATCCCGCCCGCCACCCTGCACGACGAACTCCACCTCCCCCAGCTCCGGCAGCCGATACGCGGCCGGCACCTCCGACAGCCCCTCCGGCATCAACCCGCGCGCGTGCACCGTCACGCCCAGCCCGGCCAGCGCCGCCGCGCGCAACCCGCTCAGGCTGCCGCTGGAGCACACGATGCGCCACGGCCGGCCGATCCGCTCCAGCGTCTCCAGTGCCACGGTCCGAGTAATGCTGGGCGGCGTGTAGAGGATCAGCGGCAGCGGCTGCCCCGGATCGATCCGCGTTCCCTCGGCGCCGATCCAGGCCAGCCGGTCGCGCCACACCAGTCGCCCCCGATCGTCCCCCGCCCGCCGCTTGCACAGCGCCACGTCCAGAACGCCGTCGTCCACCATGCCGTTCAGCGTGGCGCTGAGATCGACCGTCAGCTCCACATCCACCAGCGGGTGGCGCTGCACGAAGTCGCGCAACACCTCCGGCAGGCGCGACGACACGAAATCCTCCGACGTGCCGAACCGCACCCGTCCGCGGAGTTGCGAGCCGGCGAAATAGCGCTGCGCCCGCTCGTTGGCCTCCAGGATGGACCGGGCGAACCCGACCATCGCCTCGCCGTCGGCGGTCGGCACGACGCGGTGGGTGTCACGCACGAACAGCCGCCGTCCGGCCGCCTCCTCCAGCTTGCGCACGTGCTGGCTGACGGTGGACTGGCGCAGTCCAAGCCGTCGCCCGGCCTCGGTGAAATTCCGCGTCTGCGCCACGGCCAGGAAGCTGTCCAGCAACACCGGGTCGAGCATCGCCAGCGCCCCTTTATCACAAAACACGATCACAATAAGCATGCCGAGCGTACTTCACAATAACTGTCCATGGCGCGATATCCGCGACCGGAACCCGCAAAGGCCCCGCCATGAACAAGTTGCTGTCCCGGCTGCCGATCGATCCCTACATCCTGGCGATCGTCGGGATGGTGGTGCTGGCGTCCATCATCCCAGTGCGGAACAGCGGCGCGGTGGCCGCCGGCTACGCCACCAACGCGGCGATCGCCCTGCTGTTCTTCCTGCACGGCGCGCGCCTCCAGCCGAAGGCGGCCCTGGCCGGAGCGCGGCACTGGCGGCTGCATGTCGTGGTGTTCGCCAGCACCTTCCTGGTGTTCCCGGCGCTCGGCCTGGCCGCCCGCGCCCTGGCGCCGACGCTGCTGACCCCGCCGCTGTGGACCGGCCTGCTGCTGCTGTGCGTGCTGCCGTCCACCGTGCAGTCGTCGATCGCCTTCACCTCGATCGCCCGCGGCAACGTGCCGGCGGCGCTGTGCGCGGCCACCGCCTCCAACCTGCTCGGCATCCTGCTGACCCCGCTGCTCGCCGGCCTGTTGCTGCGCACCCAGGGCGGGTTTTCCATCAGTGGAGTCGGCGACGTGGTGTTGCAACTGATGGTGCCGTTCGCCGCCGGCCAACTCGCGCGGCCCTGGATCGCCGTCTGGGCCGGCGCCAACAAGACGCTGCTCGGGTTGGTCGATCGCGGCTCGATCCTGCTGGTGGTCTACGTCGCCTTCAGCGAGGGCGTGGCGCACGGCATCTGGCACCAGCTCGACGCGTCGCGGCTGGCGACCCTGCTGTTGCTGGATGCGGCGTTGCTCGGGGCGGTGCTGCTGGCCACTTCAGGCATCAGCCGTTTGCTCGGCTTCAGCCGGGCGGACGCAATCACCACGGTATTCTGCGGCTCCAAGAAGAGCCTGGCGAGCGGCCTGCCCATGGCGAGCGTGCTGTTCGCCGGCCAGCCGGTCGGGCTGATTATCCTTCCGTTGATGCTGTTCCACCAGATCCAGCTCATGGCCTGCGCCGCCCTGGCGCGGCGCTACGCCACGACCCACGATCAACTGTCGGCCGCCGGAGCGAGGGCGTAGCCACGCGTCGGGCGGAACCGCGTCAGGGTCCGCCGCGGAATAACCGAATCATTGACGGGCGGATCGCAACGCCCCGTGCCATGGCCGGCGCAGGCCGGCCACCCACGGTCTTTCCGTTGTCGCATA
>JBEKNT010000184.1:0-12356 GCA_049522565.1 Acetobacteraceae bacterium
TGAAGGGTCCCAAGGGCTCCGCCCTTGGCGGGGCTCCAAGGGGCAGCGCCCCTTGGTGGGGTTCCAGGGGCAAAGCCCCTGGCCTTTCCTGCGGGCGGCACCATGCGGCGTGACACGCGCCGCACCGGGGTCTTCACCCGCCGCGCCCTGCTGCTGATGGGCGGCCAGGCGGCGTTGCTGGGCGGCCTGGGCGTGCGGCTCTACCAGGTGCAGGTGGCCGAGGCCGCCCGCTACCGGACCCTGTCCGACGAGAACCGCATCAGCGCCCGCATGATCGCGCCGCCGCGCGGCCGCATCCTGGACCGCTTCGGCGTCGTCGTCGCCGGCAACCAGACCAACTGGCGCGCCGTGCTGGTGGCGGAGCAAACCAACGACGTCGAGGCCACGCTCGACGCGTTCTCGCAGATCCTGCCGCTGGCCGATCACGAGCGGGCACGCATCATGCGCGAGGTGCATCGCCACCGCCGCTTCATTCCGGTGATGGTGCGCGAGTTCCTCACCTGGGATGACATGGCGCGCATCGAGGTGAACGCGCCGGACCTGCCCGGCATCGTGGTGGATGCCGGCACCACCCGCATGTATCCGTTCGCCGAACATCTCGCTCATTTGATCGGGTATGTCGCGCCGCCAACCGAGGCCGACGTCGCCGACGACCCGTTGCTGTCGCTGCCCGGCATTCGCATCGGCCGCGCCGGGCTGGAAAGATACCACGACATGGCACTGCGCGGCCGTGCCGGCTCGGTGCAGCTCGAAGTGAACGCGCTCGGACGGGTCATCCGCGAGCTCGACCGCGAGGAGGGCGAGCAAGGCGACGAGGTCGGGCTGACCATCGATGCCGGCCTGCAACAGGCCGTGCTGGGCCATCTCGGCGACGAGAGCGCCAGTGCCGTGGTGCTGGACTGCCGCAACGGCGAAGTGCTGGCGATGGCCACCACCCCGTCATTCGATCCCAACCTGTTCAATTCGGGCGTGCCGCAGGCGCAATGGGCCGAGTGGAGCGCCGACAAGCGCGCCCCGCTGATCAACAAGGCGACGCACGGGTTGTACGCCCCGGGATCGACCTTCAAGATGGCGGTGGCGGTCGCCGCGCTGGAGGCACGGACGCTGTCGCCCTCCGACCGGATCGAGTGCCCTGGCTACCTCGACCTTGGCGACGCGCGGTTCCATTGCTGGCGCAAAGGCGGCCACGGCATGCTCGATCTGCGCGGCGGCCTGAAGAACAGTTGCGACGTGTTCTTCTACGAGGTGGCGCGCCGCACCGGCATCGACCGCATCGCGGCGATGGCGAACCGGTTCGGCCTGGGCACCGAGCTGGAGATCGACCTGCCGACCCAGCGCACCGGCCTGATCCCCACGCGCGAATGGCGCATCGCCCAGGGCCATCCGTGGAACCTCGGCGACACCATCGTCAGTGGCATCGGCCAGGGCTACATCCAGGTGACGCCGTTGCAGCTCGCGACCTATGTCGCGCGGGTGGCCACCGGGCGGGCGATCCAGCCGCACCTCACGCGCAAGCTGGCCGGCGCGGCGCAGCCGGGCGCCGATGCGTTGGACTGGCCGCTGATGCAAATTGCCGATCGTTCGCTGAACCAGGTGCGCGACGGGATGTGGGCGGTGGTGAATGAGCAGGGGGGGACGGCGCCGCTGGCGAAGCTGGCGGATCCAAGATGGCAGTTGGCCGGCAAGACCGGCTCGGCCCAGGTGCGCCGCGTGTCGCGCGAGCAACGCGAGAACACCAACTTCGATTCCGCCAAGCTGCCGTGGGAGTTCCGTCCGCACGCCCTGTTCGTCGCCTATGCGCCGTTCGACGCGCCGCGCTACGCGGTGTCGGTGGTGGTGGAGCATGGCAACGCCGGTGCCCAGATGGCGGGCCCCATCGCCCGCGACATCATGACCGACACGCTGCAACGCGACCCGGCGAACCGCACCGAGCCGCCGCCGCAACAGGTGGCGGAGAAGGCCGGATGATGCGGACAGCCATATCCTCCCCCTCCACTTGTGGGAGGGGGTTGGGGGGAGGGGGAGGACTCAGCCCCGCACGACTACTGACCGTGACGGGGCCTGTCCCGGGCACCGCCGCACCAGCGAGAAACATCCGATGATGGACCGCCGCCTGCTGCGCGAGACGTCGTTCGGCCTGACCGCCAAACTCTGGCAGATCAACTGGCTCTACGTCCTGTTGCTGTGCGCCCTCGCCGGGGTCGGCTACACCGCGCTCTACAGCGCCGCCGGTGGCTCACCGGAGCCGTACGCCGACCGGCACGTGATGCGGTTCGCCGCCGGCCTTGTGCTGATGATCGGCATCGCCCTCGTGGACATCCGCATTATCCAGAAGCTGGCCTGGCCCGCCTACGCGGTCTGCCTCGGGCTGCTGGTCGTGGTGGCGCGCTACGGCCATGTCGGCAAGGGCGCCCAGCGCTGGATCGAACTCGGCGGGTTGCAGCTCCAGCCCTCGGAATTGATGAAGATTGCCTTGGTGCTGGCATTGGCCTCGTGGTTTCACCGCGCCTCCTGGGAGCGGATCGGCAACCCGCTGTTCCTGATTCCGCCGGCGATCGCGGTGCTGATCCCGGTCGGCCTGATCCTGAAGGAGCCCAACCTCGGCACCGCGATGATCACCGCATTGCTGGGTGGCGCGATGTTCCTGGCCGCCGGCGTGCGGTGGTGGAAATTCGTGCTGGTTGCGCTGCCGGTGCCGCTGATCGTGCGCTTCGCCTACGCGCATCTGCACGACTACCAGCGGGCGCGGATCGACACGTTCCTGAACCCGCAAAGCGATCCGCTCGGCGCCGGCTACAACATCATCCAGTCGAAGATCGCGCTCGGCTCCGGCGGCATGTGGGGCAAGGGGTTCCTGCAAGGCACCCAGGGGCATCTGGATTTTCTGCCGGAGAAGCAGACCGACTTCATCTTCACCATGATCGGCGAGGAGTTCGGCCTGGTGGGCGGCTTGGCGGTGATGGGATTGCTGGCGCTGATCGTGTTCGGCGGCATGCTGATCGCGCTGCGTTGCCGCAACCAGTTCGGCCGGCTGGTGGCGCTGGGCATCGCGGTCAATTTCTTCCTCTACGTGTTCGTCAACATCGCCATGGTGATGGGCGTCATCCCGGTGGGCGGCGTGCCGCTGCCGCTGGTGTCGCATGGCGGCTCGGCGATGATCACGGTGATGGTGGGTTTCGGTGTGCTGATGTCGGTGCACGTGCACCGCGACGTGGAGTTCAGCGCCGCCGACGAGCGCCGCTGAAGCCGCGGCGTGGCGGCGGATTGTCCCAGCGTGGTCCCCGGGCCCCGGGCCGGCACGGTGAGTCCCCGGCTGCTGCGCGCCTATCGCGCAACCGGCTACGTGGTTGATGGCGTGGTGGTGCGGATCGGCCGCCGCTCCCCGGCGATGGATGCGTTGCTGCACCGGATCGGCGCGCCGTCCGGCGTGTTCGTCACCGCCTGGAATCCGCTGTCGCGTGCCATGCCGACGGGTTGGAACCGCCGCATGCAGCGATGCCTGAGCGAGCGTCTGCGACGCTACGCCAGTCTGCCCGCCGACGGATCGCTGCGCCGCTGGCACGAGGCGCACCTGCTGGTGGCGGCCGATCCACGCCCGGTGGTACGGCTGGCACGTCTGTTCCGGCAGCGCGGCGTGGTGCTGGTGGCGCCGCGCCATGCGGCGCGACTGGTGTTGCTGGATTGGGGCGAGGGCCGCTCGGCGCCGGAGCCGGCGTGCCGCCCCTTGATAACAGCGTCCTGGTCGCGCTGATCCTCAACGATCTGTTCACCGACCGCGCGAAGGCGTTCCGGCCAGTGGAAAAGCCGGCGCTGACTAGCGTCAATACCACGCGTCATCCCGCATGCGGCTGACTTCCGTGCCGGCGTCGAGCTTCGCTGGTCTCCTGCCAACCCGGTGCGCATCGAGCCAATCCAGATCGGCCTGGGTGACGCGGTGGGGCGGCGGGGATACCGGCTTCAGTTCGACCACCGGACGACCGTGCCGGGTGATCACCACCGACTCGCCGGCAAGCGCGCGGTCGATCAATTGCGGCAGATGGTTCCTGGCGCCGGCGACGCTGTGGGTGCCCATACGGAAGATATGGCCATAGGTTGGCTATTTCTATCAGGACGCGCCGGCCCGGCGCAGCGCTCTGCATAGCGGACGGTTGTCGCGCATCGGCGCTACGGCTCGGCGCCGGTTCAACGCCCCGTGATCAACTTCCGTTGCGGATGTGCCGAAATCGGAAGTCGCCGCGTATACCACGAGCCCGGGCGGGCAAGTCTGGCTGCGGGTCGAGCAAGCATCGCCGGCACCGTCGCGTGGCCAACGGACTGCGGCGTTGGAGGGAACCAATGGTGGACGCAGCGCAAGCACGCGTGGAGGAACTCGAGCGGCTGGTCTCCGAGCTGCGCCATGACCTGCGCGGCGCCATAAGTCCCGCGGTGCTGATCGCGGATCGGCTGCGACAGAGCAGTGACCCGTCGGTGCAACGATCGGGCAAGACGATCGGCATTGTGGTTGAGCGCGTGCTGGCGGTGCTGGAAGCGACCTGCCAGGTGGTCCCGCCGAGCGGCCTTGGGCAGGCGGGGCCGGTCATCGGCGCCGGCGGCGCGCGGCGATGAGGTCAGGGCGGGCGGCTACGGTTCGTCCAGCACGCCGCGGATCTTCGCCGCCAGCGCGGAGAACGTGAACGGCTTGGTGATCAGGTGCACCCCGGGATCGAGCCGGCCATGGTGCACGATCGCATTTCTGGCATAGCCGCTGGTGAACAGCACCTTCAGGGCGGGTCGCCGCCGCAGCGCCTCGTCGGCCAGTTGCCGGCCGTTCATGCCGCCCGGCAAACCGACATCGGTGAACAGCAGGGTGATGTCGCGGTGCGCGTCGATCAGCCGCAAGGCGGTGGGACCGTCCGGCGCATCGCGCACGCCGTAGCCAAGTTCACGCAGCATTTCGACCGAATAGAGCCGCACGTCGGCCTGGTCCTCGACCACCAGGACGGTTTCGCCGTTGCCGAATGGGATCGGTGCGGCTGACGGCAGCTCTTCCGCCGCAGCGTCCGGGGAACGCAGCCGCGGCAGGTAGATCTTGACGGTCGTTCCGCAACCGATCTCGCTGTAGATCCTGACATGGCCGCCTGACTGCTTCACGAAACCATAGACCTGCGACAGGCCCAGGCCGGTGCCCTGTCCCACGTCCTTGGTGGTAAAGAACGGGTCGAACGCCTTGGCTGCCACGTCCTCGGTCATGCCAATCCCGGTGTCGCTGACGAAGATCCCGACATACTGGCCGGGCACCAACTCCGCGGTGGCGGCGTAAGCCTCGTCGAGATAGACATTGGCCGCTTCGATGGTGAGCCTGCCGCCGTCGGGCATGGCGTCGCGCGCGTTGACCGCCAGGTTCAGCAGCGAGTTCTCAAGCTGGTTGGCGTCGACAAAAACCGGCCAGACGCCGCCGGCGAGCACTGTTTCGATCGAGATGTTCTCCGGCAGCGCCCGGCGCAGCATGTCCGACATGCCGGTTATCAGCGAATTGACCAGGACGGATTTCGGTTCGAGCGGCTGGCGGCGGGAGAACGCCAGCAACTGATGGGTGAGCACCGCCGCACGTGACGCCGCGCGCATCGCCGCGTTGACCAGCCGTTGCAACGGCTGGTCGTCGCGCTCCACCAGGCGCCGTTGCAGGGTTTCCAGGTTGCCGCCGATCACGGTCAGCAGGTTGTTGAAGTCGTGCGCGACGCCGCCGGTAAGCTGGCCGATCGCCTCCATCTTCTGCGCCTGGCGCAGACGCTCCTCCGCGGCGCGCTGCTCGGTCATGTCGCGGGTTACCTTGGCAAAGCCCAGCAACTGCCCGAGCGGATCGCGGATCGCATGCATGGCGACACTGGCCCAGAACCGGCTGCCGTCCTTGCGGACGCGCCATCCCTCGCCCTCGTATCGTCCGGTCAGCGCCGCGCCGGCGATGACCTGCGCGGGAATCCCGCTACGCCGGTCTTCCTCGGTATAGAAGCGCGAGAAGTGCTGACCGATGATTTCCGCCTCGGCATAACCCTTGAGTCGTTCCGCACCCGGATTCCACTTCACGACGTGGCCGGTTGGATCGAGCATGTAAATGGCATAATCGGTCACCGCTTCGACCAGTAGCCGGAAGCCGCGCTCGCTCTCGCGCAACTGGCCGAAGCTTGCCTCCAGTTGCTGCGCGCGTTCGCTGACGCGCTGTTCCAGCGTGTCGTTCAGCGCTTGCAGCGCCTGTTCGGTGCGCTTCCGCGCGGCGATCTCCTGCCGGCTGTTATGGTAGAGGCGCGCGTTGTCGATCGCCACCGCGGCCTGCGCGGCGATTCCGGTGATCAGCCGTTCGGCGCGATCGGAGAACACGCCCGGTTCCGCATGGCCAAAGAACAGGCCGCCGAGCACTTCGCCCGAACGCGAGATGACGGGAACCGCGAGGTAGCTGCGCACCGGCAGATGCCCCTTGGGCATGCCGTAATGCGGCGCAGTCCGGCCGTAACGGGGATCTGCCAGAATGTCACCGGAACGAACCGGCCCCTCGCCGCGAAACGTCGGATCGAAAACCGCGGTGTTGCGCGGCATCGGGAAGCCGGCGAAAGCCTCACGCGAGACGCCCGACAGGGCGTAGAGCGCGTACGAGTCGCCCGAGGTGCCGTTCAGGTTATAGAAGAACGCACCGAACTGCGCTTCGGTGATCGCGACACCCGCATCGGTGACCGTCTGTACCAGGCGTTCCAGATCGAGCTCCGCGGCGAGCGCGATGCCGGTGCGGTTGAGGATCTCCAGCGTGCGTGCTTCATCGTGCACCTCGGCAACGCGCGCTTCGAGCGTCTCGGCGAGCGCAAGCAAGCGGACTTCCAATGTCTTGCGCTCGGTGATGTCGTAACAGGCGCCGCGCAGCCAGCGCACCCGGTCGTTGCTGTCCCGGACGGTCTGTCCCTTGATGGTAAGCCAGTGCACCCCGCCGTCCGGATGCCTGACGCGCACCTCGACGTTGCAGCTACCGGTGTCCCCGGCCGTCTCCATCGCCGCCCGCAACTTCAGCCGGTCGTCAACGAAAATCGCCTGCTCCCAGCTAGCGAATTCCTCGGTTGTCATTGCCGGATCGCAGCCGAAAAGCACGGCGACCTGCGGCGTCGTCACCCAGCGATTCGCTGACAGGTCGAATTCGAACGCGCCAATGCCGGTGCTGGCCTCGGCCAGGCGCAGTTGCTCTTCGGACAGACGACCGCGCGATGCCGTACCCGCCTCGTCCTGCCGCGACTGGCTCATCCCGGGCGCCCGATTATTCCCGGCTGCCGCCGAGCAAGATCTTCGCCTCGGTCATCGCCCGCAGCTTGCCCAGCGCGACATGCCTCGGCAGGTGATTGAACCCGCATGAGCTCGTAATGATCGTCTGCTCCGGCGCCAGCCAGGCGTTCGCCTTGATGCGGCCGGCGACAAGTTCGCCGGTTTCGACGTTGGGGTCCTGCACATCGACCGCGCCAACCCCAAGCTGCCGGTCGCCAAGCAATCCCTCGTAGTGCGGCGCCATGTCATACTCCACCAGGAAGGCATCGCAATCGATCGTCGAGACGATATCCGCCTTGTAGCGGCCGGTGTCGAAGTAGCGATGGCCGATCTGCCCGTCATAGTCGGCCCCGACGGCATAGTTGCCCTGGCAGACATGCAGCAGGACATGTACGTCGTCGGGCAGTCCCTCGATGGCCAGGTTGATGGCGTCGGCGGCGGCGCGCACCTCGGCGTCGTCGGCGACGGTGAAATACGGCTCATCGAGCTGAATATGCTTGCATCCGGCTTCGGCCAGGCGTTTGAAGTTCTGGTTCAGCAACTTGCCGAGATCGGTCATCATGCGCGGCAGGTCGTTGTAGTGCTCGTCATATGCCACCGCCGCCAGCAGATGCGGCCCCGTCATCGTGATCTTGACCGGCTTGCGCGCGAAGGCGGCAACCATGCGGAATTCATCGACCAGCCCGAGATCGCTGCTCGATTCGATCGCGCCGCGGCAGACCGCCGCCGGATGAAACACGTTCGGGTCGTGCCGGCTGATCGGCCTGGGCCGGTTGGCGGCATGAAACGCCGGAATGCGCTGCCAGAAGTGATTCAACATGGCGTTCGGCGGCGAATGCCGGTTATGCGTGCGCCGGTGCATCTCGCCGCCGGTGATGACGTCGATACCGGCCGCTTCCTGTTCCAGAATCGCCGCCTGCGTGGCACGGAATTGCGCGTCGGTAAAATCGCCCGGCGCGAGCTGGCCCATGGTGACCAGTCGATCCAACGCCTCATACCAGCGCGGCACGCTGTGGGCGCCGACCACCGTCGTCGTGTATGGCCGGTAGTGCGGCACTGCTGTCTCCCTGGTCCCCGCCGGCCATGCTCACAATACCGCGAGGCATGAGGTGCGTGGCAGATAAAGCATAGCGCATCGGCATTTCGGGGGGAGCAACAGTAACGGTAACAAAACCGTCATCACCGGCTGGGCGGACATCGCCGTGACGACACGCCCCGCGACCGTGGTACGGCGGTCGGCGGCACCTGGCCGGCAACGTGTGCCGGGCCGCGCTGCTACGACGCCGGCCGGTCTTTCGTGTGGCGGCCGGCCACCGGCAATTTGGGCGGCTTGGCGGGACGATCCGGTCCCCAGACCCGGCTGTAGTAGCTGTCGGCAAGCTGCAACGCGGCAACCGGGTTGTGGCCGAGCACCCGGTCCTTGGCGACCAGCACGGTGCTGAGGCCGTGGGCATATTTGAAGAACAGGCTGTCATGACCAATGCACAGGCCCATGACGACGTTGAACTCGCAGCCATGCGCATTCAGCATCTCCGCCTGGGCGACCGGATTGCACAGCGCCTCGAAATTGCCGGGACGGATCTTTTCATGCTCCTGGATGCCGATCGCTTCCTTGGGAATGTTGCCGTTCTTGCACGCAACCGAGACGACCTCGAACCCATGGCTTTCCAGGATGCCGGACAGCACGTAGGCGTGATCGACGAAGCTGATGCAATTGGCGATGCCGATCTTGCGGTAGCCCATGCGCTTGGCGAACTGCACGACTTCCTCGACGCGGGTCCATTGGCAGTAGCCCGCGGATTCCACCAGCGCGGAGACGTGGGCGACCTTCCGCGTCGCCGGATCGTCGTATAGGGCGCGGGCGGCGGCTTGCGTGTCGGGATCCACCTTGCTGGGACAGAACCCGGGGCCGCGCGCCTCGGCTTCCCCGGCGCGGCAGGCACGCACGTTGGAAGGGCAGTACGCGCAGGCCGGATCGACGTAGGTCATGGTGCGGACGCCCCTGTCGCCTTATCTCATCGGGGCATGCTGCCGGTCGCGGCAGGTGCGGGGCATTGATCCAGGTCAAACGACGGAAGACGGTGGAGGATAATCGCGCGGCCCCCGCTGCGCACGTTCGCCTGTTGTTGCGAGCAGCGCAGCGACGCAGCACTCTCCCGCCTGGCGGGCGGAGGCTCACCCCGCGGCAGATAGCGGCGTCGCTCGTCGCTCGCAACGACAGCGACTCCGCGACAAATCCGTCGGTGCGGAAGTGCTCTAGCGTGCGCCGTACAGCGCGGACGCGTTATCCCACGAAATTCTATGGGCGATGTCGGGCGGCAGTTGCCCGGCGATGCGTCGGTATCGGGCAATAATGCCCGGGTAGACATCCCAGCCCACCCGCGCGGTGGCATACGCATCGGACCCGTACATCAGCCGGTCGGCATGCCTGATCAGCACCGCCCGCCAGTCGGCACGCAGCGCGCCGCAAGCGTTGAACATCGACGGGCCGAGCTTCGCCTGTTTATCGGGATCGACAAAATGGTATCGCCCATCGACCACCCGCGAGATGATGCCCCAGACATTCCGGTGCGCGGACAGGATCGCATCGGCCTTGTCCGGCGAGCCATACACCAGGTTCGGCACCACGAAGCGCTGCTCCGGCCAGGCGCCATACAGCTTGTCGAACCGCGGCCAGTCGCGGTCCCATGCCCAGGCCTCCCAATGCGTCATCAGCGGCGCGGCGTGACCCTTCAGCCCCTGCAACAGCCGCGCCGTTCCCGGCGCCAGCGGATCGACGTAGACCTCACCCGTCGGAGTCGGTGGATGGTCTGGCTTGTCGCCGTGGGTGTAGAGGATCTCGCCGACGAATTTGTAGGTACCATCGGCAACCCCCGCGATCGTGTCAGCGACGTAGCCAGCCGGCAGGTCACCGCCCTCGATGAAGCCAATCTTGGGTGCGCCGACGACGATCAGGTCGGGATGCGCCCGCGCCAGGGCAAGCACCGCGACACGCCTCGCGTCGGTCTCGGCACGACGCCTGCCCCCGGTCTCGGTCCGACCGTTGGCGAACAGCGCGACGCGCTGCACGCCGGTGCCCGGCAACACGTCGAGCAAGCCTGCGACCTGGGGATTCCAGGTCTGCACGTTGGCATCGAAGATCGGGCCGTCATAGGGCGGCGGCAACGGCGGACAGTCCGCGGCCCGCGCGACGCCGACGAGCGCAAGCAGCACGGCGATGCCCGTGAGCATGCCACGCATGATGGTCCTGCCGCCGTCGTTGCCCGACATCCATGTCCATCGCACGCGCGCGGCAAGGCCATTGCGGTTCATCCGATACTCCCAGACGGCCAAGAAGCATGCGCGCCGGCGCTTTTGCCGGCACGCGACGCCGCCGCAAGCTCGCTGGCCTGACCAGAACGGTCTCGCTGTCGCCGGATCGATGCAACCCCGCCCGGGGGCGCGCCAATGCCTCCATCCCGGCAGCATAGGCGGCGGCAAGCAGCGACCGTCCGGCGAACCGAACGTTGCGCCGCGATCGCGCCCGACCGCAGGGCACGCAGCAAATTGGTGTTGATGCGCGACAGAGACGCATGGCAAAAGCGCCGCGCCCCGGAGGGGGCGCACCAGAACATTTGGAGGCATTGTCATGTCCTGGGCACGAGCCGAGGTTTCACCGTCGCTGCGCATGTTGGCTGACCCGCCTGGTTTCATGCGGAAGAACCTGGTGATCGTCAATTTCGAAGGCGCCCCGCGCGACACCGACGACGCGCCGCTCGATCTCGTCATGTATTCGCTGCCGCTCTCGCGGGTCGTCGGCAAGAAGCTGGGCGAGAGCCTCAACGTTTATTTCATTGCCGAAGCGAGCATGCTGAAATTCTCGCCGGGCGCGACGGCCGCGGGGCCAGCTTTCAAGGGGTATTTCTGCCCCTATCGCCAGAACGATACCCTCGGGACGGTGATCTCGAACAAGGCGGATGTGATGTTCACCGCCGCGATGGATGGATGCTCGCTCGGCATCGGCAGCCCGACATCCGGGGGTGCCCGCATGATCTATCATTCCAACACCGCGAACCTTGGCAGCCAGAGCGACCCGCATGCGCAGGGCAAGGCCCAGGGAACCACCCTTTCGCTGATGTTCGGGGCCTCCGGCGTCGACCGGGTCTGGGCGCCGAAGGACTATCGCTTCGAAATGGGCCAGGGCATCTTGCGCTCGACCACGTTCGGCGTGCGCAACACCGGCACCGGCGCGTGGAACTTCTACTCCCAGGTCTACACGCAGGGCGAGGCGCCGATGCCGACGACCTATTTCCTGCGCGAGGTGAAGACCGTGCTTTAGCGAGCACCGCCGCACGTCAGATTCATCGTAGCGCATGCAGCGGCGGCGCCTCGTGTGAGGCCCGCTGCGCATTGCTTGTGCGCCGCGGAGGGCGGCGTGACGACTGTTGCGTATCCGGATTGCGCAGGCTGCGGCACGCGCAAATCCGCTCTTTGCCGCGCAGCGGATTCTACGGCTACGCCTGCTTCAGTTCGATCAGGCTGCGGCGGATCTTCCGCCGGCGCTCGACCATGTCCTCGATAGACAAGGGCTGGCGCAGACGGCTCTCAGGTTGCCGTGCCAGGATGATAGCCAGAAGGCCGGTAAGAACAGAATGAGAGCATCATTTTGCCCACGCTCTCGCAAACGCCTAAACGGCACCTCTGAGAAACCGTCGATATACAACGCATTTCCGGCTCGACAGTGCAGGGGAATCGCATGCACCTTGGCATGTCGCGCGACGGCCGGACTGCCGCGCCATGCGGTGCGTCTCCCGGGCCGGTCAGTGCGGCACGCGGCAAGGCAAGAAAGAATTTTTGCGCCGATGAAGAAGAAGATGCACGCAAAGCACGCGGATGGGCCCGGGTCCGGCATGGCCGTTCACGGCAGCGACCGCAGCGCCGCGCCCCGGGGAGCCGCGCCAGTGCGGCAGCCCGTGTCCCATCTGCGTGCTTTGCGTGCATCCCTTCTGCATCTGTACTACTAACCCTCAAATTCACCGCGGCCCGCGACGATTTTCCGGCCGGATGCCGGTGTATTGCGATTGCTGATCCACCCGCTG
>JBEKNT010000185.1:0-12306 GCA_049522565.1 Acetobacteraceae bacterium
CCGTCCGCGAAGATCGCCATGGTTGCCTTGCCGGGCTCGCCGCCAACGCCGCAGCAGATGTTGACATCGTTCGGGCGAACCCGGTTGAATTCATCGATGTAGCGTTGATCGGCATCGACATTGATACCCGACCACCCATTATAATTATGCAACAAAGCCGTATTGCTCAGGCGAAAGGGATGGTGCGCACCGATATCGACATAGAAACCACCCTTGACGTTGCGCAGCATCGGCCAAAGCACCCCGTCTTCGCCGAACTGCGAGAACATCAGATGCCCAAAATTCAGCGGCAGCAGCTTCAACGTGACTGGATCGACGGTTCGGATCAATGTGGCGATATCGGCGGCAGCCTCGCTCCGGACCGTCAGTTCCTTGAGTTTCTCGGCAAAAACCGCAGAAGCGGGATCCAGCCTTGCCGCCTCGCGGGCCGCTGCCAATGCCTTATCGAAGCGATTCTGCCGCTCCAGCGACGTCGCCAGCAGGTTGTAATAGTCAGCCACATCCGGCCGCAGCGCGATCGCGCTGCGGAACGCCGCCTCGGCGACTGCGGGGCGATCGGCGTGCAGCGCAAGAATCCCGTGGTGCCGCAGTCGATTATAATCGCTGGGCTCAAGGCGAATCGCCTCGGCGGTGTGAAACAAGGCGGTTTCCCACTTGCTCTGACGTTCCAGCACGATACTCATGACATGGTGGTGCCCGGCGATCCCGCTCTGACGAGCAAGCACCGCTCCCATCGTAACCTCGGCTTCCGCGAACCGGTTGGCAAAGAGTTGCAGCAGCCCGACCCGCGCGAGGAAGCCGGTATCACTCGGGTTCAACGCCGCGGCCTGCAAAGCCGCCGCAAGTGCTCCATCGATGTCGTGCAGCTTTTCCAGCGCAACGCTCAAATACGCATGCAGTTCGGCATTGGATGGCGTCTGGGTAATGGCCCGGCGCAGCAATGTCACGGCGTCTGCGGCACGCCCCGCGTCAAGCAAGCCACGCGCCTGCTGCGCAGGGGGCGCAAATACCTCAGATTCCATGGGCTTAACCTCCGAAATCGCAACGAACGCTATCATCCCGGCACGCTGGTTGCCAGGTTGCCTTTGAAGAAGCCCAACATTAGATCGGACCCCACCTTAGGTCCACCAAATGATCAACGCGGCCGCGGTTCACAGTGCAAATGAGTCTGGTTCTGCGTTCGCTCAGATTGGCCGCCCGACAGCTCGTTACCGCGCCGGCGCCGGGTGGACCGCGTCGTGTGCCGATGGCATGCCCGGCGGCGTGCGCGCTCATGCCAATACTCTCTTGCACCGCCCCGGCCACTCGCGCGACGCTACGCCACAATGGACGACGGGAGACCACGCAGTGATCACGATCCGACGCCTGATCGAACGCCTGATCCAACGCCCGACCAGCGGCCACGAGAGCCCCCCGGCACCGCCGCCCTCGGCACAGCCGAGCCCTGAGCCACCGATCCCTGAGCCGCTTCCGGTCGCCCCGCGTGAGTGGGCCGAACTGATGAACCGCATGCGCGACGCGGGGCGGCTGGACGAGGTCGACGATTTGTGGGCCAGGGCGCCGGCGGACATCCAGGGCAACCTCGCGGTGGCCTCGATCTGGGCCAGCTTGCCGCGCGTGCGCCGCGATCCCGCCGAGATGCTGCGCCGTGCCGAATGGCTCGTCGCGCAGCATCCCGACGTCGCCAAGCCGGTGTCGCACCTGATCTACGCCCTGGCGGCAACGGGACCCTATGCCGAGGTCCAGGCCCGTATCGCCGAATGGGAGGCCCGCTGGCCGGGCGATTGGGACGTACTCGGCCCGGCCGCCGACGTGGCGCTGGCCGCCGGCGACCGCGATCGCGCCATTGCGTTGTGGGAACGCCTGGCGATCGAGCGGCCGGAATTCTACGGCGCTACCACCCGGCGCTCGCACGTCATTGCGCTTTCCCATGCCGGACGGAAGGATGAGGCTGCGGCGCTGCTGGCCGCATCGCGCGTGGCGTTTCCGGAGTACCCGCATTTCGATGGGTTGGGGGTGGAGTAAGAGGGCGTATTGCTGCTCGTCTTCCGGATCGGCGCAAGGTGTCGCGCGGCGACGGCGACGGCACGACAGCGGATACCGGCTTTGCGTCGCCGTCGATACCGCGCCCTTGGCCTGCCTGGCTCCCGAGTTCGCATTCCGCTAGCCATAACGGAGTCGCGCGGTATTCGGTGTTGCCCGGTGTCTCGTCATCCCGGATAATCAGGACGATATTCGGGAGCAGGCAAATGGACGAAAGCCTTGACGCGATCGGCATTGTTGAAGGAACCGATAAAAGTTCGATCGGCCACGGGTATCTTCGGCATTATGACCGTATCCTCAGGCACCTCCGGAACGAGCCGATTACTCTGATGGAGATCGGCATTTTCCGAGGCGCTTCACTGCGCGCGTGGTCACGCTATTTCGACCGGGCCAAGATCGTCGGCGTCGATATAAAGCCCGAATGTCGGCAATACGCGACCAGCCGGTGCGAGGTGGAAATCGGTTCCCAGGCGGACCCGCAATTCCTTGACGCCCTGGGCCGGAAGTGGCGGCCGGACGTCATTATCGACGATGGATCGCATCGGGCCGACCACGTCATCCTGACGTTCCGCAAGCTCTTCCCGCATTTGCGCGAGGGGGGCATCTATATCGTCGAAGACCTGCACCTGCATAGCGGCCCCTTCGGCCATACGCGGCGCGGTACGTCGGACATAGCACCGATCGACCTGTTCCTTCCGATCAGCCGGCTTGTCGCTTGTCCGGAAGAAACGCAGTCCCCGGATCGCCACCTGATCCATGTCATCGACTCGGTCGAGTATTTTTATGGCGGCGTTGCACTCAGGAAAAAGCCAGCCGCCGAGACTGACCCGATTACGCCCCGCAGACCACTCGTGGAAGCGGCGAACAAGGCGGAGCAGTGGGCTGGCTTCGCCATGTATATTCTTCGTTGCGGCGGGAACATAGACGAAGCGCTTGCGTGCATTCGTCGGGCGATCGCGCAGGAGCCCGAGGCCGCTATCTATCAGCACCACCTCAGCCAGATCCTGCAACGTAAGGGGGACATGGCCGGCGCACTGACCGCTGCGCGGGAAGCCGTTCGCCTGAACCCCGGGTTTGAGATCTTTCAGGTAGAACTCGCCAAACTGGAAGCGAAGATGCCCCGGTGAGATCGGGTCGTTTATCGCGCCAGCATTGCCTCTCGCACACGGGCTTCGAATTTTTCGTCCACATCTCCCCACTTTTTATGCGATGCGAGAAAGCATGCGTTGCACGCAAGCGGTGGCGGCCGGATGGAGAACTGCGGTAGTCAAGGACCCGCTGCCCAACTGCTGAACCGGACCCGATGGACGACCTGCCCTCCCCCGACGGCACCCTGGCCGAGAAGATCGGCGCTTCCGATACCGCCTTGGCAAGCTGGGCGGCCCTCGCCGCACGCTCGCCCGACGATCCCGCGCCGCTCCTGGCGCCGATCCAGGCCCTGCTCGCCGCCGGCCGCCACGCCGAAGCCGGGGTCCTGCTCGACGCCGCGCAGTTCCGCTTCCCGGACCACGCCCCGTTCGCCGTCGAAGCCGCCCGCGCCGCCCAGCGCCAGGGGGCCACCGAGGACGCGCTGAGGCGCTGGCAGGCGGTGCGGGACCGCTTCCCCGGTTCCGCCGTGGGCCTCACCGGCGCCGCCGCCACATTGCGGGAAGCCGGGCGCCCCGCGGAGGCCGAGGCTCTGTTGGCCGAAGCCGCTTCGAGCTTCCCCGGCGATCCCGGGCCGGCGGTCGATTACGCCTGGCTCGCCCACGCGCGGCAGGACTGGCCGGAGGCGCTGCGCCGCTGGTCCGCGGTGCGCGAGCGGTTTCCAGATGTGCCGCATGGCTACTCCGGCGCCGCCGTCGCCCATCGCAATGCCGGCGCGTTCGACCTGGCCGACGCGCTGCTGCAAGACGCGCTGGAGCGGTTTCCGGACGCTGTCGGGTTGGCGATCGAGCATGGCTGGGTGGCGCATGCCCGCCACGACTGGCCGGAGGCGGTTCGCCGCTGGGACACTGTCCGCGCGCGGGCGCCGGACGTCCCCGCGGGTTATACCGGCGGCGCCGTCGCGCTGCGCGAGCTGGGCCGGTTTGCCGAGGCGGAAGCGCTGTTGCGCGAGGCGGCGGAGCGCTTTCCCGCGGAACCGCATGTGGTGGTGGAGCAGGCGTGGCTTGCCCAGGCGCGGCGGGACTGGCCGGAGGCGGCGCGCCGCTGGGACGCCGCGCGCGCCCGGCTGCCAGGGGAGGAGGTCGTCTACACCGCCGGCGCCCGGGCGTTGCGCGAGGAGGGACGGGCGGATGAGGCGGATCGGCTGCTGCGGGAGGCGATCGCGCGCTTCCCCGATCGCCGCTCGCCCCTGACAGAGCATGCCTGGCTGGCGCAGATCGGCCGCGATTGGCCTGCCACGGTGGAACGCTGGGCGGCCGTGCGCGCGCGCTTCCCGGACCACGCCGAAGCCTACGTGCTGGAAGCCCGGGCGCTCGCCGAACTGCGGCGGAACGACGAGGCCGAACCCCTGCTTGCGGAGGGGGTGGCGCATCTGCCGAACGTGGCCGAGATCGCCGCAGAGTACGCCGAACTGGCGGTGCGCCAGCAGAATTGGGCCGCGGCCGTGCGGCGGTGGGAGGATGCGGCAGCGCGGTTCCCCGGGGAAAAGCGCTTCTCGGACCGGCTGCATGAGGCTCGGCTGCGCATGGCGGAGAGCGATCTGGCGGCCCACCTGGCGTCGCCGGCGGCTCAGTTCGCGCCGGAGCCGGCGCCCGAGACGGACGCGGCGTGGGCTCAGTTCGCGCCGGAGCCAGCGCCCGAGATGGACACGGCGTGGGCTCAGTTCGCGCCGGAGCCGGCGCCCGAGATGGACGCGGCGTGGGTTCAGTTCGCGCCGGAGCCGGCGCCCGAGACGGACGCGGAGTGGGCTCAGTTCGCGCCGCCTCCGACGCCCGAGACGGAGCCGGCTGAGTTCGCGCCGGCGCCGAAGCCCGAGGCGGCGGACCCCCTGGTGCGCGACCTCGTGCTGCAATTCGAAAGCCTGGGCGGCCAGGTGCTCGGCTGCGAATTCGGCATCTTCCAGCGCGACTGCGGGGCGGAGCCGCTGGGTCTGCTGCGGTGGGCGGACATGCCGTACGAGGGCATCATCGCGGTTTTGCAATCCCGCTTCGCCGGTGTCGGGACCGCAGAAACCACCGAACTGTTCCTGTCGCCGATAGACGGCGGTCCCACCGAGTACAGCACGCGCGACCGCCGCGGCTTCATGCTCATGCGGACCTTTATCCGCGAAGACGAGGCGCCGTTCGACCGCATCTACGCCGCGGCCTGCCGGCGGCTGCAATTTCTCGCGCGCAAGCTTGTCGAGGACCTCGAAGCGGGCAACAAGATCTTCGTTTTCCGGCTGACCGACCGGGATCTGACCGAAGCCGAACTCGGGCGGCTGCACACGGCGATGCGGTCCTATGGCGACAACACATTACTCTATGTTCGGCACGAGGACGCCGGGCACCCCAACGGCACGGTGGCGCTGGCGGGCCCCGGATTGCTGGTCGGTTACATCGACCGCTTCAAGGTGTCCCGCAGCGGCGAGATTTCCGCATCCTCGCCAACGGCCTCGTGGCTCCAAATCTGCAAGAACGCATGGGAGCTGTGGAGTGCCTTGCGGGGTTGACCGAGTGACGCGGAACGGTCTGCCATGATGCTCGCAGTCCGCCTCGTTCAAGTGGTTGACAGTCGCCGATACATCCAGCGACATGCGTGGCGTTGACCGGCGCGAGGCCAGGGGCGTTCCGCATCACGCGGGATTCCGCTTCGCCGATGGCAGGCAGCGTTTTCACGGTGGTTCGACCACCAGTACTGGCATAGTGCCATCCGGTGTGGCGACCGAAATTCATTTGCCGCGGCGTTCCCGCACCGCGGCAGAGGTCTGTGCGCCATTCGAGACCGGCACTGAGGGCAACGATGGTGATGGCGATGGCTGGTTCCGTTCGAGACGTGCTGGAGGCGGGAGCTAACGGGACCGGTTGGGCAAGTTTCGACGCGGATTGGTATTTGGCGGCCTATCCGGCCGCACGGGAGGCGCTGGAGAGCCCTGGCCCCGCCAGGGTCCTGCAATTCTATCTCGATCGGGGTCAAGAACTTGGGCATTCGCCCAACATGTATTTTGACGAGGGATGGCATCGGCGCCGCTATCCAAAAGTCGCCGAGGCGCTGCGGGATGGAAGCGTAGCGTCGGCGTTCGACGCTTACTGTCGCCACGGTTTTTATGGACGTTCGCCGCACTGGCTGTTTGACGAGCTGTTCTATCGCACCCGCTATCCGGATATTACCGAGGACTATCTGGCCGCCAACGGCCTGACCAATGGGTATGATCATTACCTGCGGTACGGCCAGTTCTCCGGCCGCAGCGGCCATCTGCTGTTCGATCCCGCGATGTACAGCGCTGAACTCGATGGAGACGAGCGGCAAAAAGCCGAGCAGCAAGGCTACTTCACCCACTATCTGAAATCACTCGGGATACAGGCGACCGAGCGGCGCACCTCGATCTTCTTCGACCCGTCCTGGCACATCGCCTCACTGAAGCGGGCCACGATCTCGCTTGACCAGGAAGGATGGCTTTGCGCCGTCCACCATTATCTGTGTAACGCAACCCCAACCGACTTCGATCCGATACCGGAATTTTCGGAGCGCTACTACCTCGGCCGCTACCGCGATGTGGCCACCGCCGTCAGCGCGGGCAAGTATCGCAACGGATACGAGCATTTCCTGGCTGAAGGCAGGGACATGCTGCGCGCACCGCACAGGTCGATCGACCTCGCCTACTACGCTTCGAGGCCGACTGTGGCACGAGAGCTGGAGAGCGGGCGGATCCGTGACGCCTTTGAGCACTACCTGACATATGGGCGGCTTCTGGGGCTGCCGGCGGCTCCCTCCGAGGAACAGTCGGTCAACGAAGAGTCCGCACAGCTCCTGTTCCGGCGCAAGGCGAACAACCTGCTGCCGCTGTTTGGTCGCCAGCGGCTCGACTTTTCGCACGGGGACCGGCCGGAGCTGAGCGTCGTGTTGGTGCTCTACAACCAGGTTGCACTGACCATGCTCGCGCTTGGGTCGCTGCGCAGCAATTTTTCGGGCGAGATCGAGTTGATCCTCGTCGATTCCGGATCAACCGACGAAACGCGCGTGATCGAGAAATATGTCGCGGGCGCCCATCTGCTGCGGTTCGACGACAACCTCGGATTTCTCCGCGGTTGCAACGTCGGCCTGCAGTTCGCTTCAGCGGATTTCGTTCTGATCATGAACAATGATGTGGAGCTGGCACCCGGCGCAGCAGGCGCCGCCCTGGAGCGCCTCAAGTCACAGCCGCGCGTCGGTGCGGTCAGCGGCAAGATTGTGCGCTGTCACGGCCTGCTACAGGAAGCTGGATGCACCATCTGGAGCGACGGCAGCGCGTCCGGCTATCTGCGCGACTCGTCGCCCCTGGCCCCGGAGGCCAATTTTGTCCGGCCGGTTGATTATTGCTCGGCTGCGTTCCTGATGTTGCGTGGCGATCTGCTGCGCGAGCTGGAAGGATTCGATGACAGCTTCACCCCCGCTTACTACGAGGATGCGGATTTGTGCGTTCGCATCGCGCAAGCCGGCTATGACGTGGTGTACGATCCAGCGATCGTTGTTTTCCACCATGAATATGGCAGCGCGGAGGGCGCCGGTGCAGTGGTATCCCAGATCGCCCGGAACCGGGCGATCTTCGTCCAGAAGCATGGCGCGTGGCTGCAAGGCCAGCCGCTCAAGGACCTGCGCAACCAGTCGCTTTCCCGATTTGCCAGATCCGACAACTCCCGGCGCGTCCTGTTCATTGACGACACCGTCCCGTTGCGGAGCATCGGCTCAGGCTTCGTACGGTCGAACGACCTCATCCAGGTGATGGCATCGCTCGGCTACCGGGTGACCGTATTCCCGCTCAAAGCCAACCGCACGGACATCGCCGGCGTCTACCACGACATGCCGGAGACGGTTGAGGTGATGTACGACAGGGACATAACCGATTTGGCCGACTTCCTTGCCGAGCGCGACGGCTACTTCGATGTGCTCTGGATCGCGCGCACCCACAACCTGGAGCGGATCAGGCATTTGCTGGATCGCCTCGTTCGCTCGGCCGCGCCGCCGTGGATCGTGCTTGATACCGAGGCGATCGCAGCGCTGCGCGATATCGCCCGCCAGGCGCTCGCCGGCGAACCGCCGGCCGACGCCGAGGCGGCGGTCAAAAAGGAATTTGCGCACGCCGACATCTGCCGCAACATCGTGGCGGTCAGCGACGGCGAGGCCGGTATCCTGCGGCGCCTCGGCCTGCACAACGTCGCGGTCATCGGCCACATGCGCAGCCTTACGCCGACACCGCGGGAATTTGCCGAGCGGAGCGGCATGTTGTTCGTCGGGGCGATACACCAGCAGTCCTCGCCCAACCTGGACAGCCTGGAGTGGTTCGTTGACGAGGTTCTGCCGATCATCGAGCGCCGGCTCGGCTGGCAGACGCGGCTCACGGTTGTCGGCTACACCGCCCCGGGCGTGAATCTCGACAAGTTCGCCAAGCATGCGCGTGTCACTCTTGCCGGCACGATCGTCGATCTCACGCGCGTCTACGATCAGCACCGGGTCTTTATTGCTCCCACGCGCTTCGCCGCCGGCCTGCCGTACAAGGTCTATGAGGCGGCCTCGTTCGGCCTGCCGGTGGTGGCAACCGAGTTGCTGCGCCGGCAAATGGGCTGGGAGAATGGGCGCGACATCCTCTGCGCCGACACCGACGACCCGGAGCAGATGGCGAAGCAAGTGCTTGCGCTTTACCAGGACGCAGCACTCTGGCAACGAATCCGCGCCAACGCGTTGGATCGCCTGAGTCGCGAAAACAGCCCGGAAGGCTACGCCGAAGCGATCCAGCGCCTGCTGGGACCGCCCACGCGCGCGGCAGCTTCGCCGTAAAGCCGGAGTGGCGCCGCGCCGTGACGCGACGGGCTACCGGAGCAACAGGACAAGGTCGGGAAACCGCCGGCCCAGCTCATCGAACCGCGTGGAGTCGCCGGCCGCCCGGCCGGACACGGCCCAGCGCAATCCGGTCTCCAGGTCGTCGTGGAAGCGGGCCGCCGCATCGCAGAGAACCGCGTCCGCATCCGCCAACCGCCCGGCCCCAACCAGCGCGTCGGCCAGACGCCAGTAACCAGCCGTGTGGGCGGGAAACTCCGCGGTGACCCGTGTCCAGCGCCGGATCGCTTCTGTCCTGTCTCCCCGTTCGGAGGCGAGCGACGCGAACTCCTCCGCCACTGCGAGCTCCGCCGGGTAGCGCTCGGCCAGTGCGGCGAACGCGGCGTCGGCCGCGTCCAGTTGGCCGAGGGCGTGCAGCGCCCGGGCGATGGCGAGATCGACACCGGATGCGCCCGGGAACGCCGTCCGCAGCGCGCGAAACCGGACCAGGGCGCTGGCGAGATCCCCCCGTTCGACAGCGGCGTCGGCCCAGGCCTCCAGCACGCCGGCATCGGCGGGCAGGTCGCGCCGCGCCTTGGCGAGCACGATTTCGGCCTCCGCCATGCGGCTGAGCCGGCACAGGGCGCGGGCGGCGCCGGCATAGGCACGCGCGAAGGCGGGCGCCTGTGCGCGCACCGCATCCCATAACCTCGCTGCCTCTGCCCACGCGCCGGATGACTCCGCGCGTAGTGCCTCGGCCAGCAGATCCACGGGCGGTGCCGGCGCCGGCGACGGTGCCCTCGGCGCGGGCAGCGCCTTCTCGGCTGATGCGCAGGCTTCGCGGACCGCGGCACTGTTGGACAGCAGGCGCAGCCCGGCGCGGGCGATGCCGGCCGCCTCGTCCGGACGGCCCTCGGCGATGAGGGCGCGCACTGCCGGGACATAGGCCGGCTCATGGTCGGGATGGCGGACCAACAGCTCGGCCCAGCGCGCCGCGGCCACGCGGTTATCGCCGGCCAGGTCGGCACAGCGTGCGTAAACGTTGTGCAGCCACCGCGCATCCGGGAAGCGAGCGAGGCTGGCTTTCGCCTCGGCCTCGGCCGCCGCCACGTGTTTCTGGTTGAGCAGGAGCTGCACCAGATCGGCATGCGCCGTGGGATTGTCCGGAAAGGCCTGCCGGAGCGCACGGGCCTCGGTATACGCCTCCACATCATCGCCCAGATGCCGAAACACGAAGGCGCGCGTTCGCGCCAGCCAGAACTCATGAGGAAAGCGGCTCACCGCCTCCGCCAGCAGAGTTTCCGCCGCGGGGAACCGGCGCAGGCGGATCATCAGTTCGGCCGCGCGCAACCAAGCCGGCACCGCGTCGGGAAACCGGTCCCGCGCTTCGGACCAGAGCCGCAGCGCCTGGTCGTGATCGCCGCGGGCGACTGCCGAGTCGGCGGCGGCCAGCAGGGGGGCCCTGGCCAAAGCGGGCGCAGATGCGGGGTCGTCGGTCGTTGACAAGAACGTCTGCTCCGTGTGGCGTCGGGAAGGGGCGGCGACCGTTGTTCGCCATTCGGCTGGTTGAATCAATCGACGTCAATGTAACGCTGATTCGGGAGGCGGGCGAAGGGGTTAGCCGCCCAGTTGCAGCCTTCGTCTCGTGTTGCTAACCGATACGACAATATTTGCTGACACTGTTCAATTTATGGTAATCCGCGCAACCCGGAGACGAGTCGCCGGGGGAGGATCGGCCGAAAAGGTCACTCATGGCCACGATTGAGCTACCGGCTGTTGATCGGTTCGCGGTGGGCGCCAGGGAGCCACTTTTTTTCATGCACATCCCCAAGACCGGTGGGATGAGCATGCGACTTTATCTCAGCGGACAGTATCGGGCCGAGGACGTGTGCCCGGCCGCCCGGTGGCAGGACATATTGGGGCACGAGGACGCGCTCAAGACCTACGGCCTCGTTCAGGGGCATTTCCGTTACAACCTGCGCGAACTGCTCCCGCACGGCCCGCGCATGCTGGTGATGCTGCGGGAGCCGCTGCGCCGGACCTTGTCCGCCCTGCGGCACCTGCAGCGCGACCCCAGTTTCCATCGCGACCATGAGCTGGCGAAAAACCTGACCCTGTCCGAGTTGCTGCGGCATCCCGGGCTGATGCGGAACCAGCACAACGTGCAGGCGCGCTTCCTGTGCGCCTCGCGGCCGGCCGCGCAGGTCAGCGCCGATCTGGTCCGCGCGCAGGCGACCAACGCGCCGGTGGACGCCGGTGACGGAGAGGCGCCGCCCAAGCTGCAACTGGCGCAGGATCGGCTGGCCTCCGTCGACTTCGTCGGCCTGACCGAGGACATCGGCGCCGTGCTGTCCGGCATGGCGCGGGCGATGAACTATCATCCGCCAACGCATTTCCCGCGCATCAACGAGGATCCCGAGCGTGGCGACCCGCTGGCGGACCTGTCGCCGGAGGACCTGGAGATCCTGCGCCTGCACAACGACGTGGACCTGCCGCTGTACGAGTTCGCCGATCGGCTGATCCGGCGCCGCGACTTCGAGCAGAGCATGCGGGACCTGGTCGGCAGCGGCATCTACGAGGTGCCGCCCGGGTCGTTCGAGATCGCGCTGACCGACATCATGCCGGGTTCCGGCTGGTATGCGACGGAGCAGGAGGGCTCGGTCGCCTGGCGCTGGACCGGGCCGGGGCGGCATTTCAGCATCGAGGTGCCGCTGCGCCCGGATGCGTCCTATCGGTTGCACATGAGCTTCGGCAGCGCCGGACCGTTCGGCCCGGGCGACCTGACGGCGCAGGTCAACGACGTGCCGGTGGACTGCGGGATCGAGGTGGAGGATGCCGGCTATCGCTGCGAACTGGCGATTGCGCAGGAGCTATTGGCCGGCGAGGGGTTCTGCTGCATCCGCTTCGACACGGGCGGGACGATGCATGTGAACCCGGAGGACAACCGCCCGCTGGGGGTGGCGGTGCGGCGGGTGGTGTTCGAGTGCTTGGACTACGGATAGGTGGTCCCGCCGCGGAGTGCCATCAAATCCTCGGGGTTGCGGTTGGGCCGAGCAAGGAGATATCGTGTCGGTTGTCCTTGTTTTCGGTGTAGCCGGGCATCTGGAGCGTCTTCAGGATCCGGCCCAGCCCCGCGGTCGGGCGGTTCTTGGTTTGCACACCGCATGCTGCCTGCGGTACAGATAGGGTCAACTTTTAGCCGGTTGGATGGAGTCCATGGTGCGCATAAGCGGAAGCATCGCGTCTGAACTAGTGGCTGGTGAACAAATAAGTTTCTTCATCTTCAATGAACACGACGTAATTCAAAGATGCCATGCGAGAGGCATCTTTTACGAGACGGAGGAA
>JBEKNT010000186.1:0-12259 GCA_049522565.1 Acetobacteraceae bacterium
CGCACGGCTTGGCGAGGGCACGCGGGTTGCCGCGGCCTTGCACGAATGGCGGAAGCAGGTGACGTATCGCATCTTCGCTCATGCCGGATACGGCGTCGTCCGGTCCGACCACCAGCAACCGCGGCTTCACCGCGGCGGCCGCCTCCCTCCGAACGCATCTCTGAAGGCAACCGAACGATGTACCTCCCCGAGCGCTGCCGCCGCACGCTGATCATGGGCCGCAACGGCGCGGTCGGCGCCAACCATCCGCTGGCAACGCAGGCCGGGCTCGACACGCTACGCTCCGGCGGCAACGCGGTGGACGCGGCGGTGGCGATTGCGCTGACGCTCGGCGTGGTCGAGCCGATGATGTCCGGCCTGGGCGGCGACGGGTTCTACCAGGTGCATACCGCGAAGACCGGCGAGACCCGCTGCTGGAACGCCACCGGTGCGGCGCCATTCGCCGCGACGCCGGAGCGCTTCGCCGCGCGCGGCATGGCGGTGCGCGGGCCACTCAGCGTCTCGACGCCGGGCGGTCTGGCGGGCGTGGCGGCGATGCACGCGGCGCTCGGCGCGCTGCCGTGGCGGCAGTTGTGCGGCCCGGCGATTGCCGCTGCCCGCGACGGCTTCGCGGCGACCCACAGCTATTGCCACTTTGCCGCCGAGGGCCGCCCCGTGCTGGCCCCCGACCCGCGCAGCCGCGCGGTGTTCCTCGCGGGCAGCGATGCCGGCGCCCCGGGGCTTGCGCAGTTGATCCGCCAGCCGGACCTCGCCCGCACGCTGGAGGAGATCGCGCAGGACGGCGCCGAAACGTTCTATCGCGGGCGCCTGGCGCGGCGTCTCGTCGCCGGGATGCGCGCCGCCGGCGTGCTGGTGGACGACCGCGACCTGGCCGCGTGCCAGCCGCAGGTCCAGGACCCGATCGGTATTTCCTACCGCGGCTTCCGTGTCTCGCAGACGCCGCCGAATTCCACCGGCTTCACCCACCTGCAAATGCTGAAGATCGTCGAACGCTTCGACCTCGCCGCACTCGACCCGGTGCAGCGCATCCACGTGCTGGTGGAGGCGAAAAAGCGCGCCTTCCTCGACCGCGAACGCTACGGCGCCGATCCCCGGTTCGGCGACGTGCCGTTGGACCGGTTGCTGTCCGATGCCTACGCCGATGAATGCGCCGCGGCGATCGACCGCAGGCACGCCGCTGACATCGCGCTGGCCGAGCCCGAAACCGCCGCCGGCGACACCACGTATTTCTGCGTCGTCGATGCCGAGGGCAACGCGGTGTCGGGCATCCAGAGCCTGAACTCGCTATGGGGATCGGGAGTCACCGCGGGCGACACCGGCATCCTGCTGAACAACCGCATGGCGTATTGGCACCTGGCGCCAGGCCATGCCAATCGGCTCGCGCCGGGCAAGCGTGTGCGGCATACGATGAATGCGCCGATGGTGTTCAAGGATGGCAGGCTGTGGGCGGTGGAGGGCACGCCGGGCGCCGACAACCAGGTGCAGGTCAATCTCCAGGTGCTGACCGCCATGATGGATCTCGGCGCCGATCCGCAGACCGCGCTGGAGGCGCCGCGCTGGACGTCCTCGCAGCACGGCCAGGGGGCCAACTGGCCGCACGAGGGCGACGGCCGCCTCACCATCGAGCCGGAATTTGGCGACGATGTGCTGACCGGGCTGGAGCGGCTGGGGCACCGGCTGTGCCGCGTCGGTCCGCTGGAAGGACCCTGTCTGGTGCAGGCGATCCGCGTGATGGAGAACGGCGTGCGGATGGCCGGTTCCGATCCGCGGCGCGATGGATGGGCGGGGGCGTACTAATCAGTGGGCGCGAGCCAGGTTGTGGATGGCCGGCCGGAGCCAGCCCCCGGGCGTTTGACCCGGAGGTCCGCGATGACGATGGAAGCCGTGCCGAAGAGTCAGTCGTACGGGCACCTGGTGTAAAACGCCTTTGCGTGACCCCGCGGCTCTCGGATTGCGCCGTGGTGAAAGTCGGCGTCACCACCTTCGTCACAGGCGCCGTCTGACGATCCTCCGTGCGATGCGAACCAGCGACCCGCGCGCCCGGCCGAATGCAACCGTCCCGGTTGTGTGACGCTTCTCACTTCCGTCGCACCACGTCGCCGCTATATCCTGCCGCCATACGGGGGCACACCCCCATGAGCGTCAGGATAAGCGACCGACCGGGGGAGGGCCAGTGCGACAGCAAGCTTCTTCTACCGTCTGGCCTCATCCTGAGGCCTACGGGGCACACCCCGGTCAGTCGCCGTAGCCTCGAAGGGACAGGCGCCATGCGGCTCCAGATCACGACAGAGGACGTGCCGGAACGGAGCCGCTTCGAGGCATGGCACGACGCGGTCTACCGCACCTTAGCGATCTCGGCGCAGCCGTTGCCTGACGCCGATGGGCCGTTCCGAGCGCGGTTTTGCGCGCGCACCAGTGGGCCACTGGTGCATTGCAGCTTCGACGCGGATCGCTATCGCGCGATCCGTCAGGGTCGCGATATCGCGCACCGACACTGGGACAGCTATTGGATCGGTCGTGAGTTCAGTGCCGGCGCGTTCCACACGATCGGCGGCCAGGACTGGATCAGCAACCCCGGCGACCTGGTCGTCGGCGACGCCGACGCAGTGTCCGACTCGCGCCCGGCCGATCGTTATTCACACCAGTTATGGCTGGTGCCAAAGGCGCTGCTCGATCCGCATCTGCCCGCGCTCCGGCGGCCAATATATACCCGGCTTTCCGATCGAAACGGAGTGGACGCGCTGGCCGGCAGCTACCTCGATGCGCTGACGCGGAACTGGGACAGCATCTCCGAGGTGACCATGGGTTCGGTTGCCGACACGCTGGCCCGGTTGATCGGCATCGCCTGTGGCGCGGTGGCGGCGGAGCAATCGGACGCGGTGCGGGCCGGCCGGCTGGTCGAAGCCAAGCGGTACATCGACCGTCATCTCGCGGACCCTGATCTGTTGCCCGCCAGTGTAGCAGCGTCGCTGGGCATCTCGGTCCGCACGCTGCACGCATTGTTCGAACCGACCGGCACCAGCTTCGCCCGCTATGTGCTGCGTCGCCGGCTGGAGGAGTGCCGGACGGCGCTGCTCGGCAACCCGCGGCGCGCGGTGACCGACATCGCCTTTGCCTGGGGCTTCAGCAGCCTGTCCGGCTTCTATCGCGCGTTCCACGCCGCGTTCGGCATGTCGCCCGGCGACCTGCGGGCGATGTCGCAACCAGATACGACTCCCGTGAGGATGTGAGCGTTCTCACTTCCGTTGCACCACGCCACCGTTATATCCGCCGCTACGCGGACTGTGTCCCCGGCCGGTCACCATAATCGTGAAGAGGGCAAGGCCCATGCAGCTTCACACGACAGACAACGTGCCGGAACGGGAGCGCTTCGAGCTTTGGAACGCGGCGGTCTTCGGCGTGCTCGCGATCTCGGTGCAGCCGCTGCCGGACGTCGATGCGCCGTTTCAGGCAAGATTTTCATCCCGTACCAAAGGGCCCCTGCTGAACCTCAACTTCGCTGCGGATGGCTTCGGCGCGCGGCGTCAGAACCGCGAGATCGCGCACCGGCACTGGAACAGCTACTGGATCTATCGCGAATCCAGCCCCGGGGCATGGTTCAACATCGACGGCCAGGAACTGGCCACCGCCGCGGGCGACCTGGTCGTCGCCGACGCCGATGCCCGGTTCGAGACGCGCGCCAATCGCTACGCGCACGAGTTATGGCTGGTGCCGAAAGCACTGCTCGAGCCGCATCTGCCCGCGCTCGGCCGCCCGCTGGTGGCGAAGTTGTCCGGCCGGGACGGGGTGAACGCGCTCGCGGAAGGCTATCTGGGGGCGCTGACGCAGAACTGGGACGGTATCGGCGAGTCGGCCATGGGTCAGGTCACCGAAACATTGGGCCGGCTGATCGGCATCGCCTGCGGCGCGGCGGCGGCAGAGCAACCGGACGCGGTGCGGGCGGGGCGGTTGGCCGAGGCCAGGCGGTATATCGACCACCACCTCGCCGACCCGGATCTGTCGCCCGCCAGCGTGGCATCGGCGTTGCGCATCTCCGTCCGCGCCCTGCACCTGCTGTTCGAGCCGACCGGCACCAGTTTCACGCGTCACGTTGCGCGCCGGCGGTTGGAGGAATGTCGGGCCGCGCTGCTGGGCAATCCGGGGCGCGCGGTGATCGACATCGCCTTCGCCTGGGGGTTCAGCAGCCTGTCCGGTTTTTATCGTGCCTTCCACGCCGCGTTCGGCATGGCGCCGGGCGACCTGCGGGCCGCGTCAGGAGCGGCAGATCGCTCCTGACCGGCGGCGCGGAGCGCGAAGCGATCCTGTGGCTGGCGCTGGCCCGCCGTTGCCGTGCGCTGTGCTACGTGGCCTTGCGCCGGCGGCGGAGCATGAGGCCGGTCAGCCCGGTCGCAAGCAATGCGAGCGAGGCCGGTTCGGGAACGCTGAGACTGGCATCGAGCCCGGTCGTGAGAGAGCAATAGCTGCAGCCGTTGGTTCCCGTCAGAACCTCGAAGTCGATCGTGTCATTGACAGCAAGCGTTTCAGTCAGGTTGAAAGCGTCGTCCTGCCCGTAGGTCGAGACCGTGTTGCTGTAGATCGAGACCCCGTCATCCATAATCGCAACCGGATGCGGATTGTTATCCGTGGCGATGCCGGTGAAGTCGCCGTTGATCGAATAGATGCCAGCCACGGGTGCGGTGAATTGCACGATCGCGGTATAGCTTTCCGGGTCCATCGCCAGCACGTTGGGCCCCTGGTTGACGTCCGCATAGGAAATCGTGCCGCCGGTGGTGTTCTTCACGATAGCGACGGAATCAGGTATGCTCGCCCCGTCCCACCAGCAGGCCGCCCCGGCTATGCTGCATTGCGATGTCAGCGTAAGGGTCGTTGGGCCTGGGATCGCGTAGCGATAGGCCCACACGCCATTCGGATTGTTGGCGATAGAGAAGTCGCCGACCGCGCTGAAGGTTTGGGCTTGCGCGTGACCAGCCAAGCCAAGCGCGATAACCGTCGCGGCAGCAAGCAGGCGCTGTTTCATCATCGTACCCCCGCACAAGAAAAAGCAGAGAATCTGCTCCGAAGATCGAGTTCGGCGATATTTTTCATTCAGGTCGGGTCGGCCGCCGGCCGACCCGCAGGTGCTAATACAGCAATTCTTGTGCCACTGAAGGAAGTTTAAGCGAATCAACCGGATATCCGGGACCGCATGGCCGGTCGTTATAGCGATGTAAAGGATTCTGACAATTTCGTTGCAGGCGAAGCCCCTGCACCGGCAACCGGTTGGCGAGCGACCGGTCCCTCACCTGCGCGCAACCCGCCTTACGGAGGAATCGATCGGTCACCCACGGCAACTCTGTCGGAACCCGACCTGGCCTACAGCAACTGTCTCGTGGAAATAACGGACTGCCGACCGGGCTCGACCGTAACCGTGACGTCACGTCGACCGCCGCTCCTCCGTCGCCCGAGCCAGGTCGCTGTTTTGCTCAGCATGGCGTCGGTCAGGCTTGCTAAAATATGGCGACGGACCCGCGCGCGGGCTGGCTCGGCTTTGGTCGCCCAGCAACATTCTCCGACACACGCCGCCGGCGCGCGGAAGGGCGGCCAGCGACGCTGCATCCTGTCAGCAACCCCTTCTTGGCCCTGGGTCACTCATAGTGAGGGGTACAGCCTCTTCCGCTTAACCCGGGCATTGGCGATCTCCGCGGTTTCATTCCGGGCGGGTCGGTCGCAGCGGCCGGTGGCCTGGTCGCAAAGACGGGGAGCCGCCTACTTCCACCACAGCGACGCCGCCAGGGCCAGGGCGAGCAATGCCGCCACGCCCTGCCAGAACCGCACCGGCGAGCGCTCGTACAGCGTCAGCGGGCGGCGGGACGGCGGGGGCGCGTAGCTTGGTCCCGCCTCGAACTCGTAGGCGAACTCGGCCATGTCGGCGAACCGCTCCGCCGGATCGGCCGCGATCGCGCGGCCCAGCGCGGACCCCAGCCAGGCCGGCAGGTCGGGGCGAAGGGCGGACAAATCCCGCGGCCGCTCCAGCGTCGGCGCGCCGGTGGCGTCGGGATTGCCGTACGGATAGGTGCCGGTGAAGGCGCGAAACAGCGTCACGCCCAGGGCATAGATGTCGGTCGCCACATTGCCGGCCTCGCCGCGGAACATCTCGGGCGCCATGTAGGCGGTGGTGCCGGGGATGGCCTCCGGGGGAAAATCCTCCAGCCCAGGCAGCCGCACCACGCCCAGATCGAGCAATTTCAGCGAGCCGCCGCCTTCCAGCATGACATTGTCGGGTTTGATGTCGCGGTGGACGATGCCGGCGCGGTGCAGCGCCCCCACACCGTGCGCCAGGCGGATCGCGATGGTGCGGCCCTCTTCCAGGCCCACAAGCGGCGCGCGGGAGAGGCGGATTTCCAGCAGTTCCCCGGTGTACAGCGGCATGACGGTGTAGAGACAGGTCTGCCGCCCCGGCGGCAGCTCGATCACGTGGGCGACCCAGGGACTGCGCACCCGCGTGCCGACCCAGGCCTCGCGGACGAAGGCGGCGTGATAGATGGCGACGGCGGCGACCTGCGGCTTGGGGAATTTCAGCACCACGGTGCCGCCATCCACCTCGTCCACCGCGCCGAACAGGCGGCTGTAGCGGCCGTCGGACACCAGCACGTTCAACACGAAACCGTCCACCGTGTCGCCGGCCTGGGGCGTCGGGATCAGCTTCAGGCGCATGATGGCGCTGCCCATGTCGGCGGATCGCGCGGTGGGCAGCGCCACCACGTCCAGCACCAGGGCGGTGCAGTTGTCGGTGCTGCCGTTCTCCAGCGCGGCCTCGACCAGGGCCCGGCTGGTATCCTCGGGGGCCGAGCGCACCCGCAGGATGTCGGCGATGGCCTCGTCCACCAGGGCGCCGTGCACGCCGTCGGTGCAGAGCAGGAAGCGGTCGTGCAGGGCGACCGGGTGGCTGGTGTAGTCCAGGCGCAGTTGCGCCTCGATGCCCAGCGCGCGGGTCAGCACGGGGGATTTGCCGCGGTCGTCGCGGACGTGGTCGGTGGTCAGGCGCACCAGGCGATCGCTGCTCAGGCGGTAGGCGCGGGTGTCGCCGACATGCAGCAGGTGCGCGAGGCGGCCGCGCAGCACCAGGGCGGTGAAGGTACAGCCCATGCCGACCAGGTTGGCGTCCTGCCGCCCCTGGGCGTTGATCCAGGCGTTGAGCGAATCGAGGATGCGGGCGCCGGCGCGATGCACCTCCATGGTCTCGGGCACGTCCCAGAATCCGTCGAGGAAGCCGCGCACCGCGGTTTCCGCCGCCACCCGGCCGCCCTTGGCGCTGCCGATGCCGTCGGCGATGGCCGCCGCCACGTCCCGCCGCTCCGCTGGGGGACGGGAGCCGAGCACCGCGCCGACGAAATCCTCGTTGCGCGGGCGCGGACCGGTTGCCGAGTGGTAGCCGATGCTGGCGCGCGGGGAGGCCGGGTCGTCGCTCATCCGAGGCGCCCCGATGGTGGGGGCTGACCCGATGCCGGAAAGCAACGGACGCGGCGGCGCGGCGTCAAGGCGGCGGCCGGCAGTGGTCGTGCAGGAAGTAGCCGCCGGTGCTGGACGCCACGATGACCGTCAGGTTGCCGGAGCGGCGGTCGAGCGTGTAGTTGCCGCCGTCCTTGGCGTCGTGCCAGGAGATCGCGGCATCGCTGACGCGGGCGGGATTGGCATCGACGGTGGCCCGGTCGAAGTCGATGCTGATCTGCCAGGTGGTGCCGCTGTACGGGTTGGTGCAGGTGAGCACGGGCGCGTTCGGCGGCGGCTGCCCGTCGGCGAGAGCGACGGCGAAACACGGCGGCGCGATGGACGCCGTCAAGGCGGCGAGCGCCGCCGCAAGGAGCCGGGTCAGGAACATCGTCACATCCAGCCGCCGGGCGCCCCCCATAGCCATTTTGCCGCGCGTTGCAAACCGTGTGCCCGCATGCACCGGGCGGTCCGGCTGGCGGCAGGAACCCATACGGCGGCATGGGACGAGCGCCGCTATGCTGCCTATATAATGTTCGGCCTGATGCGAACAGAAGCCGACCAAGGCCTTGATTCAACCCCGAATCCCTCCGGGCCGCGGCTGGCGAACCGGGTTTCCGGGGCAACCGCGGACCCCCGCCGTCATTGCTTAATCAGTATGCAGCTCGCCGTTTTCGTAATCTTTGCCGAGGCCAGCGGGTCGTGACGGCCCCATTAAATATGATTTCACAACGATATAGCAACCGCAACGGGCATTGCGGGCGCCGCATTTCAATTTCACCGGGCACTCTCCGTCGGTCGGTCCTGGCCGGGCGATGCGGGAGTGCGTGGTCGGTTGGCGGCCCAGGCGCAACGCGGCAAAGCTGCGTGGCATAACGTTTGCTTGAACTGCTTCGCCTTGGCGTCACTCGCTTCAGGCGTGCAACGGGCGAGTTGGGTGCTGCCGTTTCGGCCGAAGACGCCGTCGGAACATCGACAACACAGGAGGAGCCCGATGCTCGTACCCTCACCAAAATGGCTCGATACCGGCAACAACGCCTGGCAGTTGGCAGCGGCAACCTTTGTCGGTCTGCAAAGCTTCCCGGGCCTCGTCGTACTGTATGGCGGCGTGGTCAAGAAGAAATGGGCGATCAACTCGGCATTCATGTCGATCTATGCATTCGCCTCGGTTCTGGTCGTCTGGATCCTGTTCGACTACAACATGGCGTTCGGGCCACAATGGTTTCCGTTCCTGGGGACGCCCATGCCCGCGGCGTCGGCCGCGTTCTCCCTTGGCCAGGCGACCATCCCCGCCGCCGCGTCGGGCATGCCCGATCTCACTTTCCCCATGGCGACTCTGGTGTTCTTCCAGTTCGTGTTCGCGGCTATCACGGTGATCATCCTCGCCGGGTCGGTGCTCGGACGCATGAGTTTCACGGCATGGATGATCTTCTGCCCGGTGTGGATGACCCTGTCCTATACCGTGGGAGCGTTCAGCCTGTGGGGCGGCGGATGGCTCGCCAGCCTGGGGGTCGCCGACTTCTCGGGCGGCTACGTCATTCATCTTGCCGCCGGCACCGCGGGGTTCACCGCCGCCGCCATGGTCGGCCCGCGCCTGCAACAGGATCGCGAGCATTTCCCGCCCAACAGCCTGCTGGTGACGCTGGTCGGCGCCGGCATCCTGTGGCTTGGCTGGAACGGGTTCAACGGCGGCGACCCGTACTTCGCCAACGCCGATGCGGGCGCCGCGGTGCTGAACACCAACACCGCCACCGCGATCGCCCTGCTGGTCTGGACCATCATGGACAAGATGGCCTACGGCAAGCCGTCGGTGATCGGCGCGGTCAACGGCATGATCGCCGGGCTGGTCGCGATCACCCCGGCAGCCGGCTACGTCACCGGGTGGGGCGCCATGATCATCGGCGTGTGCGCCGGCATCATCCCCTGGATGAGCATGAACTGGCTGCAAAAGACCAGGCTGATGATGAAGGTGGACGACACGCTGAGCGTGTTCTCGACGCACGGCATCGCCGGCCTGATGGGCGGTCTGCTGACCGGCGTTCTGGCCTCGCCCGACATGCTGGAATACATCGGCACCGAGAAGGACGCCCCGGGCGTCAGCATCACCGGCCTGCTCTACGGCGACTCCGGCCACCAGCTTCTGCTGCAGGTCTACGGTGCGGCGTTCATCATCGTCTATAACGTCATCATCACCTTCATCATCCTGAAGGTCATCTCGTTCGTCACCCCGCTGCGCATGGACGAGGCGACGCTGCGGGTGGGCGACGATGCCGTCCATGGCGAGACCGCCTACGCCATCGGCACCGAAGGCGAATAGCCTGCCGGACTTTCCAACGGCTGCCCGGCGATCGGCAGCCCTTCCAAGGCGGGGCGGGCGAGGCGTCCGCCCCGCACGATTCAGCGGCCCGACAGCAGGCCGCCCCGCACGGTGCGGGTCGCGCCCCGGACAGGTGCGGTCGGTCAGCCGCGCGAGAGCAGTTGCGCGGTGAGGCATGCGGTATGCGGCAGCGGTTTCGATTCCGGCTGGCCGAACGGTGTCGCCGATCGCGGCGCGTTCTGGCCATCTGGCGACGGCGCGATCCGCCGCCCCGGGTGGTCGCGCTGGTGGGCATGGCACTGGGGTTGGGCCTGTTCCTGGTGTTGCTGGCGATGGTGGGGATGCTCCGGCTGGTAGCCTATGTCGCGACATGGCTCCGCTGATCGGGCGAGGCCATTCAGGAGCGTGCAACCGCACTGGCCGGACGACTGAGTCCTTTGCATCACGCACGTGCCATGCCGCATCGCGCTGCCGGTCGGCATGCGGCACCGCCGCGCCCGCTGCCCTTCCACCTCGCCACCCCGCCGCGATAGCGTACTGTTCTGCCGCCTCGCGAGGACCCCAGCATGGCGCCTTACCCGAACACGATCGCCGACCGTTCCGGTACCCCCATCGAGCAGCCGGTGTCGCTCCCCGCCGGCAACGCGCTGTTCGGCAGCGACGTGGTGGCGGAGACGCTGCGCGCGCTGGACATACCGTTCATCGCGCTCAATCCCGGCTCCAGCTATCGCGGCCTGCACGACAGCCTGGTGAACCACCTCGGCAATCGCGCGCCGCAGATGCTGCTGTGCCTGCATGAAGAGCATGCGGTGGCGATCGCGCACGGCTATGCCAAGGTGACGGGCAAGCCGCTGGCCGCCGCGGTGCACGCCAATGTCGGGTTGATGCACGCCAGCATGGCGATGTTCAACGCGTGGTGCGACCGCATGCCGGTGATCGTGCTGGGCGCCACCGGTCCGGTCGATGCACCGAAGCGGCGCCCCTGGATCGACTGGATCCACACCGCGCGCGACCAGGGTGCGCTGGTGCGGCCCTACACGAAATGGGACGACCAGCCGGCCTCCGCGGAAGCCGCGCGCGAGTCGCTGCTGCGCGCCGCCTGGCTGGCGACCACGCCACCGCGCGGGCCCGTCTACATCAACCTCGACGTCGGCATGCAGGAGGCGCCGCTGCCCGAACCGCTGCCACTGCTCGACACGGCACGCTGCGTCCCGCCGATGGTGCCGGTGCCGCCCGATCCCGCGCTGCTGACCCAGGCGGCAACGCTGCTGCGCGACGCGCAACGGCCGGTGATTCTGTTCGGGCGAGGCTCGCGCCGCGATGATCATTGGGCGAACCGCGTGGCACTGGCGGAGGCGCTGGGCGCGCGGGTGCTCACCGATTTGAAATTGGCCGCGGTGTTTCCCACCGATCATCCGCTGCATGCCGGCGCACCGGCGACCTTCCAGGGCACCGAAGCGACGCAGGCGCTGGCCGCGGCGGATGTCGTGCTGAGCCTCGACTGGGTGGATCTCGCCGGCACGCTGCGCAGTGCGGGCGTCTCGGCGAAGGTGGTCAACGTATCGCTCGACCACCTGGTGCATAACGGCTGGAGCATGGACTACCAGGGACTGCCACAGGTCGATCTGTTCCTGGCGGCGGACGCCGATGCGGTGGTGGCGGGATTGGTCGCGCAACTGCCGCCGGCGGCGCAACGCGCCCCGGCAAAGCCCTGGCCGGAGATGGCGTTCGAACCAGGCGCGATCAGCGTGCCGCAGATGGCGCAGACGCTGCGCCAGGCGATCGGCGCGCGACCCGCGTCGCTGCTGCACGTGTCGCTGTCGTGGAACGCCGCGGCATGGCCGTTCCGCGAGCCGCTCGACTATATCGGCGGCGACGGCGGCGCGGGCATCGGCGGCGGCCCCGGGATCGCCGTCGGCGCGGCGCTGGCGTTGCGAGGCTCAGGGCGGCTGCCCGTCGCGGTGTGCGGCGACGGCGATTTCCTGATGGGTGTGACCGCGCTGTGGACCGCCGTGCACTACGCCATTCCGCTGCTGATCGTGGTGGCGAACAACCGCTCGTTCTTCAATGACGAGTTGCATCAGGAGCGCGTGGCGCGGGCGCGCAACCGGCCGGTGGAAAATCGCTGGATCGGCCAGCGGATCGCCGATCCGGAGATCGACCTCGCGCGCATGGCGGTGGCGCAGGGTGCGATGGGGTTCGGCCCGGTGAGCGAAGCCTCGGCCCTGGCACCGATGTTTGCCGAGGCGATCGAGGCGGTCGAGGGCGGCGCGGTCGCCGTGGTGGATGTGCGCGTCGCGCCGGGTTATGCGCCGGCCGCGACGGCGGCGTTGCTGCGGGGCTGAGGCGCAAAAAACCTCGCCCGCGGGAGCGGGAGAGGTCGATGGTGCGAAGCACCGAGGGTGAGGGTGATCGGGTCGGCACGCAGCCCCGACCCTCCGTCCCGCCCGCGAGCCGCCCGATCAGCGAATCAGA
>JBEKNT010000187.1:0-12176 GCA_049522565.1 Acetobacteraceae bacterium
GCATCGACAACAAGCCGGGCGATTTCGAGTATGGGAAGATCGAAGAATAGCAAACCTCTCCCGCGCGCAGCGCGGGAGAGGTTAGAAGAGCTGCTTGGTCGCCAGCGCCGCGCCTTCCGCCAGCGTCTTCAGCTTCGCCCAGGCGATCTCCGGATGCACCCGCCCGCCAAGCCCGCAATCGGTGCCCGCCAGCACGTTCTCGCGTCCCACCAGCCTGGCAAACCGCACGATCCGGTCCGCCACCAGGTCCGGGTGTTCCACCACGTTGGTGGCGTGGCTCACCACCCCCGGGATCAACAGCTTGCCCTCCGGCAGCTTCACGTCCTGCCACACCCGCCATTCGTGTTCATGGCGCACGTTACCGGCCTCGAACGAATAGGCCTGCGCGTCGATCGCCAGCATCACGTCGACGATGTCGCGCATCGGAATGTCGGTGACGTGCGGGCCGTGCCAGCTTCCCCAGCAGAGATGGAACCGGATGCGGTCCCGCGGCAGCCCCTTGATCGCATGGTTCAGCGCCTCGACACGCACCATGGTAAATCTGCGATATTCTTCGACCGTCGGCGCCGGGTTGATCTGATCCCAATTTTCGGCGATCGACGGATCGTCGAGTTGCAGCACCAGCCCCGCATCGATGATTGCCTTGTACTCCTCGCGCATCGCATCGGCGCAGGCGTAGATGAACTCTTCCTCGGTCTTGTAGTACTCGTTTCCGATGCGCGAGCAACTGCCCGGCGCGATCGAGGTCATGAACCCCTCCTCGACCCCGGCCGCCTGCAATGCCGCCTTGAAATGCGCGATATCGGCGGCGATCGCCTCGTGCCCGGTGTAGGTCAGCTTGTCCACGCAGACCGGCAGCCGCATGCCCGGGCCGCCGCGATTGGATGACACGCCCGAGTCCGGATCGGCATAGGCGGTGGGAAACAGGTTGCGGTCGCGCCGGTCCGGGAAGGCGGTCAGCACCACCTCGCCCGGCTTCCGGCGCTGCGGCGGCATGCGGTACATGTAATCGCCCAGCCGCAATCCGCCGAGACGCTGGAACGAATAGCTCCACCACGCGCCGTAGTTGATGCGCTGGCCCATGCCCTTGCCGTATTCGCCGTCGCCGGCGATATCGACGCCGCAGTCCCGCTGGCGCCGCACCACGTCCCGCACCGCCGCGGCAAGCTGCGCCTGGTAGCCGGCTTCGTCGTTCGACTCGCCTTCCTGGCGGGCGCGGGTCAGTTCGATCAGGTCGTCCGGGCGCGGCAGGCTGCCGGCATGCGTGGTGATGATGCGGTGCTGGCTGTGCTTCATGGCGCTTTGCCCCCGGGTCGGCGTCGAGTCAGTGCGCACGCAGGTTAGCGCACGCACCGGGCTTCGGCTATTCGGGATGCCGCGGCCGGGTCTGGTCCGGCATCGTCACTGCGACGGCCGGTTCGCTCCCGGTTGGTTCGGATCGAGGAACCAGTCCAGACTGATGCGGGTTCTGTTGCGCAAGGCGACCAGGAGATCCACCGTCGGCTCCCGCTCGCCACGTTCGCAGGACGCGTACGCGGTGGCTGGAACGCCGAGCAACGTCGCAAATGCGTCGCTGCCCAAATTGGGCAGGTCGATGCTCTCGCCATAGGTTCTGCGCACTCCGGCGAGCCGCTCACCCAACGTTTCCAGGTCGATGGTATGGTCGGACATGCGATGCCGCCCTTGCTTCGCTGGTCAGTGGCGTGTTGTCGGGAACGGTCCCTCCCAGATCAGTTTGATCTGCACCGTACGCAGGATGTCCGCCCATGACAGGCTTTCACAGAGCCTGCGGTAGGCGTCGTAGCGCAGTTCATCGAGCAGGAAAGCCGATCCCGTGGTGGACACGATCAAGGTGGGAGCGATCGTATCGTCGGGATCCTCGGGCATGATGACGATGGCGGCCTTGCCATGTTCGTCGTAATGCAGTTCCACGGACCAGTCTGGCGCGACGCCGGCGACGACTCCCGCAAGATGTTGGCGGCGTGCCGATCCGAGGGATTCAAGGTGGTGTGCGGGAAGCTGGCTCGGGCGGTTTTCGAGATGGGCGGTCGGCATCGGCGTGTCCTCGGCGGCGGCGAATCAAGTCTGCCAGAGACATTATAGCTTTTTGCGACAGCAGGACAGTATTATTACGCTATAATCATCTCAAAACACATCATATTGGTTTCAACCAGGTTGCAGAATCCCCGTCCCGCGTGGACGCGCCCGCCCGATCGCACGGATCGCCTTGCGGCAAGGTGGTAAACGCGGGATCGCGATGCGCGGTTCCCTGCCGGCCAAACCTCTGCCACCATCCGCCGCATGACCGACCCGATCACCGTCGCCGTGTTGCAGAACCGGCTCAATGCCATCGCCGAGGAAATGGGCGAGGCGATGCTGCGCACCGCCTATTCGCAGATCCTCAACTCCTCGCGCGACTTCTCCATCGCGCTGATCGACGCGCGCTGCCGCCTGGTGGCGCAGGCGGACCATATCCCGGTGCATGTCGGCGCCATGCCCTGGGCGGCCAAGGCGCTCGCGGCGCGTTTCCCCGATCCCGCGCCGGGCGACGTCTATCTGCTGAACGACCCGTATCGCGGCGGCTCGCATCTGCCTGACCTCACCTCTTTCGTGCCGGTGTTCGCCGGGGACGCGCTGATGTTCTGGTCGGTGGTGCGCGCGCACCACTCCGACATCGGCGGTGCCACGCACGGCGCCTACAACCCCGCCGCCACGGAAATCTGGCACGAGGGCCTGCGCATCCCGCCGATGCGCCTGACCGAAAACGGCGTGCTGCGCGAGGACCTGTTGGAGATGCTGGCGCTGAACGTGCGCCATCCTCGAGATTTCCGCGGCGACCTGGCGGCGCAGATCGGCGCGGCCAAACTGGGCGAGCAACGCCTCGCGGCGGTGATCGCCGAATTCGGCGCGGTCACGCTGGGCGACGCGACGGAAGAAATGCTCGACGCCGCCGAGCGCCACGCCCGCGCCATCGTCGCGTCCTGGGCCGACGGCGTTTACGACGGCGAGGCGGTGCTGGACGATGATGGCTTCGACCGCACGAACATCGTCATCCGCGCCCGCGTCACCAAGCAGGGCAGCGACGTCACGGTGGACCTGTCCGATTCCGATCCGCAGGTGACCGGGTTCATCAACTCCTCCTTCGCCAACACCCAATCAGCCGTCGCCATGGCCTTCGCCTTCTTGCTCGATCCCGACATCACCAAGAACGAAGGTGCGTTCCGGCCGCTAAAGGTCGTGCTGAAGGAGGGCACCATCGTCTGGGCGCGCGAGGGCGCCCCGGTGACGATGTGCACCAGCCATTGCTCCAACGAGATCATCGAGGCGATCATCGTCGCGCTGGCGCCCGCCTGTCCCGAGCGGGCGATGGGCGGCTGGGGCCGCCGGCTGCGCATCGCGCTGAACGGCGTGGATCCGCGCAACGGGCGACGCTTCATCTGGCACATGTTCCAGGCGCGGCCCGGCGGCGGCGGCTCGGCGGCGGGCGACGGGTTCTCCACCATCGGCGAGTGGCACTCGGCCGGCGGCATCAAGTTCGGCAGCATCGAAGTCGCGGAGGAACGCTTTCCGTTGGTGTTCGAGACGCACGAGTACCGGCCGGGGTCCGCAGGTGAGGGAAGATATCGCGGCGGCTACGGGGGAGATATGCGGCTGCGCGTGGAGACCGACGGTGCGGCGCTGGCCAATACCGCCGGCGAGGGCATCGTGCACGGCGCCCGCGGCGTGCTGGGCGGCCACGACGGTGCGCCGCACGACTACACGCTGCTGCCGCCGGGCGCGCCGCCGCGGAAGCTGAAAAGCAAGGAGGTCGGCGTGGTGGTGCCAACTGGCAGTGTCATTCACGTGCTGTCGGGCGGCGGCGGAGGCTGGGGACCGCCGGAGCAACGCGATCCGGCGGCGCGGGACAAGGACGCGGCCGAAGGGCTGGCGGGGTAACCCCCGGCAACTGGCAACCTGGCCCGAAATAGTGGGCATACCGGCGGGCAAATGAGTTGTTGCGCCCATCAAACCAGAGATGCGTTGGATGCGATGCCCAGCGGAATGTTGACAGTCCGGTCTGTTTGATCTAGGCGAATGCGGACTGGCTTGCATCCCTTGACGATGCCGCAACTATGGCTGTTTCACCATCGGCGTTGGCGAATCTAGGCTCGCGGCGTTTGGCGACAGTGTCTTCAAGCAACCAGCGGACGACCAGGCTGCCTGATGGTTCGTGCCTCTGCAATCGGAGCCCGATCAGAAAGCTCGCCGCTTCCGTGCCAGAGGTTCGCTAAAAGAAGGATGTAGCTCATGGGCAAGGTCTTGCATTCGACGGTTTCCCTCGGCGTGGTTCTGGGCATGTGTTCGATCGCGGTATCTGCCAGGGCCGACGACCCGGCTGCGTATTGCCGTTCGTACGCAGATGCCGCCATGCATGCGTCCCGCGCCGCGCGTAACCACGACCGGTGCCTGCATTTCGTTCAAGAGCAGCCGGCGCGCTGGGCCCTGAACTACGACGGTCACTTCCGCTTTTGCATGGGCGCGTTCGGCTCAGGCGATAACCAGCGGGAGTGGAATATCAGGACAGCGCAACTGAACGACTGCATTCCCAGCCACCACTGGTAGCAAATGGCCTTCACCCTTTCACCGCCCCGGCCGTCAGCCCGGCGACCAGCCAGCGCTGCCCGAGAAACGTGACGACGACGGGCGGCAGCGCGATCAGCGTCGCCGCCGCCATCAGCGCGCCCCAGTCCGTGACGCCCTCGCCGACGAAATTGAACGCCGCAACGATCAGGGTGCGGCTGTGGATGTCGCTGAGCACCAGCGAAAACAGGAAGTAGTTCCAGGCAAAGACGAAGCAGAGAATGACGCTGACCGCGAGACCCGGTCCGACCAACGGCAGCACCACGCGCAGCAGCACCTCAATGTCGGAACATCCGTCGATGCGTGCCGCTTCGGTCAACTCCCGCGGCAATGCGTCGAAGAACGGCAGCATGGTCCACAGCGCCAGCGGCAGGGTGATCGCCGCATGGGTGACGATCAGCACCCAGAAGCTGCCGACCGCGCCAATCGCCGAGAACATCACGAACCAGGGCAGCAGGAACAGCGCCCCGGGTGCCATGCGCGCCGCCAGCATCAGCAGCGCCGGCCAGTGCATGCGGTTCCACGAGACCGCAAACGCCGCCGGCACGCCGAGCAATACGCCAAGCGCCGTAGAGCCCCCGGCAATCACGACGCTGTTCAACGCAAAGCGCAGGAACGGCATGGTGGTCAGCACGGTACGGAAATTCTGCAGCGTGGGGTGGAACAGTACTTGCGGCGGCAACGCCGTCACCGTGTCGGGATCCTTGAATCCGGCGGTAACCATCCACAGCAACGGCGCCACGAAGACGATCGCGACGATCGCGACCTGCGCCGCGTCGAGGAGCAGGGGGGCCGCGCGTGCGGCGATCCGGCGCGCTACCACGTCGCGGCTTGGCGCAGGCGCATCAGTACCAGCACGGCGCCGATCACGATGGCCGTCAGCGTCACCATCAATGCCGAGGCGTAGCCGATATCCAGGAACACGAACCCCTGCTTGAACGCATAGATGTTGAGGGTCTGCGAGGCGTCGCCGGGACCGCCCTGCGTCGTGATGTAGATGATGTCGAAGAACCGCAGCAGATCGACGCTGCGCAAGGTGGCCGCGGTGATGATGCTGGGCGCGAGCAATGGCAGGGTGACCCGGCGCAGCAGCGCCCAGCCGCGCGCGCCGTCGATCGCCGCGGCCTCGAACACGTCCGGCGGCAGGGTTTGCAACCCGGCGAGCAGGATCAGCGCGACGAAGGGCGCCCATTGCCAGGTGTCGATCATCGCAACCGTCGGCACCACCCAGTCCGGCGAGGCAAGCCACAGCGCGGGGGCGATCCCGACCAGCCCAAGCAACCAGTTGGCAATGCCGAGCGACGGATCGAGGATCACCAGCCACATCATCCCGACCACGACCGGCGGCATGACGAAGGGCGAGACCAGCAGCGTGCGCAGCAACCCGCGCAATACCCGCGTACGGTTCAGCAGCAGTGCGAGATACAGCCCGGCCAGAAGCTGCAACGCAAGCGACAACAGATACAGCGCCAGCGTGACGCGCAGTCCCTGCCAGAACTTCGTATCCTGCAGAAGCTGTGCGTAATTGCCCAGCGCGGCAAACCGTGGCGACGAGCCGAAGCTGAAATGTTGCAGGCTCAGCCACAGCGTATCGAACAGCGGAAAGCCGATCATCAGGGCGATAAAGCCGAGCGCCGGTAGCAGCATCCAGCGAAAGGATCCGTGTGCCCGCCGGCGCCCGACCGGCGGCATGACAGGCGTCACGGCACCGGATGCGTGCGCGACGGCGATGCTATTTCTCCGCCTGCATCGCTGCGATCTGCTTGTCGGCGTTGCAGGCCGCGTCATGCGCCGAGGCCTGGCCGAGCAAGACACTGTCTACCGCATCGCCGACGATCTCGCGCGCCTGTGGCTGGCGGTCCAGCGGCGGCCCGACCTCGCTGGTGCCGGTGGCGCCCATCTGCTTCAGCAGCCCGGCCCAATCTTGGCGCACCGGCACCTGGTGCAGCCAAGCCATGTATTCCGCGCTGTTGGCGACTGAATCGCGCGGCGGAGCGATGCCTTGCAAGGCCAGGTGCGCGTCCATCTCCTTCGATGTCGCCCATTGCACGAAATACCAGGCGGCCGGCGTCTTGGTGGAAAAGGCCGACAGCGACAGGCCCCAGCCGATCACGGTGGGCTTGGAGGCACCGCCCGGCCCGGGCGGCAACAGCATTACGCCGGTATCGTCCTGGCGATGCGGGAACTTCATCATCTCGCCGAATTCATTGCTCGATTCAAAGGCCATTGCGGCGCGGCCCTGGCCGTACAGCTCGCGCGTCTGCAGGAAGCTGTTGTTGACCGCGCCCGGCGGTCCGTATTGCCGCAGCATGTCGGCGTACCAGGTGATCGCATTGATGCCGGCGGGATCGCAAAGCACGGGTTTTCCCGCCGCGTCCAGATAGTCCGCGCCGAAATTATGCAGCACGTTGCTGAACGTATAGGGCAGCGCCGGCTTCATGCCGCGCGTCGCCCAGGGGATCACCGTCGGCTCGCATTGATGCAGCGCCGCCGCCGCGGCCATCAGCGCATCCAGCGATGCCGGAGGCGGGATGCCGCATTTCTGGAACACGTCCTTGCGATAGTAGACGATCGGCCCCTCGATGTTCAGCGGTATGCCGTCGAGCCTGCCGGCAAACGTTTCGCCTGCAACCAGGGCGTGGCTGAGATCGGCGACATCATAGTCGGGCGCGGTCTCGCCCGGCGCGTGCATCAGCGTAGCGAGATCGGCATACCAGCCGGCATGGGCGTACAGCCGGCCCTCCAGCGATTTCAGCGACATGAAGGCATCGACCGTCTGGCTTTTCGATTGCAGCAGCGTGACCAGGCGCTGCCGCATCTGCTGCTCCTGGAACGTGTCCACCTGCACCTTGATGCCGGTGAGCTTCTCGAACTCCGGAAGCTGGGCCACGACGGCGTTGGACCAGGGGTGGTTCTCGGTGAGGAAGTCGATGGTTTCGCCCTGGTGGCGCTTCCAATCGAAGCCTTGCGCCGACGCCGACGATGCCTCACCCAGCAGGCAGGCGGCAAAGCCGGCGATCAGCAGCCGGGTCGCTGTCCTATTCATTCGCTTCCTCCCTGGCGCACGGCGCGGCGGGCCACGCGGCCCGCCCGGCCTGCAGTCGTGCGGGCGAGTTTGGCCAGTGCGGCAGAATATCGCAACGCATGGCCCGGGTCCGAAGCACGCGACGTGCCGGACGATCGCAACCCGTGGCAGGGGCGCCTTGTGTCGCGACCGCCGCCGCTTCACCCTTGTGCGATGACCTACACCATCGGCATCGACGTTGGCGGCACGTTCACCGACATCGTCGTCTCCTCGCCCGACGGGCGCACCATCACGGCGAAGGCCGCCTCCACGCCACGCGACCAGTCGGACGGCGTGCTCGACGGCCTTGGCCTCGCCGCGCAGGCAATCGGCCTCGACACCGCCGGCCTGCTTGCCGCCACCTCCCGCATCGTGCACGGCACCACCGTCGCCACCAACGCGCTGCTGGAGGGCAAGGCGGCGCGCGTCGGCATGCTCACCACGGAAGGCCATCGCGACGTCATCGAAATGCGCGAGGGCCTGAAGCCGGACCGCTACAATCTGCGCATGGCGCCGCCCGACCCGCTGGTGCCGCGCCGGCTGCGCCTGCCGGTGCGCGAACGCACCCGCGCCGACGGCTCGATCGAACACGCGCTCGACCGGGCGTCGCTGGACCAGGCGGTGGCGCGGCTCGCCGCCGAAGGCGTGCAGGCCGTTGCGGTGTGCTTCCTGCATGCCTGGCGCAATCCGGCGCATGAGCAAGCGGCGGCGGACGCGGTGCGCGCGCGGATGCAGCAGGCGTATGTGACGGCCTCGTCCGACGTGCTGCCGCAGATCAAGGAGTTCGAGCGCTTCTCCACCACCGTGGCGAATGCCGCGGTCGGGCCGGTGATCGAGCACTATCTCGGCCGGCTGCAAGCCCGGCTGGGCGAGGCGGGCTATCGCGGCGAGTTGCTGGTGATCCTGTCGCATGGCGGCGTGGCGTCGGTGGCCGAGGCGATCCGACTCGCCGCGGGCACCGCGCTGTCCGGTCCGGCGGGCGGCGTGGCGGCGGCGGTGGCGTTGGCCCGGGCAGGGGTGGCGCGCGACCTGATCGCGTTCGACATGGGCGGCACGTCCACCGACATCGCCCTGGTGCGCGGGGGAGAACCGACGCTGTCCGGCGGCAAGACGGTGGCGAATGCGCGCATCGCCTTGCCGGGGTTGGACATCGTGACCCTCGGCGCCGGCGGCGGTTCGATCGGACGCATCGACCGTGCGGGGTTGCTGGCGGTGGGGCCGGACAGCGCCGGCGCCGATCCGGGGCCGGCCTGCTACGGCCAGGGCGGTACGGCGGCGACGGTGACCGACGCCAATCTCGTGCTGGGCTATCTCGATCCGGCCAATTTCCTCGGCGGGCGGCGGTTGCTCGACGTGGCGGCGGCGACCGAGGCGGTGCAACGCGTGGCGGACGGCTTGCGGCTGTCGGTGGCGGAGGCGGCGTTCGGCATCCATCGCCTGGTGAACACTCGGATGGCGGACGGGGTGCGGGTGGCGACGGTGCGGCGCGGGGTCGATCCGCGCGGCTTTGCGCTGCTGGCGTTCGGCGGCGCGGCCGGGCTGCATGTATCCGCGGTGGCGGCGGAGCTGGGCATCGCGCGGGTCGTGGTGCCGGTCGCGGCGTCGGTGCTCTCGGCCTGGGGCATGCTGAACACCGATTTGCGGATCGAGCTGATGCGCAGCCAGTCGCAGACGCACGGTATCGACGTGGCCGCCTTGCGCGCCGCCTTCGCCGAGATGGACCAGGAGGGCAGGGCGCGGCTCGCCTGGTTCGACGGCGACGTGACGGTGCGGCGCTCGGCGGACATGCGCTATGGCGAGCAAGTGTTCGAGATCGCGGTGGATCTGGAGGGGCTGGACTGGGGGGCGGCGGACCTGGCGAAGCGGATCGAGGCGGCGTTCCACCGCGCGCACGAGGCGCTTTACACCTACGCCTCGCCTGACCAGGACGTGGTGCTGGTGAACGCGCGGGCCTCGGTGATCGGGCGGCTGCCGGCGGTGGCCAGTGGTGCGACGGGTGGGGCAGGGGAGTCGGGATCGCCAAAGGGGCGGCGGCGCGCCTGGCTGGGCGGCTGGACGGAGCTGCCGGTGTTCGATTTCGCCGCGTTGGGCGCCGACCAGATGCTGGCCGGTCCGGCGATCGTCGAGTCCGACACGACAACGGTGCTGCTGCGGTCCGGCGATACGGCGCGGTTCGATGCGCGCGGCTGGCTGGATATCGCGGTGGGGTAGACGCGGCGTTCGCGTGGCGGTGCGTTCTAACGCTGCGCTCGCAATGTCAGATTTGGCCGAGCAAAGGAAATCATGCGGGAGTTGGCCGGCAAGACGGCATTCGTGACCGGCGGGGCGAGCGGCATCGGGTTCGCGCTCGGCCGGGCCTTTGCGGCGGCGGGCATGCACGTGATGCTTGCCGATATCGAGCCGGACGCGTTGGCGGCCGCCGCCGAAAGCCTGCGCCGGATGTGCGCGGCGTCGCCTGCGACGTTGCCGATCCTGCCAGCGTAGACCATGCGGCCGCGGCGTCGTTCGAGGCGTTCGGCAAGGTCCATCTGGTTTGCAACAACGCCGGCGTCGCCGGCGGCAGCGGCATCGACACCATCTCGCTCGACACCTGGCGCTGGGTGCTCGACGTCAACCTGATGGGCGTGCTGCACGGCATCCGCAGCTTCCTGCCGCACATCCGCGCCCACGGCGAAGGCGGCCACATCGTCAATACCGCGTCCATGGCCGGGATGGTGAGCGGGCTGGGGTTCAGCCCTTACGCGACGAGCAAGTTCGCGGTGGTCACCATGTCGGAGGGGCTGGCGACGCAGCTCCAGCCGCTTGGCATTGGCGTGACCGTGGTATGTCCCGAGTTTGTTCGCACCCGGATCGGCGAGAGCGGACGCAATCGGCCGCAGCGTTACGGACCGACGCAGACGCCGGACCCGGCCAGTTGGGCCGGTGCGCTGGCCACCCGGCTGGCTGAACTCTCCCGGTCCGGGCTCGATCCGGCGGACGTCGCCGCGCGGGTGCTTGCGGCGATCCGCACGGACGAACTGTATGTGTTCACCCATCCGGACATGCGTGCCGAGGTGGCGCAGCGGTTTGCCACCATCCTGGCGGCGATGGACAAGGCGGGCGCGCGATAGTGGCTGTGGCCGCCGCTGCCGTGGCGGCATCGCACGCGCTGCGGGACGTAATTCAAGACTTATACCGACCGCCCGAAACAGTGACGTACGCTACGGTCGGAGTGGTCCGTGCGCGACAGGCGAGAGCCAATGTCACGGGCGATTGGTAACAGATACGCTGCCCCTGGCGGTAGGTCGCAGGTGTCGTGTCCCTCTCGCAGTGAAGCGCCTGCGTGGCGACCGGCTCCGGTTTCGCAGCACCGGTCCTCGTGTAGAGTGCGGCGATGACCCTTCCCAGACGAGTCAGCGGCGTCATTCTCGACATGGACGGCACGCTGCACGACACCGAGAGCGTCTATCACACGGCGCTCAAGCAGGCGGTGCGGGCCGTGGGCTTCGCCGTCACGGATGCGTTTTGCCACTCGCTGATCGGCGTTCCCGGCCCGGAATCGGATGCGATGCTGCGCGAGCACCTTGGTCCCGACTTCCCTTTCGCCGCATACGATCGGCTCTATGAAGAGCACCGCGATCGGGCGCTCGGCACGTCGGTTCCGCTGAAGCCAGGGGCAATGGAGCTGCTGGATGCGCTCGGCCAGCACGGGCTGAAGGTGGCCGTCGCGACATCGGCCAGCCGGCGCGCTGCCGAGCTTCATCTCGGCCGTTCCGGCCTGCGCGCGCGCCTGCCCGTCGTCGTGACGCGCGACGATGTAGCGCGCGGCAAGCCCTATCCGGATCCGTTTCTGCACGCTGCCGCGTTACTCGGCGTGCCGCCCGAGGAATGTCTTGCGGTCGAGGATTCGCTCAATGGTATCCGTGCGGCGCATGCGGCCGGCACGATGCCGGTGATGGTCCCGGACCTGCTGGCGCCGACCGAAGAAATACGCATCATGTGTGTGCATATCGCACGCGACCTGCATGCGGTCCGCGCGCTGCTGGCCAGCCACGTCGCGGACCTTCCCCACACCCGGTAGCGGCCATCGCTGAAGCGCGGGTCGTCAGGCGCCGCCGCGTTGTGCTTCACCAGTTGGCGTGCCGCGGCTTCGATCGGCACACCGGCTGCCTGTGCGCGAAGCGCGACAGGAGCCGCCGCGATGGCCCTGGGCCTTCTCCGTGTTGCAAGCTTGCCTTGCCGCGTGCGGCACGGTCGCCGCGAGACGTTTCTCTTGGCATCGCCGGGCGAAACCCGGCCAACCCCAGCCTGAGCGGCGCCTCTCCCGGTGGCGTTAGCCGGATTTTAACCATTGCCGGGGAAGGTGTGGCCGATGCCCGCGGCCAGCGCCGGAGCGTCGTGACCGCAGCTGCCGCAACGCCCGGGAAGCCGATGACTTTGACAGTTGCCGACGCAGCCGCATCGGCCGGCCACGGTTTCGTCGTTCATGGGGCGATGGCGAAAGCGCGCGCCG
>JBEKNT010000188.1:0-16479 GCA_049522565.1 Acetobacteraceae bacterium
TCCGGAACAAGGTAACGGCAAGCTGTATGCCTATGAGGTGTGCGACGCCTGCCAGGATGATTCGTTCGGCTACGATATCGACGGCGTCACGCTATGCGATTTTGTCTATCCGGCGTATTTCCAGACGTTTCGTCAGCCCGGCAGCACGCGTTTCGACCACCAGGGCAAGCTGCAGAAGCCGGTACCCGAGGTGCTGGACGGCGGCTATATCAGCGCATTCGACGTGAACGGCTCCACCGGCTGGCACCAGGAGACGTCGGCCACGCTGGATCCCGCGACCAGTCGCGCGTTGATCCGCGGCCGCACCTCCAGCCGGCGGGAGCGCCGGCGGCTGCCGCGTTCGAACTGGGTGCGTTCGACGGCCTTCAAATAGCCGCCGGGATGCTGGCCGAGTACTACCGCAAGCGCGCCGCGGAATACGACGCGTTCTATGCCGACCCGGCGCGGCAGGCCGACCTGACGGTGCTGCGCGATTGGCTCGCTACGGCGGCGCGTGGCCGACGCATCCTGGAGGTCGCGGCCGGCACCGGTTACTGGACCGCGGCCGCCGCTCCGCTCGCCACGGCGATCACCGCGACCGACATCAATGCCGAGACGCTGGCGATCGCCAGCAGCAAGCAACTTGGCGAACACGTGACGCTGCTGCAGGCGGACGCCTGGGACCTGCCGCACCTGGCGGACGCGTTCGATCTCGGCATGGCGCATCTCTGGTGGTCGCATCTGCGCAAGCAGCAACGCGCCAGGTTCCTGGAGCGGTTCGCCGCGCACCTGGAACCGGGGGCGACGCTGCTGATGATCGACGAGAACCTGGTGGCGAATGTGGGCGCGCCGATCGTGCGGCGCGATGTGGCCGGAGACACCTGGCAGCGCCGCTGGCTCGCGGGCGGGGAGCGGTTCGAGATCGTCAAGAATTACCCTGATGCCGCAGAGTTGGAACGCAGCGTCGGCACTGTGTGCGAGGACGTTCGTGTTCTGCAACTTCAGTATTTTTGGGCACTGAGTGCGCGCTTGCTTCCCGTCTCCCGCGCAGCGGAAGAGGCCGGGTGAGGGCGCGACGGGACGCACGCATCACCCTCACCCTGCCCTCTCCCGCGTAGCGGGAGAGGGAAACGGGGGACGCTACCGATACGCCGCGACACGACGCCCGCTATTGTCCAACTCGATCCCATGCACGGCCACCTTGATCCGGATGACCGCATTCGGCCGCAGGCCGAGCTTGCCAAGATCGAGATAGAACCCGTGGTTTCCCCCGCCGTACCCCGCATCCAGCAGGTCCTGGCGGAACGCGTCAGCCACGAAGGCCAGAACGGGCTGATCATCGGCGAAGAGATCGAGCGCCACCGGATCGGCCACGCCGGTGAGACGGCACCATCCGTAGAGGCTGCCGCCGGTGACGCCCTCGATCGCACCTTCATAACGACGCCGCGATCCGGCGATATAGGTTGGCCGGTTGGGCTCGACCAGCAGGGTCAGCCGCCCCCGCAGTGCGTCACTCTGCGGCAGGTTGCAGAATCGGGTGATCGCATCGACAAAATCCCCTGGAAAGGCCAGGCACTTCTCATAGCTCAGCAAGAGCTTCGGACAGCGGAGTTGCGCGACGAACGCCACCATCGCCGCCAGGTCGTCCGTCGCATGCCGCAACGCCGGCATCTGCGCTTGATATTCCGACAGCGCGGCACGCACCGCAATCGCCACCGGATCGCGGAAGGCCACGATGACGTGCGGCTCGTTGAACAGCGCCATGTCAGCATGATCGAGCCACTGGCAGAGCATCGGGAGCTTGAAGCCCCACGTGCCATAGGCCGCGTTCCGCTCGCCGATGAGCCGCCTCAGCCCGTCGCGGTCACGCGCTTGGAGGAGCCTCCCGAACGCCTCGTCCTCGTGGACGATGTCGTTGATGTCGGCACCCATGAAGATGCCGACCTGGCGCAGGATGGACGCAATCAGGCTGGTCCCCGACCGATGCGCCCCGGTCACGATGAACGTCCTGCCGCCGCGCCCTGGCCTGGCTGCGCCCGGGCGGTCCACGATGAACCCCTTGTTCACCAACTCGCCGGCCCGACTGTCCGAGGCGCTCATCCGTCAACCCGCATCATCCGACGCGGGATCAGAATAGCGCCGGCACCCCGCCCCTCGCCAGATTCAGCGCCGGCAAGCCGCACAAATCCTGCGTGCGCTGCTGGATCGTCGGTGTGTCGGTGCACGGGCCGGCGACCAGCGTCACCGCCAGCCCCATCTCCCCCAGCACCGACTTCGCGCCCAATGCGGCGAGCGAATCCGACGCGACCAGGATCAGCTTCGCGTCCGGCCGGCGCCGGCGCAGAATGCTCAGGAATGCCGGGACGTTGGCGCCGAGAATATCGCCGCCGCATTCCACCAGGACCGCGTCGGCGACGGCCGACAGGCAGGCATCCAGCGCGGCCTCGAACACGCCGCCAATATCCGGCCGACCCGACGGATAGGTGGTTGGCAATCCGAAATCCACGCAATCGAAGCACGGCGCTGCGCCGAAATCCTCGTAGCTGTGCAATTCGGTGAGCGATGACGTGCCAGTGGCCTTCAGCGCCACCACACGCGGCCGGCCGCTTTTGCGCAACGCCCGCAGGATGTTCACCGCCGCGGTGGTCTTGCCAACCTCCGACGATGTGCCCACCACCAGGAATACCGCAGCGCCCTGGTCCGCCACCCTGGCTGTCGCGCGACCCACCGCGAACTGGCGGATGTTCAGGCTGGCACCATCGGCGTCCTGCGCAATGCCGAGGAACGTGACGCGCCCGAGATGCCCCTTCTCGCGCGGCGAGTCACCGATGAACGCGCCGACCGCACCGCAATCGGCCAGCACCCAGTATTCATTGCCTGGCAGCAGCCCGCCGTCCGGCACGCTGCCCACCACCCAGCGAGTCGATTCACGATGGCCCGGGGTGCCGAGAAACACGTCGCCCGGCGCGATTGTCATCGCGCGTCCGGTCACGGCTTCGGCGCTGAGCGGTGCGGCACCCGACGCCAGCGCAAATGCGCAGACGTCCCCCTCCAACCCGCATTGCTCTACCACCCGGACCGCACGCCCCGCCGGCACACGCCGCAAGGCCGAGGTGCGCTTCGTACTATCGGGCAACACGAGGCGACCAGTCGCCTGGCTCACCGGCCGGTTCGCCCGACCGCGGTTCAGCCGGCGGATTTTCCCTCGTCGTCCAGCACCACCAGGACGGAAGCATTGCTCTTGAGCTTCGCCTGCTGCGTGGGGTCCAGGCCGAGCAGGCTGGCAAGTTGGTCCAGTTTGTCGTCCGGCACGAACTGCACGACGCTGTACGTTCCGGAAACCTTACGAATCATAGCGTTCATGACTTCTCCCTTGGATTGACCGGGCGCCGATATGGCCTCGGAACAATGCAACATAATCCGGTCTCCGCCAACTGCAAACCGGTGCCGTGCCGCTGTCACACTCCGACTTTGGCGGTTGCGTCGCCCGCGCTGACGTGTTTGCTTGCGGCGGCCATGCCGGACTTGCGACGATGGCGGCGGGTCTGGGTAGAGGGAAACACAATGGATTGCCTGCGCTGCGGAGCGACAGCGCCGGAAGGCAAACGGTTCTGCGGGGACTGCGGGGCGCCGCTACCATGGCGCTGCGCGGCCTGCGGCGGCGCCAACCCGATCGGCAGCCGCTTCTGCGGCGATTGCGGCGTCGCGGCGGGGAGCAACAGCACCCCGGCCCCGGTCGAACCGCCGGCGCCGCAGGGGCCGGAACGCCGCCAGCTCACCGTGATGTTCTGCGACCTTGTGGGTTCGACCGCGCTCGGCGCGCGCCTCGATCCCGAGGATCTGCGCGAGGTGATCGCCGCCTACCATCGCTGCGTCACCGCCGAGGTGATCCGTGCCGGCGGCTTCGTTGCCCGCTACATGGGCGATGGGGTGCTGGTCTATTTCGGCTATCCGAAGGCGCACGAGACCGATGCGGAACATGCGGTGCGCGCCGGATTGTCGGTGGTCGAGGCGATCACCCGGCTCGCGACCATGGCCGGCCCGCCGGGCACTCTGGCGACCCGCGTCGGCATCGCCACCGGTCTGGTCGTGGTCGGCGACCTGATCGGCGCCGGCGCGTCGCGCGAGGAGGCGGTGGTGGGCGACACCCCCAACCTCGCCAACCGGCTACAGACCTTGGCTGAGCCGAATACCGTGCTGATCGCCGATTCGACGCAGCGGCTCACCGCCGGGCTGTTCGAATACCGCGCCCTGGGCGCGATTTCCGTCCGCGGCTACGACGCCCCGATCCAGGCCTGGCAGGTGTTGCGCGAAGCGGCGATCGACAGCCGGTTCGAGGCGCTGCGCGCCGGCGCACGCGTACCGCTGTTCGGCCGCGACGAAGAGCTTTCGTTGCTGCTGCGGCGCTGGGAACAGGCGCGCACCGGCGAAGGCCGGGTGGTGCTGCTGAGCGGCGAAGCGGGCATCGGCAAGTCGCGCCTGAGCGCGGCGCTGGACGAGCGCTTGCTCGGCCAACCGCATCTGCGGCTGCGCTGGTTCTGCGCGCCGCATTACCAGGACAGCGCGCTGCATCCGGTCATTTCCAACTTCGTGCGGCACGCGGGCTTCGAGCGCGACGACGACGCGGCCACCAAGCTGGCGAAACTCGCGGCGCTGCTGGCGCACACCGCGCCGCCGGCGGAGGATGTCGCGCTGATCGCCGAGCTGCTGTCGTTGCCGGTCAGCCCCGAGGCGCGGCTTGGCGAACTGACGCCGCAGCGGCGCAAGGAACGCAGCTTCGCCGCGATCCTGCGCCAGTACGAGAGCCTTGCCCGCGCCCAACCGCTGGTCGGCGTTTTCGAGGACCTGCACTGGGCCGACCCCACGACGCTGGAATTGCTCGATCAGCTCGTCGCGGCGATCGAGCATTTGCCGATGCTGCTGGTGGCGACCTCACGGCCGGATTTGCAGCCGTCCTGGGCCGGCCAGCCGCACGTGTCGGTGGTGATGTTGAACCGGCTCGGGCGCAACCAGGCGGCATCGCTGGTGGACGGCGTCGCCGCCGGCCGCGTGTTGCCCGACTCGGTTCGCGAGCAAATCATTGCCCATGCCGACGGCGTGCCGCTGTTCGTGGAGGAGCTGACCAAGACGGTGCTGGATAGCGGTCTCATCGCCATGGACCTGCGGGCCTCGGCGGAGCTGCGGCCGCCGGTGGTGGTGCCGAGTTCGCTGCACGCGTCGCTGATGTCGCGCCTCGACCGGTTGGCGAGCGTCAAGGATGTCGCCCAGATGGGCGCGGTGATGGGCCGGGAATTCTCCTTCGAGACATTCCTGGCGGCGTTCCATCTGCCGCGCGAACTCGCCGCCGGAAGCCTGCGCGTGCTGGTCGATGGCGACGTGATGGTGGAGCGCGGTCGGCCGCCCAACGCGGTGTACAGCTTCAAGCACGCGCTGATGCAGGACGCCGCCTATGGCTCGCTGCTGCGCGACCGCCGCCGCGCGCTGCATTTGCAGGTGGCCGAGACGCTGGAACGCGACGCGGCCGGGGCGACGGCGGAACCCGAACTGCTGGCGTATCATTTCGCCGAGGCGGGCGTCGCCGATCGTGCCATCGACTACCACCTGAAGGCCGCTGAACAGGCAATGGCGCGCTGTGCGATCGCCGAGATGGTGAGCCATCTGCGGCGCGGCCTGGGATTGCTCGCGGCGCTGCCCGATGGGCCGGCGACGCGGCGGCGTGAACTCGCGTTGCAGACGGCCCTGGGGCGCGGTCTGATCGACAATGTCGGCTCGGCCAGCGACGAGGGCCACGCGGCCTTCGTGCGCGCGCGCGAGCTGTGCCTGGAGCTGAACGAGACGGACCTGCTGCTGCCGATCCTGTATGGCCTGCAGGTCTATCATTTCACCCACGCCGAGCCGGAGGTGGTGACCCGCTACGCGCGCGAGATCCTCGACCTGGGCGCGCGGACCGGCAACCGCCAGGCAACGATCCTGGGCGAACGGGTCGGCGGCAGCGCCTATCTGCTGCTGGGCCGTTTTGCCGAAGCACGCGGGGCGTATGAAAACCTGCTGCGTCTGTACGACCCCTCCGACGAGCAAGTCGGCCTGGCCGCCGAAACGGCGCGCGACCCGATGGTCGCGGGGTCCGCCTTCCTCGGCATCTGCCTCACCGTCATGGGCTATCCGGAGCAAGGCCGCGCGGTGACGGCGCGCGGGCTGGCACGCGCCGAACAGTTGGAGCATGCGATCAGCGTGGTGTTCAATCTGCGCCGCGGCTGCATCTCGGCCATGCTGCGGCGCGACGTGGCGGCGGTGCGCCGTAAAGCGGCCCGGCTGCTGGAAATATCGCTGGACTACGAAACCTTCCTCGGCAAGCCGGAAGGCCGGTTCTTCGAAAGTTGGGCCTTGCTGCACGAAACCGCGGACGCGGCGCTGGACGCGCAGCTGCACGAATCGCTCAATCAGTTGGACGGCACGAAGAGCTGGGCGCTGCTGTCGTATCTCATGGCATCGGCGGCGGAGCTGAAGGGCGAGCGCGGCGATCGGGACGGTGCTCGCACATTGCTGACCCGCGCCGCGGAATTGGCACGGCTGGCCGGCGAGCGCTGGTGCCTGCCGGAGATCAAGCGCCTGCAAGCGCGGTTCGACGCGGTCGATGCCAACGAAAGCGCCGCCATGCTGCGCGAGGCGCTCGCGGTGGCGCGGGTGCAGGAAGCGAAGCTTTGGGAACTGCGCGCGGCAACGGATCTGGCGCGCCTGCTGGACGCTCGGGGGGAACGTGACGCGGCGCGGGAGCTGCTGGCGCCGGTCTGCGCGTGGTTCACCGAGGGCCTCGACAGTCCGGATCTGGTCGCGGCGCGCGAGGTGCTGGCGCAGTAGCACCATGACGGCGGGGGTGTCGGCGGAGAGTTTTCATAGCAGGTGTTACCAGGCCCCGGCGGGAAACGGCAGCGCCAGCAACCGGGCGAACACGACATAGACCAGCAGCGTCACGCATCCAGGGACGCCAAGCAGGAACAGCGCGCTTCTTTCGCGCAGCAGCCAGAGCTGCGCCGCGACGTACAGGAACGTCGCCAGGAAAAAGCCCAGCCACGGCCACGCCAAGGCGTAGGCAACGCACAGCGCGGCGGACGCCAGCGTCGCGGCGACGCCACCCGGCGCATCTACCGTCACCGCATCCGGATGCGCCGCCCCCAATGCCAGCGCGTCGCGCCGGTCGCGCACCGCGGAGAACACGAACAGCACCGCGATGCCGGCGATCAGTACCTGCGAATAGGCCAGCGGATAATGCAGCGACCCATCCAAGCCGAGCGTGGCCAGCAGCAGGGCGCCGAACGCCACGCCGCATGCCAGGCTGCCCGCCGCGCGCAGCACGCTCAGGACTTCGTCTTCACGTTGATGCCCATCGCGGTAAACAGCTTGCCATAGTCCGCATATTCCGCCATTACCCGCGCGCGCGCCGCCGCAGGATCGAGATAATCCACGGTAAGCTGCACTTTCGCGAAATCCTCCTGCAATCCCGGCAACTGCAACGCGGCACGCAGCGCGGCAGCGAGCTTGTCCAGCACCGGCTGCGGCGTGTCTTTCGGCGCGGCGATCGTGCGCCACACCCCCATCGTCACGTCATAGCCAAGCTCGCGGAACGTCGGCACGTCGGGGAACAGCGGCGAGCGTTCCGGCGCCACCATTGCCAGGACGCGTATCCGCTTCGCTTCATAGAGCGGCATCACCTCCTGCGTATTGTTGACGGAGAAGTCGAGATGGCCGCCCAGCACGGCAGCGATCTTCTCCGCCCCGCCCTTGAATCCCGGCACCACCTTCGCCTTCACGTCGGCCTTCGCGAGAAACACCGCATCCGCCACGGTGGAGCTGGGCCATCCGGCCTCCATGCCGGTGGACAGCTTGTCCGGCTCGGCGCGCATCGCATCGACCAGGTCCTTCAGCGTCTGGAACTTGCTGTCGGCGGAAACCACCAGCATGTTCGGCACGAAGCTGACCTGGCCGATATAGGCAAAGTCCTCCGGCGTGAACCGCACGTTCGGCACCAGCCAGGGCGACGCACAGATCGCCGGGCTGACCATGGTCAGCGTGTAGCCGTCCGGCTTGGCCAGGGCGCCCGCGGTATGGCCGGTGATGCCGCCGGCGCCCTCGCGGTTCTCCACCAGCACGCGCGTGCCGAGGGTTTTTTCCAGATACGGCGCCAGGGCACGCGCGTTGATCGACACCCCGCCGCCCGCGCCGTACGGCACGATGATGACGACCGGCCGGCTTGGATAGTCGTCGGCCCGCACCGCGCGCCGGGTGGCCAGCCAGGCGGGTGCCGCGAGCAGTAGCCCAGCGGTAACGTGTCGCCGTTGCATTGGATTTCGTTTCCTCAACCAATCGTTCATCGCATCGCGCGCGTTGACTCGCTCGCGTCGCGCTCTACCATAAGCGGGCCGCATGCATGACAACAAGCGGACGACAACGACGGGGGAAACGCGGTCGGCATGGGGCACCTGATCGCACACGGATTCCAGGAAGTCTTCACGCTGGTTAATCTCGCCGCCATGTTCGGCGGCGTGCTGATCGGCATGTGCTTCGGCGCGATCCCCGGCCTGTCCGGCGCCACGGCGATGACCATGCTGCTGCCGCTGACCTTCGTGTTCCGCGCCGATACCGGCGTGCTGTTCCTGATCGCGATCTGGAATGCCGCGGTGTATGCCGGCTCGATCGCCGCGATCTGCATCAACATTCCCGGCAACGCCGCCGCCGCGGCCTGCGCCATCGAGGGCCACGCGATGGCCCGGCGCGGGCTGGCGCGGCGCGCGCTGCGCGCCTCCATCGTCGGCGCCACCATCGGCGGTTTCTGCGCCGCCGCATCGCTGATGCTGCTGTCGCCGCCGCTGGCCGCGATGGCGCTGACCTTCGGCCCGGCCGAGATGTTCGGCCTGGCGTTGTTCGGCATGGCGGCGGTGGTGTCGCTGGCCTCCGGTTCGTTGTTGCGTGGCGCGATCGGCATGCTGCTCGGCCTGCTGATGGCCAGCGTCGGCACCGCGCCGACCGGCGACATCCGCCTGGTGGTCGTGCCTGACATGATCAACGGATTGCCGATCGTGCCGACGCTGGTCGGGCTGTTCACCGTTCCGGTGCTGCTGGAAATGGTGCTGCACCGGCGCACCCGCGTCACCACCGATATCGCCTCGCTGCGTGCGAAGGATTCCTTCCTGCTGCATCTGTCGGACTGGGCCGAGCACTGGTTCACCATCGCCAAGTCGGCGGTGATCGGCGTGTTCCTCGGCGTGGTGCCGGGACACGGGCCGACCATCGCCTCGTTCATTGCGTTCGGCGAGGCGCGCCGCAGCGCGCGCGAACCGCACGAGTTTGGCAACGGCGACGTGCGCGGCGTGCTGGCGCCGGAGACCGCGGCCAACGCGGCGGTGTTTTCGTCCCTGGTGCCGGCGTTGACACTGGGCATTCCCGGCAGCGTCGATGCGGTGATCGTCATGGCGGCGCTGACCATGCACGGCATGATCCCCGGACCGATGCTGCTGCAGCGCAGCGGCGACGTGCTGTACACGATCTTCGCCGGCGCCTTTGTGGCGAACGCGATGATGCTGCTGGTTGCCCTGGTTGGCGCGCGGATTTTCGCCAGCGTGACACGCGCGCCGCTGTCGGTGCTGGCGCCGGTGATCGTGGTGTTCTCGTTGGTCGGCGCCTTCGCGGTGAACGGCGACATGTTCGACGTGTATGTCGCGCTGGGCACCGGATTGTTCGGCTTCGTGCTGCGGCTGTTGCGCGTGCCGCTGCCGCCGTTGTTGCTGGGATTGATCCTGGGCGGGCCAATCGAGACCTACTTCTTGCAGGCAATCGTGCTGTACGACAGCGTCTGGCAGGCGATGACGCGGCCGGTCTGCCTGCTGCTGGTGGTGTTGACCATCGCCACGGTTGGCCTATCGGTGCGCAAGGAATTTTCCGCCCGGAGGAAGCTCGCATGAAACTTTGGTACCAAAGCATGTCACGGCAGACCGAATGGGGCGGTTATCCACGTGTGTTGCGCGAAATCCTCGATCAGGTGCGCGATCCGGACACCGAGATCCACGTTGCCGGCATCACCGAGATCGGCGGCGTCGGCGACCAGTACCGCTACCTGGAATATCTCGAAACGGGCGAGGTGTTGAAGAACGTGCAGCGCGCGGTGCGCGAGGGCTTCGATGCGTTCCTGATCGGCAACATCGCCGATCCCGGGCTGCGCGAGGCGCGGGAGATCGCCGACATCCCGGTGCTGGGGCTGTGCGAATCGGCGATGCACGTGGCCTGCATGATGGGGGCGAATTTTTCCTTCGTCACGATCAACGAGAAGTTCACGCCGCGCATCGTCGAGAACGTCGATCGCTACGGCCTGCGCGCGCGGTTCGCCGGCGCCAACCGGATGGCGATCGAGCGCATCACCGATCTGGGGCCGGGGTTCGACAATCCGGACGCGCAGGCGCGCATCCTGGCGCAGTTCAACGCGGCGGCGCGCAAGAACACCGAAGCCGGGGCCGAGGTGGTGATCGCCGCCGGCGGCGTGGTGATGGCGCTGCTGGCGCATGCCGGGGTGTATGAAACCGAGGACGGCGTGCCGATCCTGAACGGGATTACGAATTTGGTGAAGCTGGGGGAGGCCGCGGTGAAGCTGAACCGCATTATGGGCGGGCGCTTCACGTCCAAGAAGTGCGTTTACGCCGCGCCGCCGCCCGACCAGATCGAGACGTTCCGCAAGCATTACGGCGCGGATATCTATCCGACGGTCAAGGCGATAGAAACCCCTCCCGCTGCGCGGGATTCAGCCGCGCAGCGGATGGACGCGCCGTGACACGGCGGGCGGGGGTGTTGCGGCGGCCCATGGCCAGCCTTCTTGCCAGCGTGGAGCGGTACCGGGGTGAACCGCCGCACCCTCACCCTCGGCGCTCTGCGCCTCGCGTTGATCCGCTTCGCGGCTCAACCCCGCGCAGCGGGAGAGGTTTATGACAGTGATCCTTCGCACCGCCATTGCGTCTTACCCGCACGCCGTCGCGCTGAAGGACGGCAGCGTCGCGTCCGATCGCCTTCGCTTCGACTTCGAAGAGGTGCAGCCGGTCACCCGCGCGTTCCGCCGCATGGTGCGCACGCTGGACTTCGACCTGTGCGAGATCGCGCTGACCACGCTGGCCCAGGCACATGCCTACGCCAAGCCGATCGTCGGCCTGCCGGTCGTGCTGATGCGCGGCTTCCACCACGGCGCGCTGGTCTGCCGGCGCGACTCGCCGATCAGCGGCCCGCGAGACCTGGTCGGCAAGCGCGTCGGCGTGCGCGCCTTCTCGCAAACCACCGGCGTCTGGGTGCGCGGCATCCTGCAAAGCGACTACGCCGTGCATCCGGGGAGCATGACCTGGGTCACCGCCGAGGATGCGCACGTCCTGGAATACCACGACCCGCCGAACGCCGTGCGCCTCGCGCCGGGTCAGGACCTGGCCGCCATGCTGATGACGGGCGAGATCGATGCGGGTATCGCGCTGACCGGTCTCGACCCGGCGCGGATACGCACGGTCATTCCGGATGCCGACGCGCAGGCCGCCGCGTGGTTCGCGCGCACCGGCGCCTATCCGGTCAACCACGTCCTCTGCGTGCGGCGCGCGTTGCTGGACGAGCATGACTGGCTGGCAGCCGAGCTGATGGGCCTGTTCACCGCGGCGAAGCAGGCCGCGCAAGCACCCAGCGCCGAGGCGCGCTGGCGGAACATCGTCGGCGACGATTTTCTTCCGTATGGTCTCGCCGCCAACCGGCGCGGCATCGAACTCTGCCTGGACTTCGCCGCGCAGCAGGGGTTGATTCCGCGCGCCTACAGCCCCGAAGACCTGTTCGCCGCTGCCCTGACATGAAGGAGTTTTTCCCCCATGGACGTTCCCCGCCTCAATGGCGCGATCAAGGCGCTGGACTCCGGCAAGCCGACCTTCGTCACCTTCGCGCCCGGCGAGATCGCCACCGCGGTGAACCTCAGCACCTCGGCCTATGACGGCGTGGTGTTCGAGATGGAGCACAACCCGTACGACATCAAGGCGCTGCGCGACTGCATGCAATACATGCTGAACCGCCGGCAGATCGCGACGGAGGGCAGCATCGCGCCGGCGGTGACGCCGTTCGTGCGCATTCCGCCGAACGGCGGCGAGCAAAGCCAGTGGATCGCCAAGCAGGTGCTGGACATGTGGATTGCCAAGCAGGTGCTGGATATCGGCGTGTACGGCATCGTCTGGCCGCATGTCAGCACGGTTGACGATGCGCGCAACGCCGTCGCTGCCTCGCGTTATCCTCGGCCACGCGAGGCGGATTACTACGATCCGCCAGGACAGCGCGGCGACGCTCCGACCTCGGCGGCGCGCTATTGGGGGCTGACCGCGCAGGAGTACTACAAGCGCGCCGACACCTGGCCGCTGAATCCGGGCGGCGAAATCCTGACGGTGATCATGTGCGAGGAGAAGCGGGCGATCGCCAACCTGCCGAAGATGCTGGAACAGGTGAAGGGGATCGGCGTGGTGCTGATCGGGGAGGGCGATCTGTCGCAGGACCTCGGCCATCCGCGGCAATACGAACATCCGACGGTCGCCTCGGCGATCAACGAGATCCTGGCGATCTGCACGCAGTACAACGTGCCGTGCGGCCATCCGCACGTGGATACGAAGAACGTCGAGAAGCTGATCGCGCAGGGGTTCCGTTGGCTGATGCCGGGGCCGGTGGCGTCGTATGCGGCGCTGGAGACCGGGCGGCGCGTGTCGGGGCGGTCGTAACACGGCATGGCGGTTCGCATCCGGCGCGGCGAGGATGCCGATGCGGAACAACTGATCGCGCTGATCGGTGCGTGCTGGGCGCTGTATCCCGGCGTCCGCATGGATGTGGATGGCGAGATGCCGGAACTGCGCAGGCTCGCGACGTACTATGCGCGTGTCGGCGGTGCGTTGTGGGTGGCGGCGGACGGCGGCACGGTGGTCGGCATGGCGGCGACGCGGCCGCATGATGCCGGCACGGCCGTTCCTGCGACCGGCGTGATTGCGAACGGCGAACCAACCGGTGGCATTGCGAGCGGCGAAGCGACGCGGGCCTCCGTCATTGCGAGGAGCGAAGCGACACGGCAATCCCCTGCCGGGGAAGCGCCGGTCCTTTCCGCGCCGTCCGAGCAATCCCCCGCCTGGGAAATCTGCCGTGTCTACGTGCATCCTTCCCACCATGGTTGCGGTATCGCCCACCGATTGCTCGATACCGCGGAAGCCCATGCCAGCGCGGCCGGCGCGGCGCGGCTCGTGCTGTGGAGCGACACGCGCTTCGATCGTGCCCATCGCTTCTACGAGAAGCGCTCCTACGTCCGCGCCGGACCGATCCGCGTGCTGCACGACATCTCGCACTCGCTGGAATTCGCCTACGCCAAACCGGTGGACGGCATCGAAGTGCTCGACGCCACCGCTGCCGCATCGGCCGAGCGGCGCCTGTCCGACATCCTGATCGCCTGCGTCGCGGGCGGGGCCGGCGTGTCGTTCCTGCCGCCGCTCGCACCGGCGACCGCACGCGCCTTCTGGAAGCGCGCCACCACCGACATCGCCGCCGGCGGACAGATCTTGCTCGGCGGCTGGGTGGACGGCGTGCTGGCCGGCACGGTCACGCTGCATATCGGGACGCCGCCCAACCAGCCGCACCGCGCCGAGGTGCAGAAGCTGCTGGTGCATCCCGATGCGCGCCGGCACGGGCTGGCGCGCGCCCTGATGCAACGCGCGGAACTGGAAGCGGCGCGCGCCGGGCGGTCCCTGCTGACACTGGATACCCGGGCCGGACACGCGGCCGAGCACCTGTATCGCGCGATGGGCTGGCAGGAGGCCGGGCGCATTCCGGGCTACGCGTTGAACGCCGACGGCACGCCGGGCGACACGGTGTTCTTCTGGAAGACCATGCAGATCGCATCTGACGGAAAACCTCCCGCATGAACACCGAGCAAGGCCCGATCGGCCGCAACATCCCACGCCGCGAGGACCGCCGCTTCCTCACCGGCACCGCGCGCTTCATCGACGACCTCGCAATATCGGGCGCGCTGCATGCCCGCTTCGTCCGCTCGCCGCACGCGCATGCCCGCATCGTCGCGATCGACGCCGAGGCCGCGCGCGCCATGGCTGGTGTCGTCATGGTCGCCACTGGCCACGACCTGGCGCAATGGACGCAGAAGTTGCGGCTCGCCCCGCCGATCGAGGGCTTGTGCCCGGTCACCGTCGAGACGCTGCCCACCGCGAAGGTGCGGTTTCACGGCGACCTGGTCGCCTGCGTCGTCGCCACCGACCGCGCCGCCGCCGAGGATGCCGCCGAACGCGTGCGTGTCGACTACGCACCGCTGCCGCATGTGACCGACATCGACGCCGCGCTCGCCCCCGGCGCGCCGCTGGTGGACGACGCGCTGCCGGACAACCTGGTGTCGCACCAGAGTTTTTCCCACGGCGACCCGGAGCGCCGCTTCGCCGAGGCGCATCGCATCGTCGAGGCGCGCTTCGTGCAGCACCGCCAGACCCACGCGCCGATGGAGCCGCGCGGCTGCTGCGCGGTGTGGGACGAGGGCCGCCAGCACCTGACGATGCATGTCGGCACCCAGGTGCCGCATCCGTATCGCACGGCGTTAGCCATGCGCCTCGGGCTGAGCGAGTCGCAGGTCACCGTCATCTGCCCCGACATCGGCGGCGGCTTCGGCCAGAAGATCATTCCGTTCCGCGAAGACGTGACCATCGCCGCGCTGGCCCGCGCGCTGCGCCGCCCGGTGCGCTGGCGCGAGGAGCGGGGGGAAAACCTGATGGCCGCCGCGCATGCCCGCGAGCAAACGGTGGAGGCGCGCGCCGCGGCCGATGCGACCGGCCGCATCACCGCGCTGGCGCTGCGGATGACCGAGGATTTCGGCGCCTACTGCTTCTATCCCGCCAACTACCTGCTGCGCATGGTGATGCTGGCGCTGACCGGCCCGTACCGCATCGCCGACTATGCCGGCGACATGCGCGTGGTGCTGACCAACAAATGCGGCGCCGCGCCGATGCGCGCGCCGATGGCGATGGCGAGTTGGGTGATGGACGGCACGCTCGAGGCCGTGGCGCGGGCGCTGGGGTTGGACCCGATCGAGGTGCGCCGCCGCAACATGCTGAGCGCGGCGGAGCTGCCGTGGACGCTGCCCACCGGCCCGGTGCTGGAGGACGTGACGCCGCGCGAGACGCTGGATGCCGCGCTGGCCGCCTTCGACGTGCCGGCGTTCCGCTTGCGGCAGGCGGCGGACCGCGCGCGCGGCGTGTATCGCGGCATGGGGCTGTGCTGCGTCGTGGAGTCCACGACGTATGGCTCGGCGTTCTATCGTGCCGCGGGCATTCCGGGCTCGGGTCACGAGGCGGGCTGGGTGAAGGTGGCGCCGAGCGGCGCGGTGGACGTCTCGGTCGGGCTGATGGGGTCGGGGCAGGGTTATGAGACCGCGTTGGCGCAGGCCGCCGCCGAGGGGCTGGGCGTGCCGATCGATGCGGTGCGGCTGCATCTCGGCAACACCGACGTGGCGCCGTACGGCATGGGCAGCCGCGGTGCCCGCGGCGGCACCGCGGGGAGCTCCGTGCTGCTGCTCGCCGGGGGCGCGTTGCAACGCAAGATGTGCGCGATTGCCGCGGCATTGCTCGGGCTGAACTCGGGCGACGATCTGCGGCTGTGGGAGGGCCGCGTGCAGCGGATGATCGGCGGCGACTGGACGGATGCCGGGCTGGGAGTGCTCGACATCGCCCGCGTCGCCTACATGGATCCGCTGCGTTTGCCGGAGGGGATGGAGCCGGGGCTGGAAGCGCATCGGGCGTACGATCCGCCGCCGCTGACGTTCTCCAACGCCACGCATGTCTGCGAGGCGGTGGTGGATGTGGAAACCGGCTTGGTGCGGGTGGAGCGGTGGATCGTGGCGGAGGATTGCGGCCGGGTGCTGAACCCGGCGATCGTCGCCGGCCAGCAGCATGGCGCGGTGGCGCTGGGCATCGCCGGCGTGCTGCAAGAGCAGGTGGTGTATGACGAGAATGGGCAGAACGTGACGGGGAGTTTTATGGATTACGCGATGCCGGTGGCGGCGTTGATCCCGCCGATCACGCTGATCCCGATGCACACGCCCAGCCGGCGCACGCTGAGCGGCACGAAGGGGATGTCGGAAGGTGGCGTGATGGGCGCGGTGGGCGCGCTGCCGAGCGCGGTGGCCGATGCGCTGGCGCCGTTCGGCGTGGTGGTGGAGCGCCAGCCGCTGACCGCGCCGGCGGTGCGGGGGTTGGTTGTGCGGGCGGGGTAGCCGGGGTGGAGTGAGGCGGGTCGGCGGGTGGCAACCGAAACTGATAGCACAAACATACTTGACTAACGCGGCGAAGCGCAAGACCGAAGGCAGGTGACACACGTGAGGTTACCGGCAGTTGCGAGGACCGATCAAAGGGTGGTAAAGGGCAAGTGTGGCCTATATCGGTGCGAGGAAAACACATGATATGGAAGCAGTTTTTG
>JBEKNT010000189.1:0-19811 GCA_049522565.1 Acetobacteraceae bacterium
AGGGGGACCGTCCGGATGAGGAAGACACCACATGAACCGCGTGCGGCGTCGCGCCGCGACGTGCTGCTGGCTGGCGCCGGCCTGCTCGGCGGCGCACTGCTGCCCAACCTGCCGGGCGTCGCGCAGGCGGCCGACGATCATCCACCGGTCGGCACCTGGCCGGCCGGCGTGTCGGGCGCTTCGGTGTTCGTCGGCGTCTCGTTGCCGCGCACCGGCACCTATGCGGTGCCTGGCGAGGACGAGCTGAAGGGCGTCGAGCTGGCGCTGGAGCACATCAACAGCGGCGACCCGCTGATCCGCAAGATCGCCACCGGCCTGACCAAGGGATTGCTCGGCAAGCAGGTGGAGCATGGCGTGGCGGATTCCGAGGCCAAGCCGAACACCGCGGTGCAGAACGGCACCAAGTTCATCAACGACAACAAGGCGATCATGTTGTGCGGCTGCGTGTCGTCGGCCGAAGCGGTGGCGATGAACAAGCTGGCCCAGCGTGAGCATGTGATCTACCTGCCATTGCTCAGCGGCTCGAACGACACCACCGGCAAGGACTGCGTGCGCTATTCGTTCCGCCAGTGCTTCTATGCGCAGACCGCCGCTGCGGCGCTGGCGCCAATCATCGTCAAGCAGCTTGGCAAGAACAAGAAGATCGCGTTTCTGACGCCGGACTATACCTATGGCCACACGGTGCGGCAGTCGTTCGAAAGCGCAACCAAGGAGCAGGGCGGCTGGACCGTGGCGACCAACCAGGTCTGCCCGCTGGGCGCGTCGGACTACAGCTCCTACCTGCTGAACATCGCCAACAGCGGCGCCGACGTGTTCATCAACATCAATTTCGGCAACGACGCGGTGCAGTCGATCAAGCAGGCGAAGCAGTTCGGCGTGCTGGACAAGACGACGTTGGTGGTGGCGTACAACACGCCGTTCCTGGCGCGCGACGTCGGGCCGGACCTGATGCAGGGCGTCTACGCGGCGACCGACTTCTGGTGGACGCTGGAGGACAGGTACCCGCTGGCCAAGGAGTTCGTCGCGGCGTTCGAGAAGAAATACAACTACAAGCCGGAATGGAGCGCCGACACCGGCTATATGTCGATCGCCTTGTGGGCCGACGCGGTGACCCGCGCGGGCAGCTTCTATCCGCCGGATGTCATCAAGGCGTACGAGGCCGGCAAGCCGACCCAGTCGACGGTGGGCGAGGTGCGGTTCCGTCCGGAAGACCACCAGTTGATCCGGCCGGTGATCATCCAGCGCGGCAAGAAGAAAGCCGACATGAAGAACCCCGACGACTACTACGAGATCGTGGAGGTCGTCCCGGGCGGGCCGCTGATGCAGGCGCCCGACGCGTTCGGCTGCAAGCTGGGCGATTACACCTGAGGCGATAACCTCACCTGAGGCGATGAGCGGTTGCCGGGCCGGCCTCCTGTGCCGGCCCGGCAGTGGCCGCGCCGTCGATCATGGCAGGGTCACATTGCCATAGGGCACTGATCGCGCACGCGAATAAAACGGTAGCGCATCTCACGGCGTAAGCGCACTTGAACGAAACGGTCCCGGACCTTACTTTGTAAGTGCGGCCGACCGTGGCCGCCTCGATCGCTCGCCGGCTCGCCGTATCCCGCTGTCACAGCCTGGGAGATCGCCATGCCCTCCGACGCGCCGTTGGTCCCGTCGAACGTCAGGACAACTGTTGCGATCGACCGCACCATACAGCAACGCATCACGCTGCATCAAACGCTGGTCGCCACCCAGGCAACTGCGACGGGGCAGCCGCGCCCGCTCATCCTGCTCGCCGATGGCGATTCCTGGTTCGATTATCCGCTGAGCGGCGATCTGCCGGAAGCGTCGGACATCACCGTGCAGCTTGGCCGGATCGTTTCGCCGGCCCCGCTGATCCTCAATCTCGCGCAACATGGCGACGCCACGACCCAACTGCTTGGCGTCTCGCGCCGCAACCGGCTGCTTGCGGCGCTGACCGAGCCGAAGAACGGGCCGTTCGACGCGATCCTGTTTTGCGGTGGCGGCAATGATCTGGTTGGCGATCAATTCCGGCTATGGCTCAACGACGCTGCGTCCGTCGGCCATGACGTGGAAAGGGCGCTGAACGAGCAGGCGCTCGGTGATATTCTGGGCGTGGTGACAACGGCCTATGAGGACCTGGTCGCCACGAGGGACCAGGCGGGCCTCGACATCCCGATTTTCGTGCACGGCTACGACTTCGCATTGCCGACGAATATTGGCGTTTGCGGCCTGGGCCCTTGGCTGTACCCCTCGCTACAGTCACGTGGCTGGATGCAAACTCCCAGCGGCAACGACCTCACTACCGGCGCGGCAATCGTCAAGCAGATCCTGCTCAAATTCCGCGGCCTGATGCTGCAACTGGCAAGCGTTGGAGCCAACAAGGTGGTTTATGTCGAAACCCAGGGCCTGCTCCAGCCAACCGACTGGGCAAACGAATTGCATCCGGTTCCCGACGGATTCAGGAAGGTCGCAACTCCGTTCGTCGGCGCGTTGAACAGCCAGTTCGACGGCCGTGCCGACCTCGTCACGTCGGCGCTGCCGCCGACAGTGCCAACCGGCTCTCCGACGGCCTGAGACGCACGCACGATTACAGAGTGGCACCCCCGTCGATCGCGACTTCGGCACCGGTGATGTAGCCGCTCTCATCGGAGAGCAGGAACAACACGAGGCGCGCGACTTCCTCGGCAGTGCCCATCCGCTGCATCGGCACATGCTGCAGCCGCGCAGCGTTTTGCTCGGGCGTGCGCACCTTCAGCATCTCGGTATCGATCGGACCGGGATGCACCGAGTTCACCCGGATCTTGCGCGGCGCGAGGTCGATGGCCGCCGCCTTGGTCATGCCGCGCAACGCCCACTTCGTCGCGCTGTAGGCGATCGCGCCGGGCGATCCGCGCAGGCCGGCGACGGACGAGATGTTGACGATGGAGCCGCCTCCCGAGCGTTCCATCAACGGCACGACGCACTTCATGCCGAGGAAGCAGCCGAGCTGGTTGACCCGCATGTGGCGTTCGAACAGTTCGGTGTCGGTCTCCATCAGGGTTCGCGGCTGATAGATGCCGGCGTTGTTGATCAGGCCGTGCAGGCCGCCGAACGCCTGCGCCGCGGCGATCGCCGCTTCCCAATCGGCCTCCCGGGTCACATCCTGCCGCACGAATGACGCGGCGGCGCCGAGGTCCGCGGCAAGCCGGCGGCCTTCGGCTTCCAGCACGTCGCCGATGACGACACGCGCGCCCTCCGCGACGCACAAGCGCGCCTCGGCCGCGCCTTGCCCGCGCGCGCCACCGCTGATCAGTACGACTTTGCCTGCGAGACGATCCATTGTTTCCTCCTTGCATCGTGACCGGGAAACCGGTGCACCGGGTTTGGCACGCTACGTACCAGGACCAGCGTAAGGTGGACAGCGCCAGCGCCTGCTTCCCAGCCAACCACGTTAACCGGCACATTGTGCACCATAGGCCGGCGCGCGTTGAGCAGGGCATTGGGAACGGTACGCTGCGACCGTCCCTGGTCGTGGTGGGCGAACCCCGCCATGACGCGCAGCGCGATGCGGCCGGCAGCGGGTGCGCCGGGCGGTCGGGTTATGGCCGACCAGGCATCGAAGCGTCGGTTCGTCCGCCTGGGATACCGGTGGCAGCAACGTGGCCTTGGCGCAGCCGCCGGCTGCTTCCATACTGCCGCAATGAATGATGCCGAATCGCCCGGCAGCCCGTCCGCCGCGCTGGAGGGCACGCTCGCCGCCTGGGACGACCAGCTCGCCGGTTTGGAACGCCAGGCCGGGCAGATGCTGCGCGCCGCCAGGCGGCTGCGGAAGGCGGCGCAGGAGGGCGCGGTGGCGGCCTTTCCCGCTGCCATCGCGGAATTGCAGGACAACGCGGCGAAGCTCCAGGCGGCCGTGAGCCAGTCCACCGCCGCTCCGGACATCGACCTGACCGCGGCGTTCGCCAGCGGCGCCTTCCTCGACGAACTGTCCCGCGCCGCCGCCGCCGCCGGCGTCACACTGGTGCAGCGCGACGGTCGCATCAGCGTCTATCCGCTCGCCCTGCGGCTGGAAGCGCGCGCGCAAGCCGTGCGGATCGGCCACAAGCTGGAGCGGCGCATCCGGCCCAGCTTCCTGGCCCGCCACCTGCGCGCCTTGCAGCAGCGGCCGAACCGCTTCAACGCCCGCAGCGTGCTCGACCGCCTGTTCCGTGCTTACGTGGTGCTGGCCGCTGCCCGCGCCCCGGACTGGCAGCCCAACCGCTCCGGCGACGGCCCCCTCGTCCCGCTCGCCGACCTGCACGACCTGCTGACCCTGCTGCCGGCCGCCGCCGCCGACTATCCGTTGGAGGAGTTCTTGCTCGACCTGCTGCGGCTGGACCGCCAGCCGGACGCGCGCACCGGGCGCGGCCATCGTTTCGAGCTGGGCGGCTCCACCGGCACCAAGGGTGCCAAGCGCCTCTCGGCGTTCGACGAGACCGGCGCCCAGCACGACTACTACGCCATCCGGTTCGGCTCGGAGTAGCGCGCGATGGACGTGATCGACGTCCAGGCCCTGCCGATCGAGCGATGGCTGCAGGTCATCGAGCCCGAGTATTTCGCGGACTACCTCCCGGCCGGCGGCGCCGCGGCGAAATTCGTCATCGCCGACGATGCCGCGATCATCCGCCTGGGTGATGCCGCCCAGGCGTTGGCGTCGCGGCACGGCATGCTGCCGGTGCCGATCAGTGCCGGCGAAGTGCGGCTGCACATGCTGCAGGACGTGTTCTTCGCGGTGGCCCGCGCCCTGCCGTGGGACGATCTGCTGCAGCGCTATATCGAGGACCTGTTCAGCCGCAACGGCTATCCCTGGCCCCACCCGGGCGCTGCCCTGACAATGCCCGAGCTTGCCCAGGAGTTCGGCATCGCCGCCACGCTGCTGGGGCGCAACCGCGACCAGTGGCTCAGCCGCGACCTGTGGGACGACGCGCATCTGGCGCAGGATTTCCGCGCCGCCATGCTGCGCCTGTGCCTGGCGCGACTGGAGCCGGAGGCCGACACGCTGGAGTCGCCCGTGCTGCAATGGCTGTGGGGGGAGAAGATCGGCCTGCCGCTGCTGCGCCAGTACGACATCGCCGCCCGCATCAGCCGCACCAATGCGCGCGCCATGCTGATCTCGCTCTGCCATTTCGTGCGCAAAGCCGGGGGCAGCGGGCTGCTGCTGACGCTGGACCTGCGCCCGGCGTTGCGGGTCGCGGCCGCGGGCGAGGCCGCCGTGCGTTACTCGCATGCCGCCGTGATGGACCTCTACGAGGTGCTGCGCGAGATCATCGACGACATCGAGCACCTGCCCGGCCTGTTTCTGCTCTGCCTGGCCGACCAGACGCTGCTGGCCGGCGACCGCCGCCGCACGCTCGACACCTACAAGGCGCTGGAGATGCGCATCTGGCCCGACGTGCGGCCGGGCGACCGGCAGAACCCGCTGGCGCCCCTGGTGACGGTGAGCGGATGAACCTGGAAGCCCGCACCGCGATCGAAGCCTTGCGCGCCGGCGTGCCGAACCGCGCCGCGGTCCGCCTGATGGCCACCGCCGAATCCGGCATCGAGCATGCGTTCGACGAGCTGCTGGGCGCGGTCTGGGCAGAGGGCGCCGCGCCGCGCGGCCTGGGCATCGCCGGCGGCTTCGGCACCGGCAAGTCGCACATGCTGACCTATCTCGGCGAAGTGGCGCGCACCCATAATTTCGTGGTCAGCCGGGTGGTGGTGAGCAAGGAGACGCCGCTCGCCGATCCGGCCCGGCTGTTCGAGGCGGCGATGCGCAGTGCCGCCCTGCCGGGCCGCAACGACGACGCTCTTGCCGGCGCGCTGGCCGCGCTGCGGGCGGCGCCGGAGCGGTTCGATGCGCTGGAAGCGGCGGTGCGTGCGTCGGACAGCCGCCTGGCGCCGATCTTCGCGGCCATTCTGTTTCTGCTGCGTCGGCCGACCCTGTCGCCGGAGACCGCACGCCGCTGCGAACGCTTCCTGGCCGGCGGGCGCATGGCGTCCACCGTGTTCCGTCAGGCGCTCGCGGGGGTCGGCGCGCCGCGCATGTTCGACGTGAAGCTGCCGGGGACGGCTGACCTGGCGGCGCAGCGCATCCGCTTCGCCGGCCTGCTGTTCCATCACGCCGGCTATGCCGGCTGGTGCCTGTTGCTGGACGAGGTGGAACTGATCGGCCGCTATACGCCGTTGCAGCGCGGCGTCGCCTATGCGTGGCTGGCGACCTGGCTCGGGCTGGAGGGCGCGGTGCCGTTTCCCGGCGTCGCGACGGTCTATGCGATCACCGACGACTTCGTCGCGGCGGTGATCGAGCACCGGCAGGACACCGAACGGCTGTCGGAACGGCTGCTGCTGAAGGGCCGCGAGCAGGAGTCGCTGATGGCGGTGGCGGCGATAAGGCACATCGAGGATGTGGTGCAGCGCCACCGGCTGCCTCTGCCGGGGCTGGAGGAGCTGACGCGCGACTGCCGGCGGCTGCGCGAGATCTACGCGTCGGCGTACGACTGGCCGGCGCCGGAACTGACGCCGGGCGAGCGCACCGCGACGCGCACCATGCGGCAATACATCAAGGCGTGGATCACCCAGTGGGACATGTTGCGGCTGGGCGATGCCGGCGGGGCGATCTTCGAGGAGACGGTGCGCAGCAACTACGACGAGGACGAGGGGCTGGGGGCGAGCCACGCTGCGCCGGACGACGAGCCGGGGTAGCGCCCGCCGTCGTCCGATCCCGTGTATCAACCTCGGTTCATCCGTGCCACAGGGTCAGGGCGGCCCGGTGGCGACCGCCGCGGCCGGCGCGTATGGTTCCGCTACCGGATCGAACGGCGCATCCGTCGCCTCGCCGATGAAGAACCCCAGCGCGCGGCGGAGCGCATCCCGTGTCAGCTCCAGCCAATCCCAGTTGCTCGCCGGCTGCCTGTCCTGCTCCCGGCAGAACGCCTCCTGCCGGCGGCCCTTCTCCTGCATCAGAGTGGCGATGCTGCCGCCACCCAGGCGGATGCTGTCGAACAGCGTGTTCCAGAACGGACCGGTGCAGAAGCCGGGCACCACCGCCAGGTCAAGGGCGGGCGGCGGCGCACCTGCGCCTCGAGTTCCGCCAAGGTCGGCATGAACAGTTCGGGATCGTTCCAGCCGGCCGGGCGGACCGGCGCCGCCTTCCGCGCGACGGGCGCCTCGGCCGATGGCGCGGCCGGCGGATCGGCTGGCGCGGCCGGTGTCGCGGTCGCGCGCTCGCGCGGTGCGACGAAGCGGATATCCCGGCCCCGTGCCGCGCGCGCGAGCAGCACGTTCTCCAGCGCAGTGGCGCGCAGGATGCCGCGTTGCAGGTGCGCAATGATCGCATACAGCCGCCCGGTGCCGAAGCAGGCCGCGATGGCATTGAAGTCGGGGCTGGCGGAGCGCTGCGTCGCGGTCGCTGCGAGATGGCGGCCGAAGCCCAGCAGGATGCGAACGGTGTGCAGCAGAGCGGCGATGCGCGCCGGCATGGTCCGCCCTGGCCGATCCGGCTCGGGATCGTGGGGTGAGGCAGGACAGGGAGTGGTGGCCGCGGCGTGCTGCATCCCGTATGACTAACAAAGTTAGAGAAGTCCTGTCAACATAAATATCAGCCCGAGCGATCACGGGCGAGTCCCACCATCGACTCATTGCGCTCAGGGCGAGACGTTGGGCAGCGCCGGTCGCGCGACCCAAGCCACACAGTTAGTAGCGGCTGCGTGGCCTTCGACGGTATCGGGGTAGCCACACAGTTAGTAGCGGCTGCGTGGCCTTCGACGGTATCGGGGTCTTGGCAGCGCCGCCATCCGGGCCGGCGCCGTGGTGCCATGCATGCCGCGTGCGTCGCGATCTGGTGCAAGCGGTTCTGCGTTGGCCGTCGCCGCGCCGTCTCATGAACGTCCCATTTGCTGCTGTGGGGGACAGCGTGCCGCAAGGTGAGACTTTGCATTGGTGCATGGGGTCTTGGCGCCCCTGGCGTGCCGCGGAGCAGCTTGTGGCCGGATGGCGCAGCGGAGTCTGTCCGCCGGGCATGGGGTGTTGCCTCCGACGCGCCCGTCGCATCGTCGCGTCCGGGTGCTCGGCGGCCGGCGCGACTGGGCTGTCCGGCAGCGTCTTGTTCTGGTGCATGGGGTCCTTGCTGCGCGTTGCGCGTTGGCCGCTGCCCCAGCGGCAGCGACGACGAGAAGCAACCGCTGAGCAGGGGGTGTTGCCGCACAATCACGCCCAGCGGTGCGACAGGTGGGTGGAGCGTCGCCCGCTTGCGTTCGGTGGTCTTGCGGCGGGATGCGGGGATGGCTGCCGGGAAGGGCAACGAGCGACCCTGTGCCGCCATCCGGACAAGCGGCGCGCCGGGGCTACGACGCCGGGTCCGGCCGGAGCGCGCGCATCACAGCTCGGAGCAGCGCGACGGTCTCGACCATGGCGTCGCTGTCGTGAAGCTGACGCCACGCGCTCTGGATGGCGACGACCACCTGCTCGGTCGGATTGACGAAGATGAACTGGCCGTAGCCGCCGAGCGCCGTAAAGGCGCCGTTGTTCACGCCGCCTGGCAAGGGCGCGACCGCCCACCATTGGTAGCCGTATCCTGCGGGGGACCCGGGCGCCAGCCGACCGAAGCCGGTGGCCGCGCTGTCGGGCTGGCCGGCGAGATCGCGCCAGCCGGGCGGCAGGGCCCGTCGGCCACTGAACGCTTCGCCGTCCTCCAGCACCAGTTGGCCGAAGCGGCCGACGTCGCGCAGGCGCGCGCTAACGCCAAGCCCGCCCAGCTCCAGGCCGCCCTCGGACTCGAGCTGCCAGTGCCCGTCGGCCTCCATGCCGGCAGGCCCCCAGATCGTCTCGGCGAAGTAGTCGGCCAACGGCCGGCCCGTGGCGGCCGCGACCACCGCGGCAAGCAGGCAGCTCTCGCCGGTCGAATAGTTGAAGAGGACACCCTGCGGATGAGCGCGCGACAGTTTGCACATGAGGTCCAGGATGGCGCCAGCCCGCCGGCTCCAAATCGCCCGGAACAGGCGATAGACCTCGGAGCGTCCGTCGGAATCGCTCTCCTCACGCCAGGCCACGCCCGAGCACATCCGCAGGACATTGCGGACCGTGACGCCCTCGTAGGCGGAGCCGCGCAGCCGCGGCAAATAGAGGTCGCAGCGATCGTCCAGGCTGCCGATCGCGCCATCGTGGAGCGCGGCGCCGACCAGCGTCGCGGTCATCGACTTCGCGGTTGAGAAGCTCGTCCAACGGCTCTCCGGGCCGTTGCCCATGCCGTAGCGCTCCAGCGCGATCTCGCCGCGCTTCAGGATCAGGAGCCCGGCCGTGCGGTGGCGGGCCATGTAGTCGCTGGGGCTGAGGCGGACATCGCCCACCTCAAAGGTCAGGTCCGCGAGCGAACGGGCGTGCGGCGGGAGCGGCCGCACCGCGTCGCCGCACCGGATGAGGCGCACCGGCCAGACCTGGTCCTGGTTGCGGAACGTCGCCGCCTGGTTCTCTTGTGTCGTGTCCCAGATGTTCGGAGCCGCCCGCTCCGGCTCGGCGACGCCGCGGTTCACGCCACCGCCTCGCGACGGCCGGCGGCGTCGATCACGTGCACATCGAAGGCGACGACATCGATACGCGCGCCGAGCAGCGCCGCGATCTCCGCATCAGTGGGTGCAAGCCACGCCATGGAACCCTCCGCCCGATTGAGACGGCGCTGAATCGCCGGGTTTGGTGGCGCTTGCAAAACAAGTTGAATTGGCTTGTAGTGGCCTTGTCGCGCTGGCATGGTGATGGTCGACGCATTTCGGGAAATCACGACTAACTTCCTATGGTTTTGGCTTGTCCTAGATTCGGCCTTGATATTTTCTTGTTGCACAAATCTTGACTTATCCACATCGGACCCAATCCGCTAACGGACTTCCCCAACGGGCGTGGAGCGGGAAAGTGGCCGTTCGACTCTTTATAGCCAGGCGACTGCTGTGCGGGATACCATGCAGCCACCCGGAGCGTTGCGATGGCCATCACGATTACCGCCTTTGAACGGTCACCCGATGGCGGCAAGGGACTGGCGCGTGATACCCGTGTTCGCTGGGCGCTGGAAGAAGTCGGCCAACCCTACGCGGTTCGCCTGGTTTCATTCCGCACGATGAAGCAGCCCGCGCATCTGGCACTGCATCCTTTTGGCCAGATTCCGACCTTTGAGGAAGGCGATCTCGTCTTGTTCGAGACCGGGGCGATCGTGTTCCACATTGCCGAGCGCCATGCGGGCCTGCTGCCGGACGATGCCAACGCCCGGGCGCGCGCCATCGCCTGGATTTTTGCCGCACTCAACACGGTGGAACCGCCCATCCTTGAACTCGCAACCGCAAGGCTCCTGGAGGGCGACAAGACCTGGACTGAGGCGCGCCTGCCTCTGGTCGAGGATCGAGTCCGCGACCGGCTGGGTCGACTTTCCAGTCGCCTGGGCGATGCCGACTGGCTCGATGGTCCGTTCAGCGCGGGCGACCTGATGATGGTGTCGGTGCTGCTGCGGCTGAAATCATCGGGCATTCTGAACGAATATCCGAACCTTGCCGCCTATGTCGCCCGCGGCGAAGCGCGGCCCGCCTACAAGCGTGCTTTCGAAGCTCAATTGGCGGTTTTCACCGGCAACCCACCGCCTGGCTGATTGAGGTCTGCTCTGGGTCACGCGCAGCCGGGAGCGCCGCCGCAAGGGCCGCCCGCGCTACCGCGGCCAATCCAGCCGCGGCTCGCGGCGGGCCGGCCTGGCGTGCGGCGGGGGCGGCGGCCGGTCCATTTCGATGTCGCCGGCCTCCAACTCGTGCGCCGCCGGAGGGATCGGCGGGCGACTGACGATCGGCGCCCGGCGCGATGGCTCTACCGGTTCATGGTGGTAGACCTCATCGTAATCGACGTGCTGGCCCGCCTCCGGCAAGCGCAGGGCCAGATGGCGGATGTCATGCTGAATCTCATCCAGCCTGGCCTCCAGCACATCGAGCCGCCCTTTCACCCCGATCACGCTGAACGGCATGAACAGGAAGGCGAGCAAATAAAGCAATGCCGGGATCAGCAGGACCAGCGGCACCCACCAGGGGAGCCAGTCGGGCAAGGCGAAGGGGAGCGTCATGCCGCGAAACTAGCACCCGGGGGCGGTGGTAATCCATCCACATGCAGGCCCGGCCGGGTTACCCGGCAGTATGCTTTCCTTCCCGCTTTGCCAGCGCTACCATGCGCGCCTTGCAGCGAATCGGCGTTTGTGCATGCGCGAAGAGATCCTGGCCTACAAGCGCGAGCGGATCATCGAGGAAGCCGTCAAGCTGTTCTATGCGCGCGGCTTCACCGGCACCACGCTCGACGACATCGCCGCCGAGCTCGGCGTCACCAAGCCGTTCATCTACACGCATTTCCGCAGCAAGGTGGAACTGCTGGCGGCGCTCTGCACGCCGACGATCGAGCTGTCGCTCGGCGCCGTGGAAAATGCCGCGAAGCAGCCGGGCCGCCCATCCGAACGGCTGTATCGCGCGGTGGTGGACTTCACCCACGTGGTGCTGTCGCGCCAGGCCAACATCGCGATCTTCTTCCGGGAGGAGAAGAACCTGGCCCCCGAAGCGCTGGCCGAGATCAACGCCCTGCGCAAGAAATTCGATCGCGTCCTGTCGGAGTTGCTGGCCGAAGGCGTCGCCGCCGGCGCGTTTCACGTCGCCGACGTCAACCTGGCCGCGCTGGCGATCGGCGGCATGATCAGTTGGGCCTATACGTGGCACCGGCCAGGCGGCCGGCTGAAACTGGAAGAGATGTGCAGGCGTATGGCGGACCTGGCGTTGCAGATGGTGGGTGCCCGGCACGACGCCGTGGCCCAGGTCGGCGCCTGATCGCGCGTTCCCACCGGCACCCGGCGCCTCGGCTTGCCGGTGCGCGCCGCCATGCGCATCTTGCCGCCGGCGCACCACGCGACGCGGTGTGATGGCAGGCGCCCGAAAGGCCGACTCTCGATTGGTTCGCACGGTCCGTCCCCACTGTCATGGCCGGGGCGGGCGTCCCGTACGTCAGCGTCACGAGCGGTTGGTGTCAGTCGATGCCGAAGAACCGTGATCGCAATGCGCCCTCGTACGCGGTCTTTGCCGCTTCCGCCTTGCCGCGGGCTGCTTCGGCCAGGAAGTGGGCGTTTTCCCACAAATCGACTTCCGCCACCGTGTGGTTGACCGACGCCAATTCCTCTTCGGCACGGATGGCCGTGACCCAGGCGTCGACCGCCGCCTTGTAGGCGCGTTGCAGCCTGTCGAGTTCAGCGTGTTCGTCGTCCATAGTGCGTCTCCCGCACGGCGATTGCATCCGACCGGCCCGACGCCAGTGTCGTTCCAGACAAGGCCTGCCCGGCGCCGGGCCGATGTGCCCAACGTCTCCGCGGATGCGGACGGGGACGATCGTACCCACGACCGTCCTGCGATACGCTCTCGCTAGAAGACCTGGCGCAGAACCACGTAGAGCGACCCGGCAATAAGCATCGCCGCCGGCAGCGTCAGTATCCAGGCCAGCGCCATGTTCTTGAGCGTGGTCAACTGCAGCCCCGACCCGTTGGCCAGCATCGTCCCAGCAACGCCGCTCGACAGCACGTGCGTTGTGGACACCGGCAGGCCAAAGCCGTCCGCCAGCCCGATGGTCGCCATCGCCACGATCTCGGCGGAGGCGCCCTGCGCATAGGTCAGGTGCGTCTTGCCGATCTTCTCGCCCACCGTCACCACGATGCGCTTCCAGCCGACCATGGTTCCCAGCCCGAGCGCCAGGGCGACCGAAACCTTCACCCAGATCGGGATGAACTTGGTGCCGCTGTCCAGCGAGCTCCGCAGCGACTTCAAACTTGCCGTGTCGGCGCTGTCGAACCCGGCCGGGTTGGCGCCCATCAGGCGCACCGCGTCGGATGCCAGATACATGTCGTTGCGCACGTTCGACGTTGCGGCCGCCGGCACCTGCTTGATTGCGCCGTAGCTCTTCACCTGCTGGGCGATATCACCGGTCAGCATGGCGAGGGCGGCGTACACCTCGGGTTGGTTCACCGCCTTGGTCTTCAGTGCCTCGCCCACCGTCGTGCGAGCCACCGCGGTGTCCGCCGGTGGTGCCGTGCTCCCCGCATGCGCCTGGAACACGCTCTCCGCTGCCTGCATCGTCTGCACGAACGCCGGCGTGGTAGTTTCGGGCATCGCGCGATTCAGCGCGTAGGCGGTTGGCGCGGCGCCGATCAGGATGAGCATGATCAGACCCATGCCCTTCTGTCCGTCGTTGCTGCCGTGGAAGAACGATACACCGGTGCAGGTGAGCACGAGCAGGGCGCGGATTGGCCCCGGTGGCGGCTGCTTGCCCTCGGGCGCGGTGTACAGCGACTTGCTGCGCACCACCACTTTCATCCCCAGCAACAACAGCAGGGACAGCACGAACCCGAGCAGCGGACTGAACAGCAGCGCCCGCAGCACGCCGGCGGCTTGCCCCCAATCGACACCCGACGTCGCTACTCCAGTGGGCGCCAGAAGCTGGTTGGCGATGCCCACGCCCATGATGGAGCCGATCAACGCATGCGAGGAACTGTTGGGCAGTCCCATCGCCCAGGTGCCCAGGTTCCAGATGATCGCCGCGATCAGCAGCGCGAAGATCATGGCATAGCCGGCGCCGCTACCGACCTGCAGGATGAGCTCCACCGGCAGCAGCGTGACCACCGAAAAGGCGACCGCCCCGCTGGAGGTCAGCACGCCCAGGAAATTGAAGGTTCCCGACCAGATCACCGCAGCCAGCGGCGGCAGGCTGTGGGTATAGATCACCGTGGCGACCGCATTCGCAGTATCGTGGAAGCCGTTGACGAACTCGAAGCCGAGTGCGATCAGCAGCGCGATCCCCAGCAGCACGAAAGCGCCGATGGCCAGGCCGTGTTCGCCAGCAAGGTCCATGTCGTCGGAAATGCTGAACGCCGCATATCCAAGCCCCGCCGCGACCACCAGCAGGAACACGACGGCGCCGGCGACGTGCGGCTTTTCGTCCAGGTGTGGTCGCGGCGACGCGCCCTCCGCCAGGCCGCCGTTCATCGTTACGTCTGACATCCCGCCCCCCGAAGATCGTTATCCCCGGTAAGCTCTAGCGAACGTGTGGAAAGGTTTCGATGTCAGCAGGATGACATTTTTCGTCCGGCTGCCTTTATTTCTCGACGGTCGTGCGGCCCGGGGGAAATCCCGGGCCGGCCACGACATCGGCGCCATCGGATGGTGCTGAGACCTACACCGGATCCCAGTTGAACACTTCGCCGGAGCGATCCAGCGGCATGAACGCCGCCTTCAGCGCCGGTATGGCATGTTCCGCGATGGTCTCCGGCGTCCAGCCCTCGGCGCGCTGCACGATGCGGATCGGCCGCGGCGAGCTGAACAGGATCACCTCGTTCATCCGCGTGCCGAACACCTGGCCGGTGACGCCCTTCGCCGCGTCGGACGACAGATACACCGCCATCGGCGCATTCTTGTCCGGCGTCATCTGCTGGATCTTCGCCAGTCGCGCCTGTTGCTCCGGCGTTGTCGCCGGAATGGAGCTGGTCATGCGGCTCCAGGCAAACGGCGCGATGCAGTTCGAACGCACGTTGTAGCGCTGCATGTCCAGCGCGATCGACTTCGACAGCGCGGTAATGCCGAGCTTGGCCGCCGAGTAGTTCGCCTGGCCGAAATTGCCGATCAGCCCGGAGGTGGAACTGATATGCACGTAGGTGCCGCTCTCCTGCTTGCGATAATGTTCTGCCGCGGCGCGGGACACGAAAAACGACCCGTTCAGGTGCACCGCGATGACGGACAGCCAGTCATCCTCGGTCATCTTGTGGAAGATCACGTCGCGCAGGATGCCGGCGTTGTTCACCACCGCGTCGATGCGGCCGAAATGATCCAGCGCCGCCTGCACGATCTTCTGTGCCGAGCCCCACGCCGCGACCGACTCGGTGCAGATTTCCGCAACGCCGCCCTTCTGCTCGATGAGCTGCTTGGTCTGCTGCGCCGGCGTGGCCGAACTGCCTTCGCCCCCGAGCGAGGCGCCGATATCGGCGACGATCACCTTCGCCCCGGCGCCGGCCATCATGATCGCGATCTCGCGCCCGATGCCGCCGCCCGCGCCGGTCACCACGGCGACCTTACCTTCCATCATGCCTGCCACGTTTGTCCTCCGTAAAGCTGAACCTACCGGCGGGTATTAGGCCGCCGGCGGGGGCTTGTGAACCCACCGGCGCCCGCGGCCCCAGGGTTCGGTAACTAACTGGTGAGTGCGCCCGGCAATGGATTAACTGGTTAGTTAAGATCCCGCCGCCGGGAGGTCATTCCAGCGGCGAGCGTGTCGCCGCCAGGCAGGGCCGCACCACCATCGCGTCCCGCCAGGCCGCAATGCCCAATCGCGCCAAACCCAACGGGTCGGCTGCGCATGCCGTTATCCCCGCGCCGCCAGGCCGACCCCGGTCAACGTCACCCCCACCGCCAGCAACTGCCGCGGCCCGAGCGGATCGCCCAGCAGCAGCGCCGAGCCGAACACGCCCACCAGCGGCGAGATCAGCACCATCGTTGCTGCGGTGGATGCCGGAACGAACCGCAGCGCGCGAAACCACGCGAGATACGCCACCGTCAGCGGCATTACCATGATATAGCAGCAGCACAGCCAGCCCACCGGCGTCACCGCGCCCCAATGCGGTCGCTCCCACAGCGCCAAAACCAACACCGGCACGGCGCCGATCGTCGCCTGCCAGGCCACGCTGGTGACCGGGGGCAATGCCAATGGGTGCCGCTTGGCGACCACCGTGCCCAGCCCGAAAATCCACGCCGCGAGAAACCCGCAGGCGACGCCAGGCAGCTTGCTCCAGCGCGCCTGCACCGAACCGATCCCGACCAGCAGCGCCACCCCGGCCAGCCCGAGCAACATCGCGGCGACGCGGCGGATGGTGGGGCGCTCGCCCAGCATCGGCCAGGCCAGCGCGCCGGCCCAGATCGGCAGCGTGTAGGTGACGATCACCGCCTCGGACGCGTTCAGCCAGGCCAGCGCCAGGGTGGTGAACACGGTGAAGGCGCCGAAATTCAACATCGCAAAGACCGTCAGCCAACCCCATTGCGCGCGCGGCGGGCACAGCGCCTCGCGGCGCAACGCCGCCACCGCGAAGGCGAACAGCGCACCGCCGACGGTGCAGACTGAGCGCATCGAGAACGGCGGCAATTCGGTCAACAGAAACTTCGCCTGCGGCCAGGTCAGGCCCCAACTGCAGGCGGTCATCAGCAACAGGGCAATTCCTTCCGCCCGCGTGCCGATCAGACCTCGTAGCGTTGGCTCAGCGGACGTAGACACGGACCTCGCGGCCCGACAGCGTCGGGTCGGCGCGCAGCCCGAGATGGACGCGCGCCGCCGGCACGCCCGTCAGCATGATGGAACGCATCACCGCCGCCGCGTCGCGCTGGCCCTGCGCCGCGTCGGCGGCGTTCGGCAGCATGGCGACCACGTCGTACTGCACGTCGCGATCGCGCATTTCCGCGGCGCGCACGGCGTAACGCAGCAACTCCTCGTATTGCGGCGGCGGCCCGCTGAAATCGACGGTGACCAGCGGCAGGCGCTGATCCAGCCGCACCGGCGCCGCGGGCGGCGCGGAGGCTTCCGCCTTCGCCTCCGGTGCCGGTGCGAAGGTTCTCTGGTCCACAAGGGCGCAGCCTGCCAGCAGCAGGCAGGCGAGCAAGCGGTGCAAGGCGGGGGGCGTCATGTGCGGCAGGCTTGCAGGAAGTGGCGCATCGGGCAAGCTGTCTCGATTCGCATGGAGGAAACGCACGATGCCACTGTTGCTGGAACGCCGCGGCCCCATCGCCATCCTGACGCTCAGCCGGCCGGAGGCGCGCAATGCCTGGTGCGAGGAATTCCAGACCGGCTTGCGCGAGCGCCTGCCGGAACTGGAGGCCGACCCCGAGATACGCTGCGCGATCCTGACCGGCGACGACGCCGGCGGGGCCTTCAGCGCCGGCGCCGATCTGAAGAATCCCAAGACGCACACGATGAACTCGGTCGGCGCCTTCATCGAGGACCTGCCGAACCGGCGGCGCGCCCATCCGATCAACATGCTGGCGGATTTCGCCAAGCCGCTGATCGCCGCGGTGAACGGCTACGCGGTCGGCATCGGCTGCATCGTTACGTATTGCTGCGATCTGATCGTCGCGTCGGAGCGCGCGGAGTGGCGGCTGCCGCAGTCGGGACTGGGGATCATTCCGGCGCAGGGCGGCGCGGTGCGGCTGGCGCGCTGGGTCGGCAAGGGGCTGGCGATGCGCGCCGCGTTCGGCTTTCCGCTGACCGCGGAGGAGGCGTTCCGCACCGGCCTGGCGCAATGGCTGGTGCCGCATGCCGAGTTGATGCCGCGCGCGTTGGCGGTGGCGGAGCATATCGCGACGCTGCCGCCCTTGGCCGCGCGGCTGACCAAGGAGTCGCTGAATTACGGCATGAATATTCCGCAGTCGGATGCGGCATTGGCGGATCTGTATCGCTTCGCCATGCTGGAACTGACCGAGGATAAGGCGGAAAGTCACCAAGCCTGGCGCGAGCGGCGCAAACCGCAGTTCAAGGGAAAGTAGCTACCCTCTCCCGCGCTTTGCGCGGGGTTGAGCCGCGAAGCGGATCGACGGAGGGTGAGGGTACGGCGTACCGCACGCCCTGCCCTCACCCAACCTCTTCCGCGAATCGGGAGAGGGGAACCTCAGGAGTCCCGCATGACGATCCAGACCAACCAGCGTATCGACGGCAAGCGGCTGTGGGACCTGCTGATGTCCATGGCGCAGATCGGCGCCACCCCGAAGGGCGGCGTGCGTCGCCTGACGCTGACCGACGTGGACAAGCGCGGTCGCGACCGCTTCCGCGCCGAATGCGAGGCGGCCGGGCTAACCGTGCGCGTCGATGCCATCGGCAACATGTTCGCGCGCCGCCCGGGCCGCGACCCCAACCGCCTGCCCGTGCTGTTCGGCAGCCATCTCGACAGCCAGCCGAGCGGCGGGAAATTCGACGGCGCGCTGGGTGTGCTGGCGGGGCTGGAGGTGATGCGCAGCCTGAACGACCTTGGCATCGTCACCGAGGCGCCGGTGGAACTGGTGAACTGGACCGACGAGGAAGGCAGCCGCTTCGGCCACTCGCTGATGGGCTCCGGCGTATGGTCGGGGGTCTATCCGCTGGACAAAGTCTATGCGCTGACCGACCTGGAAGGCGTGACGGTGCGTTCGGCGCTGGACGGCATCGGCTATCGCGGCCCGCAGCCGGCGGCGTCATTCCCCGCGGATGCGTATTTCGAACTTCATATCGAACAGGGACCGATCCTCGAGCGCGAGGAAAGGCAGATCGGCATCGTAACAGGCGCGCAGGCGCAGGTGTGGTACGACGCCGTCACGCTCGGCCAGGATTCGCATGCCGGCACCACGCCGCCCTCGACGCGCAAGGATGCGCTGGTCGCTGCGGCGCGGATCATCGACCTGGTGGATCGCATGATGCGCGCTCGCGGCGAGGACGGACGCGGCACGGTGGGCCAGCTCGTGGTGCTGCCGAACAGCCGCAACGTGGTGCCGGGCGAGGTGCGCTTCTCCGTCGAGTTCCGCCATCCGTCGGACGCGGAGGTCGATCGGCTGGATGCGGAGTTTCCGCCCGCGGCCAACGCCATCGCGCGCGACTGCGGGGTGACGCTGCAACTGACCACGTTGTTCAAGATTGTCGCGCAGCCGTTCGATCCGGCGTGCGTCGATCTGGTGCGGCAGGGTGCGGCGAAGCTCGGCTATTCGGCGCGCGAGATCGTCTCCGGCGCCGGGCACGATGCGGTCTACGTGGCGCGTCACGTGCCGACGGCGATGATCTTCACCCCATGCAAGGACGGTCTGTCGCACAACGAGGCGGAGAGCATCATGCCGGAGGAAGCCGAGGCCGGCTGCCAGGTATTGTTCGAGGCGGTGCTGGCACGGGCGAACCGGATGGCCTGATACGAACGAGACGTGCAACGTGAGCCGGATCACTCCGATTCGCTCCGATGTTCACTGCACGGGTGCGGCATGACGCCGCAGCGGAGGGAACGAATAAGGTCGTTCGCAGCATCTATCCTCTCCGCGATGCTGCTGGCTTCGTCCGGAGCCGTCGGCCAGGAGGGGGCCGGGCAATGGAACGGATGGCTGGTCGGTTCGGGAGCGGACTATGCTTGCTTCGGTGGCTGCCTCGAGAACTGCTATGGCCAGGACGTGAGCAAGACCTTTCGAGATGCCTGCCGAGCGTTCGTAGCTCAATGCAAACTACCTGCATTCGTCAAGCAGTCGTTCGCAAATAACGCCGACTTATTATACCAACCGTCCGAAAGATTGACGTACGGCACGGTCCGTCCCAACCGTCATGGCCGGGTCAAGCCCGGCCATGACGGGTTGCGGCGGGCCCTGCCAACACCATGCGAGAGTCAGTGTTTCGGGCGCTTGGTATTAGATCGCGAAATGGCGGACTTCCGGCTGCACGGCCCGATTCCCAGTTGCGTCGGCCCCGACATCGTCGGTTGCCTGAAGTTCGATTCCACAGACCAGGCGACCGTCGACGCGTTGGTTCAGAAGCTCGCCAGTTGCTCGCGCCACGAGGTCTCGGCGAGCGAGGCGCTGGAAGCGAAATGCCCGGACCGCGCCACGCCGCTCGATAAATGACTTGGCTCTTATCGCGTCGGCTGTCGGCCGCTGCGTAGGGCGGAAAAGCGCAGCGCATTCGGCGTTCGCGCCCAGTCCGTACATGGCGGAGCACGATGCCGAACGCGGGCTGCGCGTCCGTCCGGCGGCGGACTGCGCGACGCTTTTCCGCCCTACCCGGCT
>JBEKNT010000190.1:0-12143 GCA_049522565.1 Acetobacteraceae bacterium
GGCATGACGGGGCGAGCAGCGATGGCGTAACCATGCCGCTCCTCACCGTCCAAGACCTGAGCGTCGAATTCCCCACCCGCCGCGGCACGCTACGCGCGCTCGACCAGGTTTCCTTCGCCATCGACACCGGCGAGATCCTCGGCGTGGTCGGCGAATCCGGCGCCGGCAAGTCGCTCACCGGCGTCTCGATCATCGGCCTGCTGGAACCCCCCGGCCGCATCGTCGGCGGAGAAATCCGCCTCGACGGCAACCGCATCGACAACCTGCCGCCCGAGCGCATGCGCCGGATCCGCGGCAAACAGATTGGCACGATCTTCCAGGACCCGCTCACCACGCTCAACCCGCTGCTGACGATCGGCCGCCAACTCACCGAGACCATGCAGACCCACCTGCGGCTGTCCGACGCCGAGGCGCGCAAGAAGGCCATCGGCTGGCTGGAGGAAGTCGGCATCCCCGCCGCCGCCCGCCGCATCGACGCCTACCCGCATGAATTTTCCGGCGGCATGCGCCAGCGCGTCGTGGTGGCCCTCGCGTTGTGCGCCGAGCCGCGCCTTGTCATCGCCGACGAACCCACGACCGCACTCGACGTCTCGGTCCAGGCACAGATCATCACGCTGCTGAAGCGCCTCACCCGTGACCACGGCACCGCGGTGATGCTGATCACCCACGACATGGGCGTGATCGCCGAGACCGCCGACCGCGTCGCCGTCATGTATGCCGGGCGCATCGCCGAACTCGGCCCGGTGCTGAACGTCATCAAGCACCCTGCCCACCCCTACACCGAAGGCCTGATGGGCAGCATTCCGCCGATCGAGCACCGCGTCGAACGCCTGCGCCAGATCGACGGCGCCATGCCGCGGCTGAACGCGATCCCGCCGGGCTGCGCCTTCAACCCGCGCTGCCCGAAAGCCTTCGACCGCTGTTTCGCCGAGCGCCCCGACCTGTTGGACGCCGGCGCCACCCAAGCCGCCTGCTGGCTGCACGCAGCCGACGCAACCGCAAGTCAGGAGCAAACCACGGATGTCTGAGGCGTTGCTGACCGGCGGCTGCCAATGCGGTGCGGCACGCTACGCGATCTCGGCCGCCCCGCTGCGATTGCTCGCCTGCCACTGCCGCGAATGCCAGAAGCAGTCGGCGTCGGCGTTCGGCATGTCGCTGGTGGTACCGCGCGCGGCGGTCACCCTGACCAAAGGCGACACGCGGACCTGGTCGCGCAAGGCGGACAGTGGCCGCAGCGTCACCTGCGTGTTCTGCGTCGTGTGCGGCACACGGCTGTGGCATGCAAAGGAAGGGTTCGACTACGTCAGCATCAAGGGTGGCTCGGTCGACGAACCGGTGGATTTCTCGGACGCGATCCACTGTTGGACCTCGAGCAAGCTGCCTGGCATGGTCATTCCGCCTGACGCGCGGCAGTTCGCCGAGGAACCCGCGTGAGCCCCCGGACCATTCTCCCCCTCCCCTTGAGGGCTTGGGCCGCGAAGCGGACCAAGGCTGGGGGGAGGGGTGCGTACAGCCACTGTCCGTGGCTGTACGTTCCCCTCCCCCCGCCCCCCACCCACAAGGGGAGGGGGAGGAGTGTGCTTCTCCTTCGCATGAGCCAGCGCACCGATGCCTGAGGCGCCGCTGCCCGCCCCGGTCGCCGCCACCGCGCCGATGCTGGAGGCGATCGCGGTTTCGCACGCGTTCGACGTCTCCCGCCCCGCCTTGCAGCGCCTGCTCGCACGCGAGAAGCGAGCGACGCTGCGCGCCGTGGACGCCGTGTCCTTCGCCATTCCGCGCGGCACCACCCTGTCGCTGGTGGGCGAATCCGGCTGCGGCAAATCCACCGTCGCCCGCCTCGCTGTCGGCCTCTACACGCCGAGCGCGGGGGAAATCCGCTTCGAGGGCCAGCCGCTTTCCGCCGCCCGCGCGCAGCCCGACCTGCGCCGGCGGATGAACATGATCTTCCAGGACCCCTACGCCTCGCTGAACCCGCGCTGGCGGGTGCGCGACATCATCGCCGAGCCGATCCGTGCCTTCGGCATCGTGCGCTCGGCGGGGGAACTGCGCGACCGGGTCGGCGCGCTGCTGTCGCAGGTCGGGCTGGCGCCCGCCGACGGCGACAAATACCCGCACGAATTCTCCGGCGGCCAGCGCCAGCGCGTGTCCATCGCCCGCGCCTTGTCGAGCGAGCCGGAATTCCTGGTGTGCGACGAACCCACCTCCGCGCTGGACGTGTCGGTGCAGGCACAGATCCTCAACCTGATGCGCGACCTGCAAAGCCGGCTGGGGCTGACCTACCTGTTCATCAGTCACAACCTGGCGGTGGTGCGGCACATGTCGGACCGGCTGGGCGTGATGTATCTCGGCCGCATCGTCGAGCTCGGCCCGGCCAACGAGGTCTTTCAGGCGCCGCGGCATCCCTATACGCGGCTGCTGCTGGATGCGATCCCCGACCTGGAGAATCCGGGCCGCAGCCGCACGCCGGTGGGTGGCGAGGTGCCCAGCCCGATCGCGCCGCCGCCCGGCTGCCCGTTCCATCCGCGCTGTCCGCTGGCCAACGCGCGCTGCCGGGTGGAAAAGCCCGTGCACACGCGTGCCGGCGATGCGCTGGTGGCGTGCCACGCGGTGGAGGAAGGACGCAGTGCGGCATGACGACGCAGCACGATGACGAAGAAGGTCCGGATAACGCTCCGCGCCACCGCGCGTTGATCGGATTGCTCTTGCTCGTCGGCTTGGTCGTTGCGGTGTTGTTCGTCGTGCACGAGTTACAGGAATCGTCACGGATGCAGGACTGCCTGGCCTCCGGCCGCACCAACTGTGCCCCGATCGAAACCACCGGGCGTTGACTGTAAGGACGCGCGGGGAAACAAGTGCTTCAAGCGGCGCCGAGGCAACACCCCGTGTCATGGCCGGCGCAGGCCATGACACGGGGTGTTGCGATCCGCCCGTCAATGATTCGGTTATTTCTCGGCGGACGCTAACCATCGGCACAAGGCTGACCGCGCGACTGCGGTGACGCCAGCCGCAGGGGGCAACGTGCAGGGCCTTCCGCCCTTCTCCCATGCTTGCCGACGCGGACCTGCTTGCCGACGCGCATCCCGGTCCGACGGCCACCCAGCGCGGTGTGGTAGCCGGTGTGGAATATTCACCATTTATTATCCATGACGTGATCTCTTCAGCCCAGACCTCACGGCCAGCGCTGCGCGTGCACGATCCATGGTTGCGAGCCACGATAATCATTTTCAGGACTCACGAGAAATAACGGACTTTGACGCAACCCAGGGTTGGAAATCGTGTCATGGGCATGCATGGTACGCCGATGGTTACTTATGCGTGTAACAATCCGCAAGCGAATCCGATATGACAGTGGCATGACCGAACCAGGGACGGCGTCGCCAGAGACAACCGCCCCCAGCCTTGACTGCGGCCGGCCCGAGGCCCCGACGAACCACGCCGGCCGCGGTTGGCCATCCCACGTCCTGCTCCTCCAGGCCTGCGGCTTCGTCCTGCTGATCGCCGGCCTCGCCATGATCATGGCCATGTCGATGCGCAGCGGCGAGGCCGATGCCTGGGTGGCCCACACGCTCGAAACCCGCCGCGCCACCGGCACGCTGTTCAGCATCCTCCAGGACGCCGAGGCCAGCGTGCGCGCCTACCTGCTCATCAACGATCCCACCCTGATCGTGCGCTATGACGCGGCACGCCAGGCTATCCCGGCCGCCGAGACACGCCTGCGCGCGCTGGCCGTGGACAGCGCTGCGCAGACCGCCCGGCTCGACGCGCTGGCGCCGCTGATCGAGCAGCGATTGGCTGTCCTCACGTCGGCTCTCGTCCGCGTTCGCACGGGCGACCAGCAGGGACTATCGCAGCAGATGCGCCTGCGCGACGGAGCCACCCTGATGGCTGACATCCGCGCCCGGCTGGCAGCGTTCGATCAGGCCGAAGCCGACTTGCTCAGCACACGCGAGGCGGTGGCCCGCCATGCCCGCACACAAGTGCTGGCCGGTAGCAGCGGCGCGCTCTCATTGGCGCTGCTGCTGGGCGGCTTTACCACCTTGCTGAGCCGGCGGCAGACCCGCGCCATGCACGACGCCAATGCGCAGCTTCTCGGCGCGGTGAGCGATCGCACGAATGCGCTGCGCGACAGCGAAACCCGCTTCCAACAGGTGTTCCACGACAGTCCGATCGGCCTGACCATCGCCACCGCCGAGACGCGCCGCATCGTCGCCGCCAATCCAGCGCTTTGCCACATGTTCGGTTACACCGAAGCCGAACTGTTCGGCCGCACCCCCCATGATCTCACGCATCCCGACGACCTCGACATCGCGGTGCCGGTGACCGCCGACCCGCGATCCAACACGCGACCGACAGAGAAGCGCTACATAACCAAGTCGGGCGCAGTGTTGTTCGCACGCTCCAGCGTCGTGCCGCTCGCCCTTCCCGGCGAGCGCGAGCCGTTGATCCTGGGTACCACCGAGGACGTCACCCACGAGAAAGAGATCGAGGCGGCGTTGCGCGACAGCGAGACGCGGATGCGCCTCGCGGTCGAAGCCGCCGGCCTCGGCATGTATGAGCAGGACATGCGGCGCGGCGTGGTCCGCTTCGACGCGCGGGCCGCGGCGCTCACCGCCGATACGGTACCCGCCGATGTCCAACTGGACTTCGACAGCCCCCAACTGGCTGCCTGGAAAGCGCTGATCCATCCCGACGACGCCGCCGCGCGATCGGCAGCCGAGGGCGCGCTGCTCGACGGCAGCAGCGACATGGCGACAAGCGAATACCGCGTGCGGTCGCCAGACGCCAATTGGAGCTGGGTCTCCGCCTTCGGCACCATCGCCGAGCGTGACCGTCAGACGGACCGCGTGCTGCGCGTGCTGACCGTGGTGCAGGATGTCACGCAACGCAGGGAAACCGAGATCGAGTTGCGGCACGCGCACCGCATGGAAGCCGTGGGCCAGCTTACCGGCGGTGTCGCACACGACTTCAACAACTTGCTCGGGGCAATCCTCGGCCATACCGAGTTCCTGCTGGACCTGCTCGCCGACCGGACGGAGGAGCGCCAACTCGCCACGGAGATCCTCGACTGCGCGCTGAACGGCGCCGCGATGACCCAGCGGCTGCTGGCTTTTGCGCGCCGCCAGCCGTTGCAGCCGGCGGTGATCGATCTCAACGAATACGTCCCGGTGCAAGTCTCCCTGCTGCAACGCACGCTTGGCGAAACCGTCACCGTCGATGTGGTGCTGGCACCGGGGCTGTGGCTCACCCTCGCCGATCCGTCACAGATCGTCGATGTGCTGCTCAATCTCGCGATCAATGCGCGCGATGCCATGCCGCATGGCGGCAAGCTGACCATCGAGACGGCGAACGCTATACTGGACGCCGCGTACTGCGCCCACCATCGGGAAGCGACCCCGGGCGAATACGTGGTGCTGTCGGTGACCGACACCGGAACCGGCATGCCGCCCGAGGTGCTGGCTCGCGCGATGGAGCCGTTCTTCACCACCAAGCCGCTCGGCAAGGGCAGCGGGCTGGGCCTCAGCACGATCTACGGGTTCGCCAGACAGTCCGGCGGGTATCTCAGCATCGACAGTGCGGTGGGCGAAGGCACCACCGTGCGGCTCTATCTGCCGCATACGCTGGCCGACCGAGCCGCCCCCGTGCCGCCGAAGGTCCGGATGCCACCGCTGCCAAGAGGCAACGAGTCGATCCTGGTGGTGGACGACAATGACGGCATGCGCGCGACCGCGGCGCGCAACCTTGCCGCGCTGGGCTATCGCGTGCGGCTCGCCGCCGACGGGCCGGCCGCGCTGGCGATCCTGCGGGCCGACGAGCACTTCGATCTGCTGTTCACCGACGTGGTCATGCCGAACGGCCTGAGCGGCTACCAATTGGCCGATGCTGCCCGGGCGTTGCAGCCCGACCTGCCGGTGCTGTTCACGACGGGTTTCGCTGCCGAGGACGATGGCGAGACCGGGGTGATGGACCCCGATGCCCTGCGCAAGCCGTACCGCCGGCGCGAACTCGCCGAGCGCGTCCGCGCGATGCTGGATGGCTAACCCAGAAAACCTCTCCCGCTTCGCGGGAGAGGTCGAGGTGCGGAGCACCGAGGGTGAGGGTGATCGGGTCGGCGCTCTGCTGTTGCGGACCGTTTTGAAAGTTTGCCCGGGGGTCGCGACACCCTCACCCGGCGCTGCGCGCCGACCTCTCCCGCTCCGGCGCGAGAGGTTTCACGCCGTGCCGGTGCTGCCGAAGCCGCCGGTGCCGCGCGCGGTATCGTCGAGGGTCGCCACCTCGTGCCAGCGCGCGCGCACCACGGGGGCCAGCACGGCCTGGGCGATGCGCGTGCCACGCTCCACCGTGAACGGCGCGTCGCCGGCGTTCAGCACGATGACCTGCAACTCGCCGCGATAGTCCTCGTCGATCGTGCCGGGGCTGTTGGGCAGCACGATGCCGTGCCGCAACGCCAGGCCGGACCGCGGGCGGATTTGCAGCTCGTAGCCCGGCGGCAGGGCGATCGCCAGGCCGGTTGGGATCAGCGCGCGCTTGCCGGGCTCGAGCGTCACCGGCTCGGCCACCGCGGCGAGCAAGTCCATGCCGGCCGCACCGGCGGTGGCGTAAGTCGGCAGGGCCAGGCCCTCGCCGTGCGGCAACCGGCAGACGCGAATCGCAATGCTCATGGCAGGATGATGCGATCGGTTGCCGCGTGCCGCAATATACTCCCCCTCCCCTTGAGGGCTTGGGCCGCGAAGCGGACCAAGGTTGGGGGGAGGGGTTCGTGCCGCACGGTAGCCCTCCCCCCGCCCCCCTCCCACAAGGGGAGGGGGAGTATTCATCGCGTTGGTCTACCCCGCCGGCGCGGGCGCTTCCTCGGCCGCCTGCGCCAGGTGCACGTAGTTCTGCGTCGCGTACCACAGCGCGTACTGATCGTAGGTGACCGGCTCGTACCGCGGGGGATTGTCGGCCGACGCACAGGTCGGCAGGCACGTGATCAGCGTATCCGGATGCGGATCGAAAAAGAACGGGATCGCGTAGCGATGCTGCCCGGAACTGTTGATCGCGCGATGCGGCGTGGAGAGAAACCGGTCGTTCGTCCAACGCCGCAGGATGTCGCCGCCATTGACCACGAAGGCGCCCTCGATCGATGGCGCATCGAACCATGTCCCGTCCGGCAGCCGGATCGACAGCCCCGGTACCCTGGATGGTGCGAGCAAGGTCATGAAGCCGGAATCGGTGTGCGGAGCGATGCTGAATTCGTCTTCCTCGTAGCTGGGCCGCGGCGGATAATGCGTCAGCCGCTGGATCATGTTCGGCCGCGCGAACATCGCATCGAAATAATCCGCCGGCAGACCGAGCGCGACTGCATAGATTGGCACCAGCCGCCGGCCCAACGCCTCCATCGCGGTCATGTAGGCCAGCACGGTGTCGCGAAATCCCGGCAGGTCAGCCGGCCATTGATTCAAACCGCGGAAGCGCTTGTTGGCGATCACGTCGGGATCGTCCGGCGTGCGCTCGCGGCGCAGGAAGAATGCCTCGTTGACGCTGGGCTTGCGGTTGCGATGCACCGTCGAGCTGCGGGCGATGCTGCCACCCATCGGCATGTAGCCGATGTTATGCTCGTTGATGCGCAGCGCCAGCTTGCGTTCCAGATCCATGGCGTGGAACCGTTCCGCCTGTTCGAAGGTGGCATCGATCAGCGCGTGCGGCACACCATGCCCGCGCAGATAATAGAACCCCACGTGCTGGAAAGCGTAACGCAGCGTGCGTCCCAGCGCCGGCAGGGCGTCCGCCTCGCCTGCCAGATAGCGCGCCACATCCAGCACCGGGATAACGCCGCCGATCATCCCGGCAGACGCGCTTGGCAGCACAGCATCATCTGGCATGGGCAACACCTCCGACCGCCGGTCGATCATAGGGCATCCCGCGCTACGATCCCATCCGTCCGTACAGCCGTGCCGCCACGCCGAGCAATAGCGCAAACCCGCCTGCCAGGATGGCGAAGTCGGCGCCGAGGCCGAACACACTGGCGGCGCCCCGGATCATCAGCGCCCGCAGCGCATCCACTTCATAGGTCAGCGGGTTCGCGTGGGCCACGACCCGCAGCCAGCCAGGCATGATATCCAGCGGATAGATCGCGTTGGAAGCGAAGAAGATCGGCATGGTCAGCACCTGGCCGATGCCCATGAAGCGCTCGCGCGTCTTCACCAGGCAGGCGATGATCAACGAGAAGCTGGAGAACAGCCCGGCACCCAGCAGGATCAGCAGCACCATGCCCGCCATGCGGAATGGATTGAGGCTGACCGCGACATGCAGCAGCAGCGCCAGGAGATAGATCACCACCGCCTGCGACAGGCCGCGTACGCCGGCCGAGGCGGCCTTGCCCAGCACCAATGCCGAGCGCGGCGCGGGGCTGACCAGATAGCGGTGCAGGATGCCGAGGTCGCGTTCCCAGATCGCCGCGATGCCATAGAAGATCGCCACGAACAATACGCTCTGCGCCAGGATGCCGGCGGCGAGGAAGTCGAGATAGCGCACATTGCCCTCGGCCACGCCACGAATGCGGGCCATCACCTCGCCGAACAACACCAGCCACAGCACCGGCTGCACCGCGCGGGTCGCCAACTCGAACGGGTCGTGGCGCAGCTTCGCGACTTCGGCGGCGGCGACGCCATAGGCCTGGCGCAGATAGGCGAGGCTCCCGCGCGTCAAGCTGTCATCCATGGCGGCGCGCGGCAGTACGCGAGCGGCGCGTATCGCGGAAGCCGCCGGTTTCCTCGGCTTCGGCGCCGGCCAACGCGGCGAACACGTCGTCGAGCGTGGCGCGCGGACCGATGCGGGCTTTCAGTGCGGCCGGGGTGTCCAGCGCGACAAGTCGCCCGTGGCTCAACATGGCGATGCGGTCGCAGAGTTCCTCGACCTCCTCCATGTAGTGGCTGGTCACCACCACGGTGGTGCCGAAGCGTTGGCGCAGGCCGGCGACATGCTCCAGCACGGTGCGCCGGGCGACCGGGTCCAGCCCGACCGTCGGCTCGTCCATGAACAACACCGCCGGCCGGTGCAGCATGCTCTGGGCGATCTCCAGGCGGCGGATCATGCCGCCGGAAAAGCCCTGCACCAGGTGATGCGCGAACGGCGCCAGCTCCATGGCGGTGAGCGCATGCTCGATGCGCTCGCGCACCTCGCGCGGCGGCACGCCGTAGAGCCGGGCCGAGAGCAGCAGATTCTCCCAGGCGGTGAGGGCGCCGTCGGCGGAGAGGAGCTGCGGCACGTAGCCGATGTGCCGGCGCACCTGGGCCGGCTGGCGCGCGATGTCATAGCCGGCGACCGTGGCGGCGCCGGCGCTGACCGGCAGCAGCGTGGTCAGCATCTTGATGATCGTGCTCTTGCCGGCGCCGTTGGCCCCGATCAGGCCGAACGCCTCGCCGCCGGCGACGCGGAAGCTGACGTCGTCCACCGCGACGAAGTCACCGAACCGGCGGGTCAGGTGGTCGAGCACCACGATGGCGGGCGGTGGCGTGTCGGGCGTCGTGGGGGTCGGTGCGTCAGGCATGACGGACGCATGATGGCACTTGCCGTCGGGTGTTGGCGATGCGTTGGCGAGACGGGTGGTGTGTCGGCACCTCCGGTCAATCCAGATCGAGCGCCATCAGCTCTTCGTCATGGAACACCCCATCCACGTGCAGCCCGCGGCACTCGATGCCATAGGTGCGGAAGCCGAGCGCAACGTAAAGCCGGCGTGCCGCGTCATTGCCCAGCGTGACGGTGAGATGCACCACGCTGAGCCGCGCGTCACGCGCACGGGCGATCGCCGCTTCGACCAGGGCGCGCGCCAGGCCGGTGCGACGATGCGCCGCATCGACATAGACCGCGAACACGGAGCCCTTGTGGCGTGATTTGGCGCCGGCCTGTAACCGCAGAGCGGCGGTGCCGACCAGTTCGCCGCCCTCGGTGAAGCCGCCGAACATATAGCTTGGCGGTTCCAGCAAACGACAGGCGAGGTCGTCCGGCGTGGTCCGCATTTCGTCTTCGCAGGATGCGGCGAAGGCCGCCGGATGCAACCGCAGCGCGTCGAGGCGCACGCGACGAAACGCCGGTTCGTCCAGCCGGTTGAGCAAGCGGACCTGGTACCCCGTCATGCCAACGCGGTGGCGATGCGTTCCGCCAGCCGGCGCGCCACTTCGTCCTTTGCCAGCAACGGCCAGTGCTCGACGCCCGCGGCGGTGATCAGGTGTACTGCGTTGTCCATGCCGCCCATGATGCCGGTCTCCGGCGACACGTCGTTGGCGACGATCCAGTCGGCGTTCTTGCGGACTCGCTTGGCTTGCGCATTGGCCATCAGGTCGTCGGTCTCCGCGGCGAAACCGACGACCAGGCGCGGGCGCTGCGAGCCGGGTGTCGCGATCGTGGCGAGGATGTCGGGATTGGGCACCAACGCCAGCGACGGCGGCGCGCCGCCCGGCGCCTTTTTGATTTTTCCCCCGGACGCGTTGGCCACGTGCCAATCCGCCACCGCCGCGGCAAATACCGCGACATCCGCCGGCAGCGCCGCCTGGCAGGCGGCCAACATCTGCGATGCGGTCTCCACGCGATGCACGGTTACCCCTGGAGGATCGGCAACGCCCACCGGCCCGCTGACCAGAGTCACGCGGGCGCCCAACGCGGCGAGCGCCGCGGCGATGGCGTGGCCCTGGCGGCCGGACGACCGGTTGGCGATGTAGCGCACCGGGTCGATCGGCTCGTGCGTCGGGCCGCTGGTGACCAGCGCGTGCTTGCCGGCGAGCGGTTGGGGCGCGTCGAAGCAGGCCTCGATGGCGGCGAGGATCGCGGGCGGCTCGGCCAGCCGGCCGGGGCCGAACTCGTTGCAGGCCATCGCGCCTTCGTCCGGGCCGATCACCAGCACGCCGCGGGCGCGCAGCGTTGCCATGTTGGCCTGCGTCGCGGGGTGCAGCCACATGCGCACGTTCATCGCCGGCGCCACCAGCACCGGCTTGTCGGTCGCCAGCAGCAGCGTCGAGGCAAGGTCGTTGGCCAGTCCCGTCGCCATCTTCGCCAGGATGTCGGCCGAGGCCGGCGCGACCACCACCAGGTCGGCGCTGCGCGACAACTGGATGTGCCCCATCTCGCTTTCGTCGGTCAGCGAAAACAGGTCGGTATAGATTTTCCCCTCGCTCAGCGCCTGGAGCGACAGCGGGGTGACGAACTGGCCGCCGTTGGTGGTGAGCACGCAGGTCACGCCATGGCCGCGGCCGCGCAGCAGGCGGATCAGCTCCAGCGCCTTATAGGCCGCGATGCCGCCGGAGACGATGAGAAGGATTCGTTTCACTTTACCTCTCCCGCTGCGCGGGAGAGGTCGGCGCGCAGCGCCGGGTGAGGGTGCCGCGGTACGCACACGCCCCTTCTCTCCCATAACAGCAAGACAGCGTGCAGTGTGCGCGTCGCCGCACCCTCACCCGCCGCGCAAGCGCGCGGCGACCTCTCCCACGTAGCGGGAGAGGTTGTCACAGCCGCCACCCGGTGTGAATCGCCGCGATCCCGCCTGACAAGTTCCGCACGCTGACCCGGGCGAACCCCGCCTCCCGCAGCATCGCCGCCAGCCGCGCCTGGTCGGGGAACGTGCGGATGCTTTCCGCGAGGTATTGGTAGCTGTCCGCATCCTGCGCCACCACGCGCCCCAGCCGCGGCAGCACCCGGAAGCTCCATGCGTCGTAGAGCGGTTGCAGCGCCGCCACCTGCATGCGCGAGAACTCCAGGCAGCAGAACCGGCCGCCCGGCTGCAACACGCGCCGCGCCTCGCGCAGCACCGCATCCTTGTCGGTGCAGTTGCGCAAGCCGAAGGCGATCGACACCCGCTCCACCGAGCGATCCGGCAGCGGCAAATGCTCCGCGTTCGCGACCAGCAGCGACACGTCGCCCACCACGCTGCGCTGCACCGCGCGGTCCCGCGCCACTGCGAGCATCGACGCGTTGATGTCCGACAGCAGCACCGGGCCGCCGCCCTTCGCCAGCCAGCCGAAGCTGATGTCGCCGGTGCCGCCGGCCAGATCGAGCAACCGGTCGCGTGGCCGCGGATCCAGCGTCGTGATGAAAATCCGCTTCCACACGCGATGCACGCCGAGCGACATCAGGTCGTTCATCAGGTCGTAGCGCGGTGCCACGCTGTCGAA
>JBEKNT010000191.1:0-12112 GCA_049522565.1 Acetobacteraceae bacterium
GTGCGGGGGGGTGGGGGGGGGGGGGGGGGTGGTCGTGGGGGAGACTGGTTTTGGGGGGGTGTGGTTGCCGTGGGGTTGCTGTGAGCGCCGGGTGTCGGCCCCCTCCCACAAGGGGAGGGGGAAGAAACCCGACGCTCACATCAACACATCGTCAACCTATCGCTGGTATTTCCTGTCTCCCCGAGGACGACCGCGCGCCCGGCACCCGCCGGCACGGAACAGAACGGCATCGCCATGGAAATCTCGCGCCCTGCTCATCCCTCCGATGGCGGGCATCATGATCGGGCGCGGTGCAACGGCAGGTGCGCAGCGGATGACACGAACCGGGCGCACCTTTCGTGGCATGGCCCGAGCGGAGCCGACCGACGGTGAGTGAGGCCACATTGAGCGAGGCACTTCAGCATCACGAGGCGGGCCGGCTCGGCAAAGCGCAGGCGCTCTACCGCGGCATCCTGGCGCAGGACCCGGACGATGCCGACAGTCTGCATCTGCTCGGCCTGATTACCGCGGAGCAAGGCAACCCCGCCGCCGGGGCAGCACTGATCGAGCGGGCGATGGCGATCGCACCTGGCCGCGCGCCGTACCACAACAACCTCGCCCTCTCCTATCGTCTGCTCGGTCGCGGCGAGGACGCCGTACGCGAATACCGCGCCGCCGTCGCGCTGCGTCCGCAATCGGCCGAGATCCACAACAACCTGGCGACCACCCTGCGCGATCTGGGCCGGCATGAGGAGGCAGTGGCGCACTACCGCCAGGCCGCCGAACACGCGCCGGGGATTGCGGAGATCTGGTACAACCTGGCCAACGCGCTCGGCGAAAATGGCCCGCCGACGGAGGTGGAGGCCTGTTTCCGCCGCGCCGTCGCGCTCAAGCCCGATTTCACCAACGCCCAGGCGAATTACGGCCGTTGGCTGATGACGCAGGCGCGCTGGGCGGAGGCGGAGACGGCACTGATCGAAGCCGCCCGGCTCCAGCCCATGCAAGCGCCGACCTGGAACAATCTCGGCATCGCGCTGCAAGAGCAGGGCCGGACGGAGGATGCCGAGGGGTGCTATCGCCGCGCGCTGGCGTTGGCGCCGCGCTTCGCCGTCGCCCACTACAATCTCGGCTGCCTGCTGCTGGAGCAAGGCCGCACCGATGAAGCGGCCGCCTGCCAGGAGGCCGCGATCGCCGCCGATCCGCAGTACGGCGCCGCCCGGCTCGGCCTGTGCATGGCGCAGCTTCCTGTTCTCCCCCGCACCGAGGCCGAGATCGCCGTGCGGCGGCAACGCTATACGGCGGCGCTTGACAGCCTCGAGGCGTCGTTGGCGACTCAAGCCGCGGTGCGCTCGTTGGCGGCGGCGATCGGCACCGCCCAGCCGTTCTTCCTGCCTTACCAGGGCGAGGACGATCGGGCGCTACAGGCGACTTACGGGGGGCTTGCCTGCCGCGTGCTGGAAGCGACCGAGACGCGGGCACCGCTGGCGCCGCGACCGGCGCCCGGGGAACGCATCCGGGTGGGCATCGTCAGCGGCTTCTTCTGCCAGCACACGATCTTCAAGCTGTTCCTGGAGGGCTGGCTGACTCAGCTCGACCGCAACCGGTTCGAGGTGATCGGCTTCCACACCGGCCGCACGGTCGACGCGCAGACCGCGCGTGCGGCCGGGTGGTGCGATCGGTTCGTGCAGGGTTTTCGCTCGCCGGCGGCGTGGCGACAGGCGGTGTCCGCCGCGGCGCCGCACGTGCTGCTGTATCCGGAGGTCGGCATGGACCCGCTCGCCGGACGGCTGGCGGCGCAACGCCTGGCAGCGGTGCAGTGCGTGACATGGGGGCAGCCCGAGACCACGGGCATGCCGACCCTCGATTATTTCCTGTCGAGCGATCTGATGGAGCCGACGGATGGCGCCGCGCACTACACCGAGAAGCTGGTGCGCCTGCCGCAACTCGGCCTGTGCTACCTGCCGGAGGAACTTCCCGCGTTGCGGCTGGACCGTGCGGCGTTGGGGCTGCGTCCGAGCGGGCCAGTGTACTGGTCCGGGCAGGCACTGTACAAGTATCGGCCGATGTATGACGCGGTATTTCCACGTATCGCGGCGGCGGTGGGGCCGTGCCAGTTCGTGTTCATCGGGTTCGCCAAGAGCCGCGCGGTGACCGAGGCGTTCCGCGAACGCCTCGGCGCGGCGTTCGCCGCTTGCGCAATGGACGCGGAGCAATACTGCGTCATCCTGCCGCCGATGTCGCCGGAGCGTTTTGTCGCGGCGGTGGGCGTGGCGGATGTGGTGCTCGATACGCCGGGCTGGTCGGGGGGGAAATCCACGCTGGACTGCCTCGCCCAGGATCCGGCGATCGTGACCCTGCCCGGCCGGTTCATGCGGGGGCGCCACACTGCGGCGATCCTGCGCCGGATCGGCTGCGCTGCTACCGTCGCCGGGTCGCTGGACGAGTACGTGGCGATCGCCGCGCGGCTGGGCCTGGACGCCGCGTGGCGCACCCGGGTGCGGCAGGCGGTGGCAGCCGGGAAGGCCGGCGCGTTCCGGGACGTTGAGTACATGCGGGCGCTGGAGACGTTCCTGACCGAGGCGGTAGCGCAGGCATAGGGCAGTAGAATCCCCCCCCTCCCCTTGAGGGTGGGGGCTGGGGGGAGGGGTGCGTGCATCCGTTGGCAACGGATATACGCACCCCTCACCCCGGCCCCCTCCCTCAATCGGAGGGGAAGACCTGGCGTGACCGCCCCGGCCAGTATCGCGCCGCGTTGCACGACAGCCGCCAGGCTCCCGCTACCTGCCGTTGACCCAGATCAACGTGGCCGTCCGCGATTCAAGGCAACCTCCGCACCGTCGGAGGAACCATGTCCACACCCATCCCAGCCGCACGGCCCGCGCCGGCGACGCGCCCGCACGAGGCGCGTGAAAAGAGCGGCGTCCATGCCTGACCCGCTCGCGATCCAACCAATCCCGCCTGACCGGCTCTACCGCCGCGCTGCGCTCGATGCGTTGGAGTTCGCCTCCACCACCGAACTGGCACCGCTGCCCGGACTGATCGAACAGCCCCGCGCGCAGGACGCCATCGGCTTCGGCACCACGATCGGCCAGCGCGGCTTCAACATCTTCGCGATCGGCGCGCCCGGCGCGCGCATCCGGCAATCCGTGCGTGCCCTGCTGAACGATGCCGCACGCGCGCGGCCCGCGCCCTCCGATTGGATCTACGTCAACAATTTCGACGCACCGCATCGTCCGATCGCCTTGGCGTTGCCGGGCGGCCGCGCGCCGGCGCTGGCCAAGGCGATCCACAACCTGATCGACGACCTGAAAGTCGCCCTCCCGGCCATCTTTGAGAGCGAGGAGTACCAGAAGCGCCGCGGCGCCATCGAGCAATCCATCCAGGAAAAGAACGAGCAGGCGTTTGCCACGCTGAACGAGAAGGCGCAGGGGCGCGGCATCGTCATCCTGCGCACGCCGGTTGGTTTCGCCATGGCGCCGGCGCGCGACGGCAAGGTGGTGCCCCCGACGGAGTTCAATGCCTGGCCGGAAGCGGCGCAGCAGGCCGTGCGTGACGCGATCCAGGAACTGGAGAAGGACCTCGAGGAAACCCTGCGTGCCTTGCCGCGGCGCGAGAAGGAGCAGCGTGACGCGGTGCGCACGCTGGACCGCGACACGGCGCAGTTTGCCATCGCCCAGCCGTTCGACGACGCAAAGGCTGCGTTCGCCGATCTGCCGGCGGTGACCGAACACATCGAGGCAACCCGCACCGACATCCTGGAGAACCTGCCGCTGTTCATGCAGGCGGCGACGGCAGCGGCGGAAGGCGCGCTGACCGGTATGCGCCTCGGCGGCCCGTTCGATCGTTACGAGATCAACGTGCTGGTCACCCAGGCGGACCACGCCGCCCCAGTCGTCGAGGAACTCCACCCGACGCTCGGCGACCTGCTGGGGCGCGTCGAGTATGTGCAGATGCAGGGCGCGCTGATCACCAATTTCCGCCTGATCAAACCCGGCACGCTGCATCGCGCCAACGGCGGCATGATCCTGATCGACGCCCGCGCCCTGCTCTCCGAGCCGTTCAGTTGGCCGGCGCTGAAGCGCGCCTTGATGCGCGGCGAAATCGTCATCGAGGATATCTCGCGTTTCATCGGTCTCACCACGACGGTGTCGCTGGAGCCGGATCCAATTCCGCTCGACGTGAAGGTCGTGCTGTTCGGCGACCGCATGCTGTACTACCTGCTGTCCGCACTGGATCCCGAGTTCGCGCAACACTTCAAGGTGCTGGCGGATTTCGACGATGACATCGACCGCTCGGCCGAGACCGAGGCGATCCTGGCGCGGCTGATCGGCACCATCGCCGCGCAGGAAGGCCTGAAACCACTCGACCACGCCGCCGTCGTGCGTGTGGTCGAACACGCCGCCCGCATCGCTGATGATGCCGGCAAGCTCACGCTGCTTGGCGAAAAGCTGCACGACCTGATCGCCGAGGCGAGTCACTGGGCCGGCTGCAACCGCCGCGCGGTGGCAACGCGCGCGGATGTCGAACAGGCGATCGCCCAGCAGCGCCGGCGTGCCGGCCGGGTGCAGGAACGCAGCCGCGAGATGATCCTGCGCGACATCGCGCTGATCGATACCACGGGCAGCCGGGTTGGCCAGGTGAACGGCCTGTCGGTGCTGAGCCTCGGCGACCACAGCTTCGGCCAGCCGTCGCGCATCACCTGCCGGGTGCGTGCCGGCAGCGGCAAGATCGTCGATATCGAACGCGAGGTGGAACTCGGCGGGCCGCTGCATTCGAAGGGCGTGCTGATCCTGTCGGGCTTCCTCGCCGGGCGCTACGCGATGGACGCGCCGATGTCGCTGTATGCCAGCCTGGTGTTCGAACAATCCTATGGTGGCGTGGAGGGCGACAGCGCGTCGTCGGCCGAGCTGTACGCGTTGCTGTCGGCGCTTGCCGATGCGCCGCTGCGGCAGGACCTGGCGGTGACCGGATCGGTCAACCAGCATGGCGTGGTGCAGGCGATCGGCGGCGTGAACGAGAAGATCGAGGGCTACTTCGATGTCTGCGCCGCGCGTGGCCTCACCGGCACGCAGGGCGTGTTGATCCCCGCTGCCAATGCGCAGCACCTGATGTTGCGTGCCGACGTGGTGGAGGCCTGCGCTGCCGGCCATTTCGCGGTTTGGCCGGTGCACACGATCGACGCGGGCATCGGCTTGCTCACCGGCATGCCGGCGGGCGAGCGCGGTACCGGGGGAGACTATCCGGAAGGCACCCTGAACCGCGCCGTAGAGGAACGCCTGAAGCTGTTCGCCAAGGCTCGCAAGGCCGCTGGTGAAATCCGGCCAGGCAGCGACGAGTCATGAGCAATGCGGGCACCACGCATCGTCGGCTGATTGTGGAACTCTGCCATGGCGAAGCGAATCCAAGGACGCTGCGCGCGGTGGCGGAGTTCGCGTCGTTGCTGGAGCTTGATCTGCACGGCTTGTTCATCGAGGACGAAGCACTGCTGGCGCTAGCCGAGCTGCCGTTCGCGCGCGAGATCCGACTGCCGACGCATGAGTGGCAGAAGGTCGAGACCGGCCGGATCGCCGCCGAGCTGCGGCGGGCGGCGCAGGACGCACAACGTCTGCTGCATGAGGTTGCCGCCGCTCTGGGCGTGCCCAACGCGTTCGAGGTACGGCGTGGCGACCCGGCCGAGACGATGGCGGCGATCGCCTCCGCCCGCGACGTCATCGTCGTTGCAGCACAGGCAGCGCCCGGTGCCGGGCTGGCGCCGGCCGCCTCGCGCCTGCATGCGGCGGCGCATGGCTCCGCGGCGTCGCTGCTGCTGCTGCCCGGCCGGTTGACGCTGCGCCAGGGAGCGGTCGTCGCGTTGTTGACCGATGCCGGGGACCCGAGCCTGGTGCCCGCCGCCCGGGCCGCGGTGACCACCGGTGGGCATCTGCTGGCGTTGCTGCCGAACGATGACGCGGCCCTGGCCGATCGGGTGGTGCAACGCGCGGTGTCGCTCGGCGTGCCGCGGCCACACGTCGCGACGCGGAGCTTGGGCGGATTGCATGCGGAGGACGTGCTGCACGCGCTTGGCCATGTGCGGGAGCGGTTCGTGGTGCTGACGCGCGATGCCTCGGCGGCCGGCGAGCTGGCGGCGGCCTCGCGCATCGCAGCGGATCGTGGCGTGCCGGTGCTGCTGGTGGAACCACAACCGTAAGCCTCTCCCGCGATGGCGGGAGAGGTTGAGGTGCGCAGCGACGAGGGTGAGGGTGCAGCGGTACGCAGGATAACAGATGCAGCGGGGCGACCCGATCATCCTCACCCTCGCCGCTGCGCGTCTCGACCTCTCCCACTGAGTGGGCGAGGTGTCCGGGCGGTTGACGCAGATCAACGTGCCCGGCGCCGGTTGGAGGCAAGCTGGGGGGCGATCGGAGGTCGCATGTTCAGATACATTCTCGTCCCGGCCCCTGGCGCCGAAACTCACGACGCCGTGTTTCGCACCGCGCTGACGCTTGCGCGCCTCTCGGCCGGGCATCTCGACTTCCTGCACGTGCAACTCGACCTGGAAAAACTGGTGATCTCGATGTCCGCCGGCGACTTCAGTGGCGCCGGCGCGGGGATCGGCCAGGTCGTGGAGTCGTTGCAGAGCGATATCGACTCCCGTCGCGACCGGGCCAGGACCGCGGTGCTGGCATTCTGCGAGCGAGAACATGTCGCATTGGTTGACACGCCGGTCGGCGACGCCCCTTCGGCCACATTCCATGTGGAAACCGGAGAAGAAGCGCGGCTTCTGGCGACCCATGCCCGTGCCGCCGATCTGACCGTGCTCGGGCGCGCGCGCGACGGCGAGGCCGTGACCATGGATCTGCTGGAAGCGGTGCTGCTGGAAAGCGGCCGCCCGCTGTTGATCGCACCGGCGCAGCCGGTGGCGCAGATCGGTCGCCACATCGCCGTTGCGTGGAAAGACACGCCGGAGGCGGCACGCGCGGTCGCCGGTGCAATGCCGCTGCTGCAAGCTGCCGACTCGGTCACCGTCATCGCCGTGCAGGAGGATGCGCGCAGCGATGCCGACTCATGCGAGCGGCTGCATCACGCGCTGCTTTGGCACAATCAAGCGGCGACCCTGCGCGTCATTCCGCCGGCCGGCCGTGATCCGGGCGAGGTGCTGCTGTCCGCCATCGAGGAGAGCGGCGCAGACCTGCTGGTCATGGGCGGCTACAGCCATAGCCGCATGCGGGAAGTGGTGTTCGGCGGTTTCACCCGCCACGTGCTGCGCGCGGCCGGTTTGCCGGTGCTGATGGCGCATTGAGAAAGGACTCCAGTCATGAACAGCAATCGCGGACTCTGCTTTTTGATCGCCGACGGCGAGCATGCGCGTTTTGTCGCGGCGGACGCCGACAATGTGCTGCGCACGTCCCGCAGTTTCGATTCGGCCAGCGCGCATCTCGCCTCGCACGAGCTGCGGTCCGACCGGCCGGGACGGTCGTTTGAAAGCGCGACGCCGAGCAGCCACGGCGTGGTACCTCGGCATGATCCGCATGAACTTGAGAAGACCAAGTTCGCGCATTTCGTCGCCGACGAGGCGGGCGTCGCAGCGGGCGAGGGCGTGTTCGATCGTCTGGTGCTGGTCGCGCCGGCGCATTGTCTGCATGAGATCGAGTACGCGTTGGACGGACGCACCGCGGCGATGGTGACCGGCCGCCTGGCCAAGGATCTGGTCAAGACGCCGGACCACGAATTGTCGCCGCATCTGCGCGAATGGGTCGGCCCGCCGCAGCGCGCCTCGTAGCGTGATGATCCGGATACCAGGCGCCGTAAACGCTGACGCACGGACGGCACCACTGTCGTCAGTCCGACCACCCGGTGGCCGGCATGACGAGGGGAGTCGGCCCTCGGCTACCAATCGACTCGGTTGTTTCCTGACGAATCGGAAGGACGCAGCAAGGCGGCCAGGTTGACCCACATCACGGCCCACAGCCGCTATCGGCCTGGTCTTGCATCGGCAGCACAAACAACAAGGCACCCGCACATGCGAACCACTCTCCATCACATCCTGCTCGCCACTGCCGTCAGTGCCTGTGCGGCGCTGGCGCAGCCGGCCTATGCGCAACGAGACGGCCACGACTTCCACGGGCGCGACTTCCACGGCTTCACGCCGCAGGAACGCGGTGTCTGGCAAGGCGGCCATTGGCAGCAGGGTTGGCACGACAACCGCTTTGCCTGGTGGTGGGTTGCCGGCGGCGGCTGGTACTTCTACCCTGCGCCGATCTACCCGTATCCCACTTACGTCCCGCCGGCGATCATCGTGCAGCAAGCACCGCCGGTGCCCACCGGTCTGCCGCCCGCCCAGTTCTGGTACTATTGCGACAACCCGGCGGGCTATTACCCTTACGTTGCTGCCTGCAACGGGCAGTGGCGTGAGGTGCCCGCCACACCACCAAGATGAGAACCCGCATGGCGTCCTTGAAGACCACGACCGCCGCCCTCACCGCTCTGTTGCTGCTTGAGGGATGTGTCCAACAGCCGCTGGGGCCCACCGTTCAGGTGATGCCGGCCCCGGGCAAGCCGTTCGACGTGTTCCAGCAGGACCAGGCGGTGTGCAAGCAATACGCCGACCAGCAAACCGCCGGTGGCGCCCAACAGGCCAACAACCAGGCGCTACTGACCGCCGGCGTCGGCACGGTGCTCGGCGCCGGGCTTGGCGCGGCGGTCGGTGGCGGCCGTGGCGCGGCGATCGGCGCCGGCGCGGGCGCCATAACCGGCACAGCCTACGGCGCCGCTCCCGCCGGGTATGCCCAGATGAACCTGCAGCAGCGCTACGACGCGTCATACTCGCAGTGCATGTACGCGCATGGCGATCAGGTTCCCGGTTACCAGCCGGCTCCCCCTGCGGGCTACGGGCCGCCACCCGGGTACCCGCCACCGCCGCCGGGCTACGCGCCGCCACCTCCGGGCTACGCACCGCCGCCGCCGGGCTACGCACCACCGCCGCCGGGTTACTACCCGCCGCCGCGGTGATTTGCCGCCGTTCACCGCGCCCGCGCGGTGGGAGAGGTGGAGACGCGAGGCTGGGGGTGCAGCGGGGCGACCCGATCACTCTCACCCTCGCGGCTCAACCCCGCGCGTAGCGCGGGAGAGCTAAGAAACCTGCGCTACGCCAGTGCCAGCGCCATGCCGACGCCGCAGGCTGCCAGCACCGTCAGTGCCGCTGCTGGCACGAACCCGGTACGCCCGCCGGAATAGGCGGTCGCATAAACCGCCTGGAACAGATTATTCGAGGCCGTTGCCAGCAGAACCGCGATCGCCTCGACGGTGCCCGATAATTCGCCCGCACCGTGCTGGGCGAGACTGAGCACAAATGGATTGATGTCCGAGACGCCTACCACGGCGGCCAGGGCGTATATGCCGACCGTGCCAAACTGGCGCATGGCCCAGGACGACGCGATCGAGACTGCGACGAACAGCACCGCAAAGGTCGCGGCTGTCCCCAGGCCCAATGGATTGGCGGGCGCAGCGAGTGGCCGGTCGTCTCGCTGTCGCGCCCTGCCGATCCAGTGCCATGCCGCGGCCATCAGCAGGCCCAGCGCACACAGCTCAAGCAATGTCGGTGCCAGCGCGGCTGCCAATGATCGATTGAACAGCAAGATGATCAAAAGCAGCCGCGGGTACATGACCGAGGTCGCGAGGATAATGCCGGTCTGTGCCTGCTGCCGTCCCATCGGCTCGGTCCGCGCCCGACGGGCGAGCACGACCGTGGTTGCGGTGGCTGAATAGATCCCGCCAAGCAGCGCGACCAGCAGAGCCGCGCCGGAGGGTGCGACATAACGCTGCAACAAATAGCTCGCGTACGACACCGTGCACACCGCCAGCATCGCGAGCCATGCCTGGTATGGCGTGATGCTGGTGAGGTCGGTCACCGGCGTGTTGGGCAGCAACGGCAGGACAAAGCCGGTCAGCAGCAGGAAACGCCCGGCATTGACGATCTCGCTCAGTTCGATCCGGCGGGCAAAGCCGTGCAAGCCTTCGCGCGCGGTCAGCAGCAGCACGGTGGCGACGGTCGCCCCGACGGGGACCCATGGCGGCTCGGCGAGTGCCACGGGTCCGAGCAGATAGGCCAGTACATTGCAGATCGGCACCATCAGACCGACGTTCGGAAAACCCTCATGGTCCGTCTCGCCGATGTGCTGCCAATAGTAGCAGGTCAGCCAGGCGCTCAGTGCCAGCAGCCCCACGCTCAACGGCACAAGGTGTTCGGGGTCCAGCCGATACAGCAGGGCGCCGGTGAGGGCGAGGAGCGGAAAGGTGCGGATGCCGCCGGGCCGCTTCTGGTTGGCGCGGGCGTAGAAATCCTCGAAGGCGAGGCCCAGGAAGAACCCGAGCGCGAGCAGCAGCAACAGTCGCAGAATAGGAGGTGCCATGGTCACTTGCGTTGCGTTCGGCTGACCTCAGCCTGTCCCGGGGGTTGCGCCTGTCGCCAGGTTGGAGGGGCGGACGCCTGCCGCATCATAGCCGCCCCCGGACTTGCCCCGGGGACGGCCATGACGCAGGAAACGACGCAGGCCGGTTCGCCGCCGGCGCGTCCCGGTTGGTCGATCACGTGCCGGATGCGATCGTCTCCAGCGAGCGGCCGCGACCTTCGATCCCCCACACGACCTCCATCAGAGCGCCGGCCAACAACACCAGCCCGGTCACGACGAAGGCCAGTGTCAGCCCGGACTGCAACATCGCCGTCAGCACGATCGGGCCGATCATCGCGCCGATGCGGCCGAATGCGACCGCCGAACCGATGCCCGACGCGCGGACGTTGGTCGGGAAGATCTCGGTCGTGGTGATGTAGACCACGCCGGCCGCGGCGAAAGCGAAGAAGTACATCACCGCGATCAGAATGACGAACAAACCACCGGTCAGCAAATGCTGGCTGGCGACGACGCCGACGACGATCGCGAGCAAGCCCGCCATCCCATAGGAGGTGATGACCGACTGCCGCCTGCCCCAGGCGTCCGCGAGCCAACTCATCACGACCACGCCGACGGTGCCCAGGGCGGTGAGGAACATCAGGGCCAGCGGCACCATCTTCGGATCATAGTTATAGGTCTTGATCAGGATGACCGGGATCAGCGAGAACGCCGCATAGTATGGGAAGGCCTGGCTGAAGTTCAGCACCCAGGCCAGCGCCACCTGACGCGGATAGTGACGGAACAGGCTCACATAGTGGCCGAAGAACGACGTATTTTCAGCGGCCGCGATGGTGGTGGACGCCGCGATGGGCGGCAACTCGACCAGCGCATGCTCTGCCTTCACCTCCGCTTCGAAATCCCGGGTGATCGCCTCGGCCTCGTCATTGCGTCCCCGCGACAGCAGCCAGCGCGGCGATTCGGGCAGGCGGCGGCGCACGACCGCGACGAACACCGCGATCAACGCGCCGAGCAGGAATGCCACGCGCCAACCGATCTCCGGTGGCAGCAGCGCGAGCGCGAACAACGTGGTGAGCGAGGCAAGCACGGTGCCAAGATCCCAGGTCGCCGGCATCAGCCCCGACATGAAGCCGCGCCGCTTCGACGGGATGAACTCCTGCACCGCCGAGTTCACCGCGCCGTACTCACCGCCGATGCCGAAGCCGGTGATCAGGCGGAACAGCGCCAGCGAGCCATAGTTCCAGGAGAAGGCGCTTGCCACCGTGGCCAGCGAATAGATCAGCAAGGTGAGGATGAACAGGCGTTTGCGTCCAAGCCGGTCGGCCATGTAGCCGAACACGTAGGCGCCGCCGAACATGCCGACCAGGAAGATCGACAGCAGCGATGACGCCTGCACGGCGCTCATGTTCCACAGCCTGGCCAGCGTCCCCAGAACCGAGCCGTAGACCGATACCTCGAACCCGTCGAGGACGAACGCGATGCCGAGAATGAGCACGATGCGCATATGGATGCGCGACCACGGCAGACGGTCGAGCCGCGCCGGGATGTCCGACATCGCGCCGGCCGCCTGGCTGACCATCGCACCGGTCCGCTCCAGAACCTGAGTTGCCATGATGGTTGCCTCCTTCATGCTTTGGCGGACACCGCCATCGGCTTGGAGAACTGTTCGAGTATCGCGACGCCGCTGCTGGTGCCGATGCGGGTTGCGCCGGCATCCAGCACGGCGGCAACCAGCGGCCAGGACGACA
>JBEKNT010000192.1:0-12105 GCA_049522565.1 Acetobacteraceae bacterium
GCCGCGAAGCGGACCAAGGTTGGGGGGAGGGGTTCGTGCCGCATCAACCCCTCCCCCCCAACCTCGGTCCGCTTCGCGGCCCAAGCCCTCAAGGGGAGGGGGGAGCCTCCTTCACCCGCCTTCGCTGCCCGCACGCTTGTATGGCATAGGACAGCCGGAATAACATTGGCGGATCGCCCGGAGAGCCGCGACCTATGCGCCAGCAACCCGTCGGCAGTGCCACGATCGTGCGGTCCGCCATGGCCTATGTGCTGGCCGGCGGCCGCGGCTCGCGCCTGAAGGAACTCACCGCCATCCGCGCCAAGCCGGCGGTGTATTTCGGCGGCAAGAGCCGGATCATCGATTTCGCCCTGTCCAACGCGCTCAATTCCGGCATCCGCCGGATCAGCGTCGCCACGCAATACAAGGCACACAGCCTGATCCGCCACATGCAACGCGGCTGGAACTTCTTCCGGCCGGAGCGCAACGAGAGCTTCGACATCCTGCCCGCCTCGCAGCGCTTCGGCGACAGTTGGTATGCCGGCACCGCCGACGCGGTTTACCAGAACATCGACATCATCGAAGGCTATGCGCCACAATACATGGTGCTGCTGGCGGGCGACCACATCTACAAGATGGACTATGAGCAGATGCTGGTGCAGCACGTCGAGAGCGGGGCCGACGTGACCGTGGGTTGCATCGAGGTGCCGCGGCTGGACGCGCGGGGATTCGGCGTGATGGCGGTGGACGCGAACGACCGCATCACCGCCTTCGTCGAGAAGCCCGACGACCCGCCATGCATGCCGGACAAGCCGGACACCGCGCTGGCCAGCATGGGCATCTACGTGTTCGCCACCAGCCTGCTGATCGAGCAGCTCAAGCGCGACGCCGCCGATCCCGGCTCCAGCCGCGACTTCGGCCGCGACATCATTCCGTATCTGGTGCGGGGCGGCCGCGCATTCGCGCACCGCTTCTCAAGTTCCTGCGTTCGTTCCGCAACCGAGCAGGAGTCGTACTGGCGCGATGTCGGGACGGTGGACGCGTATTGGGAGGCGAATATCGACCTGACCGACATCACGCCGGCGCTCGACCTGTACGATCGCGACTGGCCGATCTGGACCTATGCCGAGATCACCCCGCCGGCCAAGTTCGTGCATGACGAGAACGGCCGGCGCGGCGAGGCGATTTCCTCGCTGGTGTCCGGCGGCTGCATCATCTCCGGCGCCATGCTCCGCCGCACGCTGCTGTTCACCGGCGTGCACGTGCATTCCTACGCGCAGGTGGAGAATGCGCTGATCCTGCCGGACGCCGACATCGGCCGCGGCGCCCGGCTGCGCAACGTGATCGTCGAGAAAGGCGTGCACATCCCGCCGGGCCTGGTGGTGGGCGAGGACCCCGACGACGACGCGAAGCGCTTCACCCGCTCGGAAAAAGGCATCTGCCTGATCACCAAATCGATGATCGACGAGTTGCACGGGTGACGGCGATCACCGTTCTGGCCGTCGCCTCCGAGATTTTTCCGCTGATCAAGACAGGTGGCCTCGCCGACGTGGTGGGTGCGCTGCCGCCGGCGCTGGCGGCGGAGGGCATCGAGACGACCACGCTGATCCCCGGCTACCCGGCGGTGCTGCGCGGGCTGGTCGATGCGGCGCAGGTGCACAGCTTCGCCGACCTGTTCGGCGGACCGGCGACGCTGTTGCGCGGACGGGCGGCGGGGCTGAACCTGCTGGCGATCGATGCGCCGCACCTCTATGCCCGGCCCAGCAACCCCTATGGTGGGCCGGACGGCCGGGACTGGCCGGACAACGCGATCCGGTTCGCGGCGCTGGGGAATGTGGCGGCACAGCTCGCCGGGGGGGAGGTGGCAGGCATCGCCCCCGACATCCTGCATGCGCATGACTGGCAGGCGGGGCTGGCGCTCGCCTACCTGCATTTCCGCGGCGGCCGGCATCCCGGCACGGTGATGACCGTGCACAACCTGGCGTTCCAGGGCCGCTTCCCGGCCGGGCTGCTGCCGGCGCTGGGCCTGCCGCCGGCCGCCTTCAGCATCGACGGTGTCGAGTTCTACGGCGATATCAGCTTCCTGAAGGCCGGGCTGTTCTTTGCCGACCGGATCACCACCGTTTCCCCCACCTACGCCGCGGAGATCCGCTCGCCGGCGGGCGGCATGGGGCTCGACGGGCTGCTGCGTTCCCGCGCCCCGGTGCTGCACGGCATCCTGAACGGCATCGACGACGCGATATGGAACCCCGCCGCCGATCCGTTGATCGTGGCGGATTTCTCGCTGAGCCGGCTGGAGGGGCGGGCCGCCTGCAAGACATCGTTGCAGGCGTGGTTCGGGCTGGAGGCGCTGCCGGATGCGCTGCTGTTCGGTGTGATCAGCCGGCTGACCTGGCAGAAGGGGCTCGATCTCTTGCTCTCGGACCTCGACGCGCTGCTGGGGGTGGGGGCGCAGTTGGTCGTGCTGGGCAGCGGCGAGGCGGCGCTGGAGGCCGGGTTCACCGCCGCGGCCGCGGCGCATCCCGGGCGGGTGGGCTGCGTGATCGGCTATGACGAGGCGCTGGCGCACCAGATCCAGGCCGGTGCCGATGCGCTGCTGGTGCCGTCGCGGTTCGAGCCGTGCGGGCTGACGCAGCTTTGCGCGCTGCGCTACGGCGCGCTGCCGGTGGTGGCGCGGGTCGGCGGGCTGGCCGACACGGTGATCGACGCCAACGAGGCGGCGCTGGGCGCCGGCACCGGCAGCGGCGTGCAGTTCGCCCCGGTGACGCGCGAGATGCTGGAGGCGGCGATTTTGCGAACCGCCGAATTGTGGGAGCAGCCGGAGGTGTGGCGGCGGCTACAGATCAACGCGATGAGCGCCGACGTGTCGTGGCGGCGGCCGGCGGCGCGGTATGCGGGGTTGTTTCGCGAGATGGTGGCGGCGCGGGCGGGGTGAGTGGCGTTGGACGCCGGTCGCGGTTTGCCAAAGGAGGGCGGTGGGCGGCTTGGAGGTCCGCGATGGGTGGAGAGTGGGGACATTCGGTTCGGCGTGGTGGCTAAGCGGTTCTGATCCTAAGCAGAAGGTCATCATCGAGCGCAGGGTACATCCGGGCGGCTCGTTAGGACCTACGCTATCGCGACCGCACCGACCCGGCTCAGCTCCGACATTGCGGTAAGCAGAATATCGGCAAGTTCGGCTGAAGCGACGAGTGCCGAGGCTTCCGTCGGCGCGAACCATCGCGTTTTCCGCTCCGCCTTCTCCGGCCAGTTCTGCAGTTGACGCTCGACTGCGAAAAGAAAGACCGAGACCTCATAGATCGTCGTCTTGCGCGTGTTGCGCCGCTTCTCGTAGCGGTAGCAACCGATCGGCTCGTTGCCGACGACCGACCCAACCAGCCCCGCCTCTTCATATGCTTCCCGGGCAACCGTCGCGGCGGCGGTCAGGTTTCGAATGGGCCAGCCTTTCGGAATGATCCAGCGCCGACTGCCGCGCGTCGTCACCAGCAGGACGCGGATCTCGCCATCCGCGGCGATGAAGAAGGGGAGGGCGCCGTATTGATATATGATCGTGCTTGTCGTTGTCAGCGGCATCGTACGGTCCGGATTTCCCCAGCCTATCTAGGCTATTCCGCCGCCGACAAAGCATACCCGGCCGCGTCGGTGCAAGCTCTCTCAGCGCGGTCGCCACGCGCGTCGCCGACTGCTGGGTTACAAATTTGTTTCAGTCAGGCCAAAACGCCGGCATTGCCCGGAACCGGCGCCAGTGTTTGCGCAGCGTCTTGTGGACCACGATACGGTCTCGCGCCTGCCAACCGATCACCGAGCCGATGGTTCGCTGTAGCTCCGGCGTAACGGAGTCGCAGGCCAACGTGGCGAGCAGGGGCTGCGTCATCGTCGCGTCGTTGTCGTGACCGAGCGCATCCTGGAGGCGCGCCAGGCAACTGATAAAGCGTTTGACCGCGGTTTCGTTGGTATACAGCCGTTGATAGAACTCGGCGGCATAACGCAGCTGTTTCAGCGCAATCCGCAGCTTGTGACGCGCCTCTGGCGGCAATTGTGCGAAATGCGCGCCGCGTTTCAACACCTTGCGATGCGACCGCGCCAGCACCCGTCGGGCTAGCGCCGGGGCGGGTTCCATCATGACGGCGAGGGGCTTGCTGCCCAGCTCATTGCGCCAGCCGCGGCAGGCGATCCAACTGCTCAGCGACAGATGGAATCGGTTGTAGCGCGGTTGCGCCACCGCTTCTTGCAAGACGGCATAGTCTGCGGTGCGGTGAGGTTCGGCAATGCGGCGCAATGCATCGAAGTCTACATCCGACGGGCGCGCTTGCGCCGGACCATCCAGCGTGTCGCCGATGAAGACATCCCAATCGCGCGCTGCGCCGAGCATCTGCGCCAGCCACTTCGCCTCGGCAGCCAGAGTCTGCAACGTCGGCACACCCACCTCGTGGTGCAACAGCGAACACGCCGTGCGCAGGCGGCGCAACGCGACGCGCATCTGATGCACGCCCTCGGGATTCCGTGCGTGCATTGCCACTGCCTGGTTTGCCAGAACATGGTGCTGACAACTGCCAAGTATCGTGGCGATGACGTCATCGACAGTGGACTCGGGGGTGATGTCCGGCGGTTTTGCCTTCGTCGCCTCCAGCTCCATGTCGAAGGCCAGGGCATAACCCCGATCTGCCTTGCTCAACGTGCCGATCCGCAGCGGCGCGATCTCGAGCAACTGCGCGCCGAGGTCGTAAATGGCACTCGTGTCGCCCGCCTTCACCTCGAGTTCAATTTCAGTCAGCGGTTCGCGGCGCGTGCCAGCCTCGATCATGCCTTCGTCAAAGGCGGCTTCGATCAACGCGCCCGGCAGTTCGAGGCGCTGCACGCGGCGACGGACCTTCGTCGTGAAGATCGGTTCGAGGGTGTCGGGTGCCAGCCCCTCCATCGGAGCGCCGATCTCCACTGCCGGCAAGGCCGCCAGATCGGGCATCGCGCTGTTGACAACAGCCTCCCATTCCTGGCGCAGAAACGGTTGCCCGTGCAGGGGGCACCGCTTCAGCGTCTGCACGTAGTGTTTGCCGCTACGGCGAACGCGCAGCGACAGGCCGTGGTTGAACAACGCGCGATCCGGCGTGTCGTAATAAACCGCATCCAGCCGTCGCGTCACTCCGGCGTTGCAAGCGTAGCGCGCGATCGCCGGCGCTTCCCGCAACTGGCCGAGGGAACCGGCCGGTGCCAGAAGTTTCAGCTCGACTTCCACCTTGTCGGGCGATCGCAGTGCGATTGGAGCGCCTGACGCGCCATTTTCGAACGCCGGGCTGAGCGGTGCGTTGAGCATTCACTTGCTGGTTCGACGGAGAATTATGTAGCTTTTATGACAGACGTGAACCTAGCGCAAATCGGCGCAGATGTCCAGGCGACGTCGGCCCTGATCATCGTTTTATGCAATCGTCATTCGAGAAATCCGAGTTTCTGCCGACCGCAGTTTCATCTTCCTGTCATGGCGACAAGATGACGCGACGGGGCAATCAACGTTACCTCGTCACGTGCAGGGCTCGGACGCAAGTAGGCTGGGTGTAACGACGCAAGCAGGCTGCGTGTAACGGAACTGGAGATCTGGCAATGTCTAGCACAGGAATGACCGGCCCATTGCTGCGTACGCAGGCGCTTCACCGCGCGCTGCAAGGTGCCGCAAGCGATGCGTTCGTCGCAGACCTGCTCCTCCTGGAAGCCTGGGAGGCCGACAGGTCAATGGATCTCGGCATCATGTTGCGCGTGAGACAGATCCGCCGCGCTAATCAATACCTATCTACCGAAATAGCTGCAGAGTTGACCAATGTGTCAAAGGGCCACCCGGGTGGAAGCCCCATCGCAGGTGGTTGAGTGTCCGATGGGACCATACAACCACAAGTCGCGTAACGATACCTGGACAACACTGGGACCCAGCGCTATCTCCCGGTCAGACAGACGACGGCCTTGTTTCATGACAATCAGCGGCAAGCTCCTCGCTTGGATTGAGTCGCGTAACGCTGCGGAATTTGTGGGTGCCTTCGTTGGCGAAGACCCGGTACATGGTGGCCGTGGGCACTCGCCGGGCCGAGCGCCTGCTACACAGGTTTGCTCCTCGCGGGATGAAGCCCGGCAATGGGTCGAGGAGCAGGCAGCAGCTCTCGCGCTGCCGGTAAAATGGGTGAGTGGTGCCCCACGAGGATAGTGAGTTGGGGCGTTGCCGGTCATATGCCGAATTGCACTCTCCGCGAGCTCGGTCCCATGTTCCGTCCGCCGGGGGCAGGCAGGTGATGTCCCAACTGCCCCGCCGCGTGTGCCGGTAATGGGTCAGTGTAAAGGACCGCTTTGGGTCGAAACTCGACACTCAGACTGACCCGCTCCCATGCCACCGCATGCCCACACATCCTGCGGGCGGCCTGTCTTTGTCTCACCTCCAACACGGCGTCATCGCAGATGGGACAGCCGGTCAGTCAGGTCGGGCGGAATTGCGTCCTCGGGATCGGGCGGCACATCCGGCACCTTGTCCATGGCACGCTTGAGATCGTCCGGTGTGGGCTCCCCGTCCTGCGCCGAAAGAAGCTGGCCGCGGTCTCCACGCCGCCCACCTGCTGCGCGACCGCGGTCGCGATCCATTGGTTGAGCGATACGCCATCCTCCTTGGCGAGTCGCGCCGCAGCCGCCTTGATCGAGGCGGGCAGCTTGAGGGGGTCGGTCGCCTTGCTCATGCTTCGATCACTTCCCGAATGATGTCGGCGGGACGTGCCAGACGCACATCCAAGCGCGCAGCGGCGACCCGGAAATGCGACGCATTGTGCGTCACCAGCGCGTCGGCGCGGCGATTGACGGCCGCTTCAAGCACCATCTCGTCGTCAGGGTCCGGCAACTGCGGGCGCCAGTTCGCGGGTGCCGAAATCGCTTGCTTGCTTGCCTGATCGGGAACAAACCAGCCGGCGGATCGCTGCCGCTGGCGTTTCCCGCTACGCCACGCCTGTCCCCGAGCCCACGCGACAATGCCCGCCAGTACCCCAACGAGTGCCGAAAACCATGCGTCGCCTGCGTCATCAGCCCCGGAGTCTGGATTGCTGCGACATGCCCCGAATTGATCTTCAGATCGTCCGCGCCTGGCAAGGGGCGACGTTCCATGGCTCCTGATACGGCGTCCGCAAGGAATTTCTTCGCCGCGCTCCAGGCTGCCGGGATGCCGGAGGTGCCAGGGGAGTTCTCTGTTGTACCGCACCATCAGGTCCTCCCCGCTGCCACCCTCCGGGAAATCGCTCGCTTCATCCAGGTGTTTGACCGGGTTACCACGCGCGAGGCGTGGCAGAAGGCAGCGCAGCGCGACTCGCCAGCCATTGCCCGGGGATGGCGTCCGGAAGTCTGCTTTTTCAGTGCGTGGGATTTTCATCTTCCGCCGGAAGGCGGCTGCCAACTCATCGAGTTCAACGACAACGGCTCCGGTTTCCTGTTCGCCGCCATTATCAATGCTTTGTACTACGACGCCGCGAGGCTCGAGGACAAGAGGTCGCTTGCCGCGCCTGCCGATATTCCCACCTTCACCCGCCACATTGGGGATTTGGTGGAACAGGAGAGCAGGGGTTTTTTCAAAGGGTGTTCGGACGGGACGTTGCTGGTACTCGATGATGCGGATTCATTGCATCACGGCCGGTTTCGCAGGGAACTCGAACTGCTCCTCGATCTCTTTCGCCACAAAGGGTGGCGAGCCGAACTCGGCCCCCCCGCCGAGACAAGCTGGAATGGCCAGCAACTGCTCTTCGCTGGACAGCCGGTGGCATTCATCGTCAACCGCTCGACCGACTTCTTCTGGCAGTCCGAAGATTTCTCCGCCGTGCGGAGCGCCTATGAGTCGGGGCGAGTCTATATTGCTCCAAATCCCTTTACCTACGCCACCCGCAGCGACAAACGCTTGCTCGAATGGCTATCGCTGCCGCACCGGGACATAGAATTGGAAATCCAACCCGAGGAACGTCAGCTCTTGAGCGCCCACACGCCGGAAACGCATGTCGTGAGCGCCAATAACCTGACCATGCTGGCGCAACGAAAGCGGGACTTTGTCTTCAAGCCCCTGCACGGATTCGGCGGGCGGGGGTTGCTCGACAACGCCACAGTCGGACGCGCGCGCCTGCAGCGCCTGGTGCAACATGGCGAGGGCTATGTGGCGCAAAGCTGGGTTCCGAAACCTGCCATTGACGTCCAGGGCCTACGCTTGTGGACGGATCTGCGCGTATGGGCCTATCGGGGAAGGATTTTTAACATGTCGGGGCGCGCCTCCCGCCGTCTCGATCGGTTGGACTTGACACCGCCGGGCGGCTGGCTGCCGACGTATGCGTCTCTCTAGTTTTAGGAAACAATAAAGACCCGAAAAGCCGGGATGAATGTAGACCAGTATCGATGCAGCGGACGTTTTCACGCGATTTGAAGCCGCATGCTGTATCCGCTCTTATCTGCGTGCATCCCTGCTTATCTGTGTTCCAAATTCTTGCTTGCTCGAACCACGCAGTAGCAGCGCATGGAGAGATCTGCGACTACACTCCGACGACCGTCACCGCTGCAGTGTCACGGCGAGGAATTTGGTGACAAGCGAGATCGAATCTGCGCGGGCAGCCGGGTCGGTGGCGACCACCGGCGCTACTTTGCTGCCGATCGGCGTGAACGCGGGCAGCTCTCGCCTGGCCAGAGCCGGGAAATCGAAGTCATGGAAGGCGCCAGGATAGACATGGATGCTCACCGGCTCACCCTGCCGGTCAGCAGCCGACACGAATTGCTCGCAGGCTGACGCATTCACCCAGGTATCGCTTCCGCCGAATAGTACCAGCAGCGGCGCCGATGTGGTCCAGTTCAGACGACCGCTGCCAGGGATGGACCAATCGTTCCGGTCGCATCCGGCCGGATAGAACGCGATTGCGCCGCGGAATCCGCGCTGCCCGGCAAAGCCGAACAGCGTGGCATCGTTCAGCGCGTCCAATACCGTCATGCCACCCTGTGACCAGCCGATCACTCCGATCCGGTCCGCATCCACAAAACTCTGCCGTCGCAGATAGCGCAGTGCGCCGTAGGCGTCGTGCACCCGGTCGTGCCACACCGACACCGCGTGCGGCGCTGTCGGCGCACATTCCTCGCCCTGATGACGCGCGCCGAAACTGTCCACCGCCAGGATCACGTAACCAAGCCCGGTAAGTCGCGCGGCCCAGTCTGCCTCGCGCGGCGTCATCGCCCCGGATGCTGCGAAAAGCCCTGCGCAGCCGTGCAGGAACACCACCGCGGGATGCGGGGCGGTGCCGGCCGCCGGCTGGAACAGATACCCGTCCACTTGTGGATCGGGCTGTCCGGCACGCGCGTCGCCAACGGAAGGAAATGTGACGTGCTGCTGCGCGAGAACCGGAGTCGCTGGCACCCACACCAGGGAGGCGCCCATCAGCGCCACCATGCGAACGATCCAACGAAGCCTCATCCACGGAACTCCCGAGGCAGGCGACCACCCTGCGCTCATGCGAGTGCTCCCAGCTACCCCCTGATCCGCGCCAGCGTCGCCGAGGTCGAATGCCCCGGCAGCAGATCGGCCAGCGCCACCTTGCCGCCCCAGCCGCGCACCAGATCCCCCCCCACCACCTTATCCAGCGTATAGTCCGCGCCCTTCATCAGCAGATCAGGGCGCAACTCGGCGATCAGCGCCTCGGGCGTGTCCTCCTGGAACACCACCACCAGATCGACGCTGGCCAGGCTCGCCAGCACCGCGGCGCGCGCCGCCTCCGGCTGCACCGGCCGCTTCGGCCCCTTCAGCCGCCGCGCGCTGGCATCCGAGTTCAGCCCGACCACCAGCCGGTCGCATTTCGACCGCGCCTCCTCCAGCAGATGCACGTGGCCGGGGTGCAGCAGGTCGAAGCAGCCATTGGTGAACCCGACCCTCCACCCCCGTCGCCGCCACCGCTCCACCTGCTCTGCCGCCTCCTCGCGCGGCACGATCTTGCGCAGCGCGCTGCGCTGGGGGGACAGGGCGAACAGCAGGTCGGCCTCGCGCGCCACGGCCGTGCCGGCCTTGCCGACCACCACGCCCGCCGCGAGGTTGGCCAGCCGCACCGCGGTTTCGGTGTCCGCGCCGCCGGCGATCGCCGCTGCCAGGGTGGCGACCGCCGTGTCGCCGGCGCCGGAGACGTCGTAAACCTCGGCCGCCTCGGCGGCGAAATGCCGCGCGCCGCCGTCATCGACCAGGGTCATCCCGTCGTTGCCGCGCGTCACCACCACGGCGCCGAACCCGTGCCGCGACCGCAGCGCCGTCGCCGCCGCGACGATGGCGGCCTCGCTATCCACCGGCATCGAGGTCGCCTCCGCCAGATCGACCCGGTTCGGGATGATGATGTCGGCGCCGGCATAGCGCGCATGGTCGGGTCCGCGCGGATCGACGATCAGCCGCCGCCCGGCACTGCGCGCCAAGGCGACCAGCTTGCCCGGCACGTCGCCGGACAGCACCCCCTTGCCGTAGTCCGACAGCACGGTGACCGAGGTGGCCGCCATCGCATCGCCGGCGATGCGCAGCATGCTCTCGGCGAGCCTGGGATGGATCGGCGCGGTTTCCTCGCGGTCCGCCCGGAACAGTTGCTGACCTGCCGCGACATAGCGCGTTTTCAGCGTGGTGGTGCGGCCGCCTTGCACCAGCAGCCAGGGCTCCACCCCCGGCTGGCCGCCCACCAGGCCGGTCAGGTCGGAGCCGGTCTGGTCGTCCCCGAGCACCGAAATGAACGCCACCGCCGCACCCAGCGCCGTCAGGTTGCGCACCACGTTGCCGGCGCCGCCCGCCAGCCCGATCTCGCGCGTCACCTGCAGGATCGGCACCGGCGCCTCCGGGCTGATGCGCGTTATCTCCCCATAGATATAGCGGTCGAGCATCACGTCGCCGATGACCAGCACGCTGGTATTCGCCAGCCGGCGTACGGCGGCGGCGAGATCCGGGTCCGGCAGGTCGGCGAGTGGCTCGCCGGGCGTGATCTGATTCATGAGTATCGCGTAATGTGGGACATACGCTGCACGCAAGCAATCTTCACGTGTGAAGAAACCCCAACGTGTCGGCCTCCAGAACAACGCAGGTCAGCGCCCCGCCGATCACCGCCCCGGTATCGATACCAATGCGGTTGTTGCCGACGTAAGGCTCGCGCCGCGGCGAATGACCATGCACCACCACCACCCCGTGATCCTGCTTCGAGGACAGGAACGGCTCGCGAATCCACAGCAGGTCCTGCCGGGTCTGCTGCATCACCGGGACGCCCGGGCGGATGCCGGCGTGGACGAACAGGTACGGCCCGATCCGGTGATGCAAGACGAGGTCGCGCAGGAACAAGATGTGCGGCACCGGGATCCGGCTGGCCCAGTCCTTCTGCGCGACGGTGCGCGATACGCCCCAGCTCATCAGCGAGTCCGCCCCGCCGTTGCGCAGCCACAGCTCGCCCGCGTCCTTGTCCACCTGGGCAATGGCGGCCAGCATCATTTGTTCGTGGTTGCCCATCAGGTTGACCAGGAGCTGCACCGGTACCGGCGGCCCCGCGAGCAACCATTCCACCACCTGGGCGCTCTCCATGCCGCGATCGACGTAGTCGCCGAGATGCACCAGCGCGGCGTGCTCGATCGGCCGTTCCGCGAGGTCCGCCGCGATATGCTCATGCATTTCCACCAGCCGCTCGAAGCAGCCATGCACGTCGCCGACGGCATAGACGCGCTGTCCGGGCGGGAGCGTGGCCGGGGCGGGGACCAGGTCGATCATTGCTACCAAGGTAAGGCGGCCGGCGGCCAAGGCCAATGACCAGTGCCGCAGGCCAATCTTTCTGACGGCGGCGCAATACCGGGCGCCCGCAACGTTGATCCGCGGCACCAACCGCTCCCAGCCGTCATGGTCGGGCTTGACCCTGCCGTCCAGGTCGCCGCGGTGCCGCGACAGATGGCCGGGTCAAGCCCCACAGGCGTCAGGTTAACCGGGACGCGGAGAACAAAACTCCCCCTCCCCTTGAGGGAGGGGGTTGGGGGGAGGGGTTGGTCGGTGCGAATCCCCGACCGACCCCACCCCCCACCCCCACCCACAAGGGGAGGGGGAGTCGCCTTATCTCCGGCGACCTCCACAGTTTCATTCAGGGCGGGTCGTCC
>JBEKNT010000193.1:0-16487 GCA_049522565.1 Acetobacteraceae bacterium
CGCATGGATCTGTCGGAGCTGATCCGGTTCGGCTCGCTGGACGAGCTGATGGTGCTGCGCGATGGCGCGCGGGCCGCCTCGATCGAGGGGCTGATGCTGAAACGCGCCGACACGCCGTATGTGCCCGGCCGGGTGAAGGGCCTGTGGTGGAAATGGAAGCGCGACCCGCTGACCGTCGACGCCGTGCTGATGTATGCGCAGCGCGGCCACGGCAAGCGCAGCAGCTTCTATTCCGACTACACGTTCGGTGTGTGGCGCGACAACGGTGCGGGCGAGGACGAGTTGGTGCCGGTCGGCAAAGCGTATTTCGGCTTCACCGACGATGAGCTGGCCTTCCTCGACCGCTGGATCCGCAACCACACCGTGGCGCGGTTCGGCCCGGTGCGCGAGGTAGAGAAGGCGCTGGTGCTGGAGGTGGCGTTCGACGCGGCGCAGCGCTCGGCGCGGCATAAATCGGGGGTGGCGCTGCGGTTTCCGCGCATCGCGACAAGCCGGCAGCCGAGGCCGACCGGCTGGAGAGCCTGATGGCGTTGGTGGAGAATCGGGCGCCGGAGGCGGCACAGTAGCCGCCAATTGTCATTGCGAGGAGCGGAGCGACGAAGCAATCTCCCGCGGGGGATTGCTTCGGCCTTACGGCCTCGCAATGACAGGGCAAGGATCTACTCAGGATGTACGTTACGATATAGAACTCGTCGCCGTGACCAGGCGCTACGGACCGACCGTCGCGGTGGACGCCGTCTCCCTGCGCACCCCGCATGCCAGCTACTGCTGCTTGCTCGGGCCGAGCGGCTGCCGTCGCAGCTTTCCGCCGGTCAGCAGCAGCGTGGCGCGCTGGCCCGCGCGCTGATCACCCGGCCGCGCGTGCTGTTGCTGGACGAGCCGCTGTCCGCGCTGCACCCGTTCCTGCGCATCAAGGTGCGCGAGGAGCTGAAGCGCCTGCAACGCGCGTTGGCCATCACCTTCATTCACGTCACGCACAGCCGGGACGAGGCGATGGCAATGGCCGACATGATGGTGGGGATGGAGGACGGGCAGATCCGCCAGGCGTGGCCGCCGCGCGACGTGTTCGAGCAACCGGCGAGCGCTTTCGTGGCGCGCTTCATCGGCGGCCATAACGTGCTGTCCGGCGCGCGCGGGCCGATCGCGGTGCGGGCCGAACGTTGCCGGCTTGGCGCCCCCAACGACGGTCCGCATGTGTCCGGCCGTGTCGCCGCGGTGGCGTATCAGGGCGGCAGGGTGCGGATCGCACTGGCAATGGCCGGCGGCGACGAAGTATCCGCGCTGGTCCCCGACGCGACTTTCTACGGGGCGCCGGTCGAGCCGGGCGACCCCGCCACCTTCGTCTGGTCCGAACGCGACGTGCACCTCCTGGCCTCGACCTGAACCTGCGTGTTACACTGCGCCCAAACGAACAGGGGGACGTCACAATGCCGCTGGTGCCGAATACCACGAAACGCCGCATGGCGGCCGGCGAGGTCGCACTCGGATTCGGCGTGCACCATCTGCGCAGCGCCTCGGCGCCGAGCCTGGCCGCCGCCAGCGGTCATCATTGGCTGTTCATCGACAATGAGCATGGATCGTTTTCCGTGCATGAGGTCGCCGAGCTTTGCATCGCCGCGTTGCCGACCGGCGTCACGCCGATCGTGCGCGCCTGCGCCAACGCCATCGACGAGGCCACACGCGCGCTGGACAACGGCGCCCTGGGCATCGTGATGCCGCATGTCGATACCGCCAAGGAAGCGCGGCGCATCGCCGAGGCGTTCCACTACCCGCCGCAGGGAAGCCGAAGCTGGGGCGGTCCGCCGGCAATCTACGGCTACCGGCCGCCGGCAATGGCCGAGGCGCAGCAGGCGATCAACGACGAAATCCTGACCGTGGTGATGATCGAAAGCCCCGAGGCGGTGAAGAACGCCGAGGACATTGCCGAGGTCGCCGGCGTGGACGTGCTGCTGATCGGCACGTCCGATCTGTCTTCCGAACTGGGAATTGCCGGCCAGATGGGCCACGCGAAGATTATCGACGCCTATGCAACGGTCGCCGCGGCCTGCCGCAAGCACGGCAAGGTGCTGGGCATGGGCGGTGTGTACGACGAGGAGAATGCCTCGCGCTATGTCGGGATGGGCGCGCGCTTTGTGCTGACCGGCTCCGACCACAACTACATGCTGATGGGCGCGAATACGCGCAGCAGCTTCTTTACCGGGCTGCCGGCGGTCGGTGCGGCGGCTGGTTCGAAGAAGAAGAAGGCCAAGAAAGCCAAGGGTTGAACTGCTCGTTCACCTGTCATTAAGAGGACCTGAACCCCTGTCACCCGTAGCCGAACTTCGGCCCCCACCCCGCGGCCGCTTCCGGCAGCAGGTCCAACATGTGCCACAACGTGCAAAAATCGTCGCCCGGGTGCAGACCCGTATCGGCCACGCGAAGGATGCGCGCCCCGTCACGCTGGAATGCCGAGACGCCTGGCAGGCAGCCGCCGGTTTCCGAACGGTAGCCCATGTCCGCGACGAACTCGGTACCCTGATGGCTCACCATCGGAAAACGCCAGCCCCTTCCAGCGGCAAAGCCCTGCTGCACGTCCGGCGGATCGGGCGACGCAACGGCAAAAGCGGCGCGGTCGGCGATGTGTTGGTAAAGCCCGTTGAACCCGTCCGCCCACAACGTGCAATACGCGCAAGACGTGCCCATGTTGTGAATCACGAACAGGTCGCGCTTGTTGCCGAACAGCGACGACAGGCTGCGCGGTCCTGCCGGTGTCGCGAAGACGTAGTCCGTGACTGGCTCAGGCTCCACCGCCACCTGCACCTCGCGCATCTTCCTTCGAAGACCGGCAATCTGCTCTCGGTAGGCGGCGATCTGTTGCATGCTGTCGTGGTATTGCATGTCAGTCCTCATAGCGGTCGTGCAGCCGGACCCATTGCATGCGATGAGGCAGTCCCGCTTCGTCGCGGCCTTTCGGGACAAGGTCGAGGTAGTGGTAAGCGCCGTTCATCATGTCGAGGCCGCGTGAGTAGCAGGAATAGGTGTGGAATACCGCGCCGGAGGCGTCCCGGTAGAACACGCTGATGCCAGGCTGCTCGGTCACCGATAACTTGATGGGTCTATAGTTATAGGTGACCTCGCCGGCTGCCAGTTCGCCGGGGGGAAAAGTCACGTGGTAGTCATGGTTGAAGTCGCTGCCGCCTGACGACACCCAGGTAAAGGTCCAGCCCATGCGGCGCTTGAATGCCTCCAACCGGTCCAGCGGTGCCGACGACACGGCGACCAGCGTAACGTCGCGATGGCGCAGATGGACCGGAATGCCATTGAAATTGTCTGCCCAGAAGGAGCAGCTTTTGCAGGGATCCTGCCAGTCGGGACCGAACATGAAGTGCTGGACGATGAGCTGCGAACAACCGTCGAACAGGTCCGCCAAGGTCTGCTTGCCATTGGGCGTGTCGAACACATAGTCCTTGTCCACGCGCACCCACGGCAGGGCGCGCCGCTCGGCATTGAGTTGATCGCGTTCGCGGGTGAAGGCCTTCTCCTTGGCGAGGTATTGTCGGCGCGCTTCGAGCCACGCCTCGCGGGAGACGACGGGATGGGCGTCGATCATTTTGCGGCTTGCCTCCTTGCTGATGTCCTCTTTCGCTTCGGTGGCTCGGTCTGTTCCAGCACGGCGGCGAGCAATTCGAACTGCGCCTGCCAGTATTTGCTGTAGCGGTTGATCCAGACGGCGGCAGCGAAGATCGGTCCCGCGTTGAGGCTGCAGCGGCTGATGCGACCGGTGCGTTCCTGCCGCACCAGCCCGGCGCGGACCAGCACCTGGATGTGCCGGGACACGGCCTGCAACGAGATCTCGAACGGTGCCGCGAGTTCGGACACCAGCCGCGCGCCTTCATCCAGCCGCTGGAGGATCTCCCGCCGCACCGGGTCCGACAACGCGAAGAACACGCGATCGAGCCGCGTGGACTCGTCATCCTCGGCTGCGACGCGGTCGTCCGTGGAGAAGGGCAGCACGGCCAGGGCCATGCGCCGGACACTATCAACGTATCAGTTGACTGTCAACCAGTCAGTTGAGAGATCAGCAGCACTGCTCAGTTGGACGTGCCGTCCCCGCCTTCACGCATGGCGCGCGACTGCTGCCGATAGGCGTGGATGTCCTGGAGCGTGACGTAGCCTTTGTGCTGCGCATCGATCGCATCGAAATTCCGGACGATCATCGGCAGGTGCCCGGCTTGCGCCTGCGCGAGCGTCAGCCGGCCGTCCCCGGTCGTGTTCGCCGCCCGGAATTGCTCGATGAATCGATGCGGCCGCGCCTGCGGCTGCCCGGACGGCTGGAGCGGCGCGGCGGTCGCCGGCGGCGGGCCGTTCAAATCCGCGCCGGCGACCTGCGCCAGGGCGGGCGACGTAACGAGGCCGCAAACCAGCCGACTCCTGTTGTCCATGCCAGCACTCTGCCGCCCCCATGCAACGCCCGCTTTGCGAATTTGTATAGGACTGTTGCAGCCTGCCGACCTGCGTGTGACCATCGCCCCGGGGACCGCGCGCCGCGACACGGTTCCGTGCGGCGCAGGAGACCGGGAGCCGTGCAGAAGGCGACGCGATTCCGCCAGTTGATCGAGGCGGAAGAAATCCTGGTGCAGCCGCGCCCGGTGACGGCAGCGGCGATCCAGCGCATGCGCAACGCGCTGTCCGTGTTGCAGCAATCAACCCGGGAGGGCCGCGTGATCGAGCGGCCGGAGCTGGCGGTGTCGTTCGGAGAAATCAACGAACTCACGGGGTTGGACACGATCAGGCAAATGGAACAGCGCTTCCTGACAGCGCAGCAATTGGCTGCGAAGTATGGAACTGCGGCGGACTGAGCGATGGCTCATCCGGGTTGGGCGGTGTCCGGCGTGCGGCGGCGGCGCGGGATGCGCAAGCCAGGGTGGGGCTTGCCCTGAGGATGGCGAATGCGGAAACTCGGCTGACAAAACAGGGAAGAGCGGCCATGGAATTTGGCATGTTCCACGAGTTTCAGCGGATGCCGGGCCAGACCGAGGCCGAAGCGTTCGCCACGTCGTTTGCGCAGGTGGACGCCGCGGAGCAGGCCGGGTTGGACGTGATGTGGCTGGCGGAGCTGCATAGCGCGCCGGAGCGCTCGGTGCTGGCGGCGCCGCTCAACGTCGCGAGTGCCATCGCCACGCGCACCAGGCGGATGAAGATCGGTATCGCGGTGCAGGTGCTGCCGCTCTGTCATCCGATCCGGGTCGCCGAGGAAGCGACGACGGTCGATCACATCAGCCACGGCCGGTTGATCATGGGTGTCGGCCGCAGCGGCTTTCCGCGCACCTATCAGGCCTATGGCATCTCCTATGCGGAAAGCCGCGAACGCTTCGCCGAAGTGCTGGAAATCCTGAAGCGCGCGTGGACCCAGGAACGCTTCTCCTTCGACGGGAAGTTCTATCATTTCGACAATGTCTGCGTGGCGCCGAAGCCCTACCAGCAGCCCTATCCCGAGCTGCGCATCGCGGTCAACAGCCCGGATACCTTTGAATCGGCGGGCAAGCAGGGCCTGCCGATCTTCGTCGCGACCCGGCTTGGCGATCTGACCGAGCTGGTGCCGAACCTGCGAGCCTATCGCAAGAATTGGACCGACGCCGGCCACCCCGGCAACGGCAAGGTGTTCCTGCGGGTGCCGGTCTACGTCGCTGCCACCGAGGCGCAGGCGATGTCCGAGCCGCAAGAGAGCGTGATGTATTTCTACCGCTATCTCGGTGCGCGCATCGAGGAATCGGCGACTTTGGAAGGCGCCCGCGCGATCGAGAACCGCGCCGAGCGCGGCCAGCGGTTACAGCAGATCACCTGGGATGAGGTGCTGCGCAGCAAGGTCGTGGTCGGCACGCCGGCGATGGTGGCGGACCGTCTGGCGCAGTTGCAGGAGGAGCTGGGGCTGTCAGGCATCCTGGCGGAGCTGAACTGCGGCATGCGCATCCCGCCTCAGCGAGTGCTGAACTCGTTGCAGATGATGTGCGAGGGCGTGATTCCGCAGTTCAGGCGCTGAAGGCCAGGCAAGTGACTCCCCCTCCCCTTGTGGGAGGGGGTTGGGGGGGAGCGGGTGTACCTCCCGCCGGCTACGGCAGTACGCACCCCTCCCCGCAACCCCCTCCCACAAGGGGAAGGGGGGCATTGGCATGGCCGCCGCTGCGCTCCTCGCAACGACAGGGCGATCCGTCACCGCATGACCGCCTTCCACGTCGAGGTGAAGAAGGCGAACAGCGAATCGCCGGCGATCACGCCGGCACCGAACACTTCCATGCCTTCGCTGCGCGCGAACCGTTGCCACGCCACGCGGCAAACGATTCCCGCCAGCACCGCCCAGCCCGCGATCGGGAATGCGATCAGCAATCCGGTGGCCAGCAGCACGCCAAGCTGCCGCCGCGGTCCGCCGAAGAACTGGATGATCGCGCCGGGCACCGCCCAGATCAGCAATTGCTGCGCCACATAGGGCGAAGCGCCAGCCTTGATCGTCGCGACATAGACGCGATCCACCGGTGCCACCAGGTTCTGCGCGAAAAAGCCGCGATAGGACAGCAGCACCACCACGGCGGCCACCACGAATGCGAACATCGCGGCGAACAACTGCTGGCGCCGGCCGTCCATCTCGAAAGCCGGGTCGCTGCCGTAGCCGCGCAGCATGAATCCGGCCTTCAGGTCGTAGCCCATATCGGAAAAAGCCGGGCCGGTGGCTGCGGAAAATCCCACCAGCAGGGCCAGGGCGACGGGCGGAAAGCCGACCAGCATGCCGATCACCAGGGTGATCAGCGCCACCGCGAAAGCCGGGAACCAGCCGGAATGCATCGCCGCGAGACCGACAATCAGCTCGTGCACCAACGCGGCGAAGGCGGCGTAGATCAGGAACAGCACCAGCATGGGAAGCGACATTTGCGCCACCAGCCCGCCGAGCAAGGCGATCACCGCGGCGATCGCGACATAGGCTGCGGCACCGGCGCCCAGCGATCGGCGCACCTCGGCGGGTGACCGCGTGGCCCCCGCATGCAGGTTGCCGCCGCGCAGGATGATCAGCCCGACCTGCACCAGCGCGACGATGCCGGCGCCCACCATCATGCCATGCGGAATGAACGCCTGGTTGATGTCGCCGCCGGGAATGATCGAGGCAAACAGCGGATGGTTGAACAGCAGCGTGGAATAGCCGCGGACCAGCAAGCCGACGCCGAACATGGTCAGCGCCCAGATATTGCCGATGAACGCCACGCCGAACGCCGACATTGGAATCGCGGCAATCCAGTTGCCGAGGATGCCGATCGCCACGCCGGCGCCGAGGATCACCGCCTTGCGCCCGCCTTCGTCGCCGGCACGGATCGCCTCGGCGGCGGCGGCACCGGGCGGCCAGGCGCCGGTGGCGGGAAACACCTCGGAATCGAACATGCGGTACAGCATGAAGCCGTCGAGCAACATGGCGAGGAACACGCCGACGAAGATGGGCGGCACAAGGTCGGGGCGGCCCAGCACGAACGGAATGCCGAGCGGCAGCAGCAGCGCGTTGCCCGCGCCGAAGGTCGCGGCGGAGATCGCGCTCTGCGCCAGGTTCTGCACATGCACCGAGCGATAGCGCGCCAGCGCCGCGATCGGGATGCGCGCCAGTGCCATCGCCGCCAGTGCCCCGATCAGCGAGGTATTGGCGGTGATGCCGAGCGTCACGATAAGCTGCACGCCGATGATCGCGCCGAGGATGCAGAGTGGCGTGATCAGCAGCAGCGACGCCGGCTCGAGAAAGCGCGGATGCCGGCGCACGGCATGCGCCGTGGTCGGCTCGTCTGCAACCTGGCGCATCCGCGTCCCCCTGTTATTCCGCGGCCTTGCCAGCCGTCAGATCGGCGCCGTAGGCACGCTGTGCCGCCTCCGGCGAGACGATGCCCTCGGCGATATCCTGCGCGACCAGTCCGGCCGGCCGGGCCCGCGGATCGCCGTATCCCGCACCGCCGCCGAGCTGCACTTCGATGATCTGGTCGGTGCGGGTCAGCGTCACCAGTTCGCCGGTGCCGCAATCCCGTACAACGTTGCCGGCCGGATCGAGCACGACGCCGCGTACGTCGCCGCCGTGCTGGCCGCCATGCAGTCCTTCCACGGTTACGCCGACGCCCTCGGGATAGACCGAGGCGAGGGTCGGCAGCCCGTCGTCGTATAGTTTGCGCAATCGCGTGCGCACGCCGCAGCCGCCGCGATGCGTGCCGGGTCCGGCGGAGTCGGTGACGAAGCTTTTCTCCAGCACCAGCACGGGAGCGCGGGTCTCCAGCAATTCGATCGAGGTGTTTGCCGCCGAGGTGGGATACAGCAGCGCCGACTTGCCGTCGCCGCGCGCGGAGCCGCCCTGGCCGGCGCCCATGAAGAAATGGTCGGTGTAGACGGCACCTTCGGCGGTGCGGCCATAGATGTTGACCGACACCGGCAGGCCGGTGGCGGCCTGCACGCGATCGGGCGCGGCATCGGCGAGGGCACGAAAGATGTTCGGTGCCAGATACCAGCCGACCCGCGTGCGCAAATTCACCGAGGCGGGCTTGTCGCAGTTCAGCACGCTGCCGGCGGGCGCCTTGACGGTGAACGGCCGGTAGCAGCCGGCATTGCCGCGCACTTCCGGCGACAGCAGGCATTTCATCGGATAGGTGGCGTGCGCCTCGGTGTAGCTGAACGTGCAGTTCAACCCGCCCTGCGGCAGTTGCGGCGGGGCTCCGGCCAGGTCGAGTTCGATCGCGTCGCCCTGCACGGTGATCTTCAGCGGATAGCGCAGCTTCTCGCCCAGCGGGTTGTTCCAGATTTCCGAGGTGTACACACCGTCCGGCAACGCGCGGATCGCGCTGCGGATGGCGGCTTCGGCGCGACCTTGCACGACCTGCGCCAGCGCGCGCAGATCGTGCATGCCGTATTCGTCCATGAACGCCAGCAGCCGCTCGGCACCCAGGGCATTGGCGGCGACGAAGGAATGGATGTCCCCGAGCACTTCCTCGCTCTTGCGCACGTTTTCCGCGATCAGCGTCAGCAGGTCGTCGTTCGGCACGCCGGCGCGGTACAGCATCATCGGCGGGATCTGGATGCCTTCCTCGTAGATTTCGCGCGCGCGGAGGCTGTCCTTGGTGCCGCCGATGTCGCCGACATGGCCGACCGTGCCGGTCAGCGCGACCAGCGTGCCGTTGCGGAACACCGGGGTGACCACGGCGATGTCGAACAGATGGCCGGCGCAGAGCCAGGGATCGTTGGTGATCAGCACGTCGCCGGATTGCAGGGTCGCGGCGGGGAACTTGCGCAGCAGCGCCTGCACCGCGCGCGGCAGGGTCAGGTTGAACACCGGCATGGCGCGCGGCGAATGCGCCAGCGATTCGCCGCTGGCGTCCAGCAGGTCGCAGGCGAAATCCTGTGCCTCGGAAACGATCAGGCTGAAGGCGGTGCGGCAGATGGTTTGCCACATCTCCTCCACCACGGTGACCAGGCGGCTCCACATGATCTCCAGCGACACCGGATCGGCTTCGATCAGCGCGGCGGCCTGCGCCAGCGGCGTGTCGGCGGAGATGCGCGCGGTCGGCGCAGCGGGCAGGCCGATTTCGATGCGCAGCGCGCCGCTGGCATCCAGCGTCATCCGGTCGCCCGGCAAGATGACAGTCGTGGCCTCGCGTTCCTCGATGATGGCGGGGCCGGCGATGGCCATGTCCCGGGTCAGCGCATAGCGGTCGTACACCGGCGTCGCGACGAAGCCGTCGCCGAACCAGGCCGGACGGGTGGCCTTGCGCGCCGTGCCGGACGCGCGCGCGCCGGCTTCGGTGAGCGACAGCGCCGGCAGCTTCCCGCGGCAACGTACGCGAAACGATATGGCCTGCACGCCGACGCCGCCATAGACGGAGGTGTAGCGCGCCGCGTAGGCGGTGGCGAAGGCGGCGCGGATCTCCGGGAGTGTATCGGCGGTGATCGCGCCGTCGGGCAGGGGCACGTTGATCTCGTGCATCTGGCCTTCCAGCCGCATGTCGGCCGAGCGTTCCACCACCACGTCGTCCGCCGCCACGCCGGCCGCGATCAGATGCGCCCGCGTCTCCTGTTCCAGGTCCCGCAAGGCGGCGTCGATCACGTCGGCCCCCGCCGTATCCAGCTTCACCGGATGGCTGCGCACTTGCTCGAACGACAGCGGCGCGGCGAGGAAGCCGAGCGCCGACGCGGCACCCGAAGCCGGCGGGATCAGCACTTCGCGTACCCCGAGGATGCGGGCCACCTCCGCCGCGTGCGCCGGGCCGGCGCCGCCGAACCCGACCATGGAATAGCGGCGCGGGTCCTTGCCCTTCTCCACGATATGGATGCGCGCCGCGGCGGCCATGTTCTCGGTCACCAGGCGATGGATGCCGCATGCCGTGCCGATCGCGTCCAGTCCGATCTGCGCACCGACCCGGGCCAGGGCCGCCTCCGCCGCAACGGGATCCAGCGCCATGCGGCCGCCGAGGAAGAAGCCGGGATCGTAATAGCCCAGCAGCAGGTTGGCGTCCGTCACGGTCGGTTCGGTGCCGCCGCGCGCGTAGCAGGCGGGGCCCGGATCGGCACCGGCGGACCGCGGGCCGACGCGCAGCAGACCGACCTCGTCGATCGCGGCGATCGAGCCGCCGCCGGCGCCGATCTCGATCATGTCGATCACCGGCGCCTTGATCGGCAGGCCCGAGCCCTTCTTGAAGCGGTGCACGCGCGCCGCCTCCATCATCGGTGCGATCTCGGCGCGGCCGTTCTCGATCAGGCAGGCTTTCGCCGTGGTGCCGCCCATGTCGAAGGAGATCACGTCCGCCTTGCCCGCGGCGGCGCCGAAGAACGCCGTGGCGAGGCCGCCGCCGGCCGGTCCGCTTTCCAGCATGCGGATCGGGAAGGCGCGTGCCGATTCCAGCGACAGCAGGCCGCCCGCGGAGTGCATCATGTAGAGGTCGCCGCGGAAGCCGCGGGCGCGCAGTTCGCGCTGCAACTGGGCGAGGTAACGCGCCATCAGCGGCTGCACATAGGCGTTGGCGCAGGTGGTGGCGCAGCGCTGGTATTCCCAAAGTTCGGCGACCACGTCGGACGAAATCGACACCGCCATATCGGGGCAGGCGGCACGCACGAGGTCCGCGGCGGCGCGTTCATGCACCGAGTTGCGATAGGCATGCAGGAAGCAGATGGCGATCGCCTCGACGCCTTCCGCGCGCAGGCGCAGCGCCGTTGCCCGCACTTCGGCGGGATCGAGCGGGGTCAGAACGTTGCCGTCGCGGTCGAGCCTTTCGTTCACTTCCAGGCGGTGGCGGCGGGGCACCAGCGGCTCGGGGAATTGCAGGAACAGGTCGTAGATGTCGTAGCGTTGCTCGGTGCCCATCTCCAGGATGTCGCGGAAGCCGCGCGTGGTGATCAGGCCGAGGCGGGCGCCGGTGCGCTCGATCAGCGTGTTGGTGACCAGGGTGGTGCCGTGCACGGCGTCGCCGATGTCGGCGAAGCTCAGCCCCGCCGCGGACAGCAGTTCGGTAAGACCCTCAAGCGCGCCGACCGATGGATCGTGCGGCGTGGTCAGGCACTTGTGCAGCCGGATTTCATGGCGTTCGGTATCGAGGAGGATAAAGTCGGTGAATGTGCCGCCAATGTCGAAGCCGATGCGGTAGCGGGTGGTCATCCGGCGATCCTTTGCTGCTGGCGTTAGCAGTGTAGGACGCTCTCCCCGGTTGCGGGAGGGCCGATTTCCCTCACCCGTCCCCGGCACGGTATCCTGTCCGCGCGTCCATTGCCAGCAGGAGGTCGCCGCCATGCCCACGCCGAACCGGTTCAAGTTCGTGATGCTGCCGCCGCAATCCGCCATCACGCGGGGGTGGGCGGCGCGGCTGGCGGAACAGGTGCCGGAGGTGCGCGTGGTGGTGGCGGAGGACGCCGACACGGCGGCGCGCGAAATCGTCGATGCCGAGGCGGCGTTCGGCTGGCTGCACCGCGACCTGCTGGCGAAGGCGACGAAGCTGCGTTGGTTGCAGGCGCCGCAGGCGGCGCCGGCGGCGGGCTACTACTATCCCGAACTGATCGCGCATCCGCTGGCGGTGACCAATTTCCGCGAGATCTTCAACGACCATATCAGCACGCACATCATGGCCTTCGTGCTGGCGTTCGCGCGCGGGCTGCATGTGTATATTCCGCAGCAGCTTCGCCACGAGTGGAAGAAGCCGACCGAGGACCACGGCGTGGTGCATCTGCCGGACGCGACGGCGCTGATCGTCGGCGTCGGCGGCATCGGCGCGGCGACGGCGCAGCTTGCGGCCGCGTTCGGTATGACGGTCCTGGCGACGGATGCGCGGCGCACCGAGGCGCCTGCGGGCGTGACGGAGCTGCACAAGCCGGAAGCACTGGACGCGCTGCTGCCGCGGGCGGATTTCGCTATTTTGACCGTGCCGCACACGCCGGCGACCGAAGGGTTCTTCAACCGCGCGCGGTTCCAGCGGATGCAGCGCTCGGCGTTCTTTATCAATATCGGCCGCGGCATGACGACGAAGCTCGACGACCTGGTTGCCGCGTTGCGGGCCGGAGAAATCGCCGGGGCGGCGCTGGATGTGTACGAGCAGGAGCCGCTGCCGGCGGAACATCCGTTGTGGGGGATGCCGAATGTGCTGCTGACACCGCACATGGCGGGGTATGGGCCGTATCTGAACGACCGGCGGTTCGCGATTATCGTGGATAATTGCCGGGCGTTTGCCGCGGGGCGGACGCTGCGGAATGTCGTCGATAAGGTGTCGTGGTTTTAGAATCCCACGAAGCGGGAGAGGTTATTCTACCAGCTTGGCGAACGCGGCGAGCTGGTCGGCTTCCACGTCCGACACGGCGTAGTAGGTTATCCCGGCGCGACGCCAGGTTACCACGTTGAACCCCTGGCGCGATGCAGCATGGAACCCGGTGTCGGGCTGTCCAGGCGACGCCCAGGCGAACAGGTTGATGACATGCCTGGCGTGGCGATACACCACCGCCGCGGCCGGGTGTCCGTCCACATAATCCAGCCTCCCGCCGATCAGCGGAAACCCCGCGTCCTTCAGGTCGCGCACCGACGGCGATACATCCAGCCGTGCCGAAAGCCACGGCTTCACCGTGTGCTGGTCGCTGGTCAGCACGTCGGTCAGGTGGTCCGCCATCATCGAGCGGATGTGGTCGCCAATCACCGACTGCATGACCGCATTGTCGGACGCGCGACCGCCGCCGACCACCAGCAGGGTCAACGCGACACCGGCCAGTGCGCCCGCCAATCCGGTGCCGGCGACGGTGACAGCTTGCATGCGCAGCCAGGATCGTGACGGCGCCGGCGCTGCCTCGCGCGGCAGCATCGCGCCGATCCGCGCGGCAAGTCCCGGCGGCGCGCGGTGATACGGCAGGTTGCTGCGCAGCGCGGCCTGCATTGCCTGCAATTCCTCCAGTTGCACCGAACAGCCGGCGCAGTGCGCCAAGTGACGCGTGACGAACCACCGGTGCAACGGGCCCAGCGCGCCATCGATCAACGGCGGCAGCAGGCGCCGTGCGCGATCACACTGCATCGCCCGCCTCCTGCGCCGCGGCACCGAACCATAGTTTCCGCAATGCCAGTCGTGCCCGGGCCAGGCGCGACATCACCGTGCCGATCGGCACACCGCACACCTCGGCGATCTCCTTGTAGGCGAGGTCCTCTACTTCGCGCAGCAACAGCACTTCGCGGTACTCCGTCGGCAGGCGCTCCATCAGGCGCGCCAGGGTCTGGCTGTCGATGCGCTCCATCAGCAGCGCTTCCGGATCGCGCGGCGGCGTGCCCCAGGCGGTCGTTTCGGCTTCCGCCGTGTCGCCGGTCGGCGCCTCGGGATGGAACACCAGCCGGCTGGAGCGATTTTCCTTGGCCCAGGTGAAGAAGCTGTTGCGCACGATGGTCAGCAGCCACACGCGAAAATTCCCTCCCTGCCAGGCGTCGAAATAGCGGAAGGCGCGCAGATACGCGTCCTGCACCACATCCTCGGCGTCCGCCGTGTTCCCCGCCAGCCAGCGGGCCAGGTTGAACGCGGCGTCCAGATGCGGCAGCGCGAGCAGCTCGAAGCGTCGTTTCCGATCGTGTTGGACCAAAACCGGGCACCCTGTCTGCGGCCTACCAACGTGAAACCGCTGGCGGCCCGATGCTATTCCCATTCCGGCAAAAGAAAATTTCCACGGGGTGCGGGAATCCGCGGGCACCGCCCTTGGTATTGGCGCCAGGGAATCGCAACGGGCGGCACCGACACGAGGAGCGCAGGATGCACACTGACCACGTCAATCAGGGCGGCAACGACCGCCGGCAGCTATGCCGTCTGGCGACGGGGTGCTGCGGCCAAAGTCACCATCCGCTGATGCCGCCCTGGCCCGCGGGCGAATAGTCCGCATTGAGCTGCCGGAGACGCACGTGGCCTGCGGCGACCGCCTGCACGATCGCCGCCTCCAGCCGTTGCAGACCCGCGCTGTCGGGAATCGGGAAGGGTGTGACGCCAGAGACATCGGTCGCCGTCACCAGCAGCCGCAGGCGCGGGTGAGTCGTCGCGTCGCGCATCTCGGTGAGCCAGTTGCCCGGTATGATGTTCTTCGGTCGAGGAAAGCGGCCCCTGCCACTGGTCTTGACGTCGGTGCAGAGGATTTCGCCGATGCCGTTCGGGCCGACGCGGAGGGCGGTTATGAAGTCCACCCCCGCGACGTTGCTTCCCATCGGCCGCTGCAGCCCGATCTCACCGCGGAGCAGCGCCTGCTTGTACGCCTCCGCCTCGCCGATATCGGCGCGGATCGCGGTCATGAACGACCGCGGCGTGCGCGACTGAGCGGATTGCGGCAGCACCTGGTCGGTGTGCGGATCGACGAAGGTTTGCCGCGCCGGAATGACCGCCCCGGCCGATTCGATCACCGAGATACCCACAGCCGGTTCTCCCTATGATGCCGCGGTTCGCCTCGCGGCGGCCGCCGGGTCCGTGCTTCTGGCGGAGACTAGCCCGCATCCGAGTCCGGCAAAAGACAATTCCCGACGGCCCCGGGAATACGCCGGCACCGCCGCCGGTATTGGCGCCAGGGAACCGCAACGGGCGGCGCCGGCACGAGGAGCGCAGGATGCACACGGACGACGTCAACCAGGGCGGCAACGACCGCCGGCACTTTCTGAAATGCATGACCTGGGCAGGCACCGCGATGGTCTGGTCGGTTGCCGGCGGCATCCCGCGCTCGCGGTTGATCGGCAGCGCCGAGGCGGCAACCAGCACGGGTTTCAATTTCGTGCAGATCAGCGACAGCCATCTGGGTTTCGACAAGGCGGCCAATCCGAACACCACGGCGACGTTGCAGGAGGCGTTGAACGACGTCGCCGCCCTGCCGGGCACGCCGGCGTTCATGATCCACACCGGCGACATCTCGCATCTGTCGAAGCCGGCGCAGTTCGACACGGCGCAGCAGCTCATGGGGCAGGCCAGGCTGACGACCTACACGGTGCCGGGCGAACACGACATCCTGGAGGAGGAGGGAAAATCGTATTTGAATCGTTTCGGCAAGGGCTCGCGGGGCGACGGCTGGTACAGCTTCGATGCCGGTGGGGTGCATTTTATCGGCCTGGTGAACGTGGTGAACCTGAAGGGCAACGGGCTCGGCGATCTCGGGCACGAACAGCTCGAATGGCTGGAACGCGACGTGCAGGGCCGTTCCGCAAGCACGCCGATCGTGCTGTTCGCGCATGTGCCGCTGTGGATCGCCTACCAGGAGTGGGGCTGGGGCACCGCGGACGGCGCGCAGGCGCTGGGGTATTTGAAGCGGTTCGGCTCGGTCACCGTGCTGAACGGGCATATCCACCAGGTGCTGCAAAAGGTGGAAGGTCACGTGGCATTCCACACCGCGCGCTCCACCGCGTTTCCGCAGCCGGCACCGGGCACCGCGCCGAGCCCGGGGCCGATGACGGTGCCGGCCGGTGAACTCAGGCACTACCTCGGCATCGCGCGGGTGAGCCTGGTGTCGTCGCAGGCGCCGCTGGCGATTGTCGACACCCCACTGGCGGTCTGAAGGAGGTCACCATGGCGGACGTTTTGCAACCGGGCCGGTTGGCCCGGCGGGTGGTGTTGCGTCGCGCGCTGGGCGCCGGCGTCGGCGCGGTGGTCGCGGCGGTGGGGATGCGGGCGAGCAACGCAGATGACGGAACGAAGGTGGTGATCGGCAATTTCGCATTCGTGCCGCCGACGTTGCGGGTGAAGGCGGGGACGACGGTGACCTGGGTCAATCAGGACGACATCCCGCACAGCATTGTTTGCCCGCCGTTGCAGGTGCGCTCGCATCCGATGGATACGGACGAGTCGTTCAGTTTCACGTTCGCCAAGCCGGGCGTGTACAATTACCTTTGCGGTCTGCATCCGTTCATGCACGGACAGGTGGTGGTGTCGGCGTAGGCGGCACAGAATTCTCCCCCTCCCCTTGAGGGAGGGGGCCAGGGGGAGGGGTGGCGCGGGTGGAGCGACCACGGCATCGGCCCGCGTGACCCC
>JBEKNT010000194.1:0-12071 GCA_049522565.1 Acetobacteraceae bacterium
GGCGCACTGCCAGGCCGCTATGTCGGCCGGATGCAGCGTGTCGTCTTCTCGGCCGATGACTTTGGATTGTCGGAATCCGTCAACGAAGCGGTCGAACGCGCGTTTCGTGATGGCGCGCTGAACGGCGCCAGCCTGATGGTGGCGGGCTCCGCTGCGGCCGACGCGGTGCGGCGTGCGCGCGCATTGCCTGGGCTGCGGGTCGGGCTGCATCTGGTGGTCATCGAAGGCCAGGCGCTGCTGCCGCCGCTGGATATTCCGGATCTGGTGGACGCGTCAGGCTGGTTTCCATCCGACCAGTTGCGTCTTGGCGTGAACTACTCTTTCCGTCCGCGTCTACGCCGCCAACTCGCGGCGGAAATCCGTGCGCAGTTCGCCGCGTTTGCCGCCACCGGCCTGACGCTCGATCATGCCAACGCGCACAAGCACATGCATCTGCATCCGACGGTCGGCCGGCTGATGTTGCAGATCGGCGCTGAGTTTGGTCTGCGCTCGGTGCGCATTCCGGCGGAGCCGCCGGCGGTGCTTGCGCGTTGCGGCACGCGGGTCGGGTGGGGTGCCCACGCGTTGTATCATTGGACGCGCGTATTGCGCCGCCAGGCACGCCGGGCCGGAATGATAACCAACGATTACTGTTTCGGCCTGGCATGGAGCGGCCACATGACGACGCCACGCGTGCTCCGTCTGCTGCACGAATTGCCGGACGGGGTCAGCGAGATTTATTTCCATCCGGCGGTTGTGCGGGACGCGGAACTGACGCGCCTCATGCCGGATTACGAGCATGCGGCGGAATTGGCGACGCTGCTCGATGCGTCGGTGTCGGAAGCCCGGCCATGACGAGGGGAGCGACCGCATAGGCGTCAGGATAAGCGGGACGCGGAGAAGAAAACTCCCCCTCCCCCCAACCCCCTCCCGCAAGGGGAGGGGGAGTGAATTTTTGCTCCGTCGAGCGCTTATCCTGACGCCCATGGGGGGCGACCGTGCAACGGAAGTTTCCGCGGTCACCCAGGTGTCTGAAATTGAACCGATACCGGGCAGTGATCCGATAACCGATCCTTCCAGTCATCGCCGCTCTCGCGGTAGCTCAACACGCGCAACGTCGGCAGTTGCATCCAGTCGCGCGCCGCGCCGCCGGCGATGATGTGGTCGATGAACGCCTCATTGACCCAGCACGGACTGGAGCGCCCCTCCGTTGCGCGTACCAGCGGTGCCGTATTGCTCAATGCGGCCCATAGCTGGTCCTTTCCGTCCATGTGGCGGTTGAAGTCGCCCAGCACGATGAATGGCACGCCTTCGTGCTGACGCGCCGCGATCCAGGCCTGTAACGGCGGAACCTGGGCGCGCAACTCGGTGCAGGGGCGGCGCCTGCTGCGTGTTAGTTGCGCGTCGTCGCAGCCGGTCTTGAGGTGCACCGCCAAAACGCGCAGCAGTCCCGCAGTAAGGTGCAGCGTGATGTCGGCGCCGCTGCGCAGGTGCAGGTGCCGGTCGCCCTGCAACGCGGTGACGTCCGGGTTGACGTCGTAGGTCAGGCCGCGACGCACGACGATGCCGACACGCTGCACCACCTCGTCATGGGTCATATGGATCGAATAGTGGTCAGGTGGGAAAATGCGGGCGGCGACGGCGCGGCCGTCCACCTCCTGGATGGCGATGACGTCCGCATCCAGTTGCGTTGCGTATTGCCGCAGCCGATCGAAATCCTCCGGTGCCCGCACGTGCACATCCGCGGGCAGCGACGGATCGCCGGCGGGGCGTTCGGTCAGCCAGTTCAAGTTCCAGGTGGCGACTTTCAGTTCGGCGGCAAGCGTGACCGCAGGCAGCAGCAGACTCGCCAGGACAGCGAGCGCCAGGCGAGTGAAGTTCGATGGTGGCCGGAGCCGGAGTTGCCGCATCTGGTCGCAGGATGCACGAAATCCCCCGGTGCACCAAGCTGGCGTTCACGGCAACTGTGGCTGCGGCTGTTCCTGTGGCCGCAGCGGTGCCTGGGGTTCAGACGCTGGCTGCGGCGGCTGGGCGTCGGGTTGCGATTGCATCGGTGGGGAAGCCGCGGGTTCCCCACGCCGGGCAACGACTGCGCAGGCCTCCACCGCTTCCTGCAATGAAGTGACATAATGATCGGCACCGATCGCGGCGCGCATTCGCTCGTCGTGCAATGCCGGCGCACCCTGCGGCCATATCCCCACAAGCATCGGCAGGTCTGGCAGAACCCGGCGCAGGCGGCGCAGCAGATAGCGAACGTGCGAGATGCCACCTTCCAAATCCAGATAGCACAGACAAAGCATCGGGATGCCGCGGGCCTGCAGCGCCGGCAACTCCGAGCGCGAAATCGCCTGGTACGGCACGGCGTGCGCGGCAATCCCGCGTTCGCCGAGAAGCTGGGCGAGCATCCGCGCCGCGGCCTCGTCCAATGGTCCGCGTCCCGCAACGCACAGAACAATGCCGGGATCCGCCTGCCGTGGTTCGGTGAAGGCCGCCTCTGGCTTGGCCTCGTCCACCAACTCCTCGATTAACGTGTAGGCCGATTCCAATACGCGTTCGAGTTGCTGCGCGCTCAGGGCATCGCGTGCGGCGTCGATCGTGGCGCGCCGCAGGCCCGGCACTGCCACCTCGTCATAGTATCGGGACAGCGGTGCATCTTTCAGGAACTGTTCCGCCTGTTCGCCTGCTTCGTCCGGGTCGCCGGCCAGCATGCGTTGATAGAAGCTTTCGTCCGGTTGCAGTGCCGGACGGTCGCCCAGCAGAATGTCGAGGAACTCCAGGCGGTCGACATGCCGTCCCAGCACCATGAAGCAGAGTGTCAGCGGCGTTGACAGGATCAACCCGATCGGTCCCCACAGCCAGGTCCAGAAGATTGCTGCCACAACCACGGCAAATGGCGAGAGACCGGTCGAGTGGCCATACACCAAGGGCTCCACCACTTGGCCCATGATGGATTCCAGCCCGCCGAACAGAACCGCGGTCCACACGACCGACGCCCAACCTGGCGACGTTGCAGCGGCGAGGAGCAGAGGCAGCACCGCCGCAAGCGGTGCGCCGATATACGGCAGGAAGCGCAGCAGCATCGCGATGATCCCCCATAGCAACGGTGAGGGCAGGCCGATGCAATACAAAGCGGTACCGATGATCGCGCCGAACGCCATATTGATGGCAAGCTGCGCAAGGAAATAACGTGACAGCCGGTGCGCAGCCTCGTCCATGGCGACCGTGGTGCGGTGCAGGTCGGACGCACCGAACAGACGGATCATGCGATCACGCAGGTCTTCGCGCTGTGCCAGAATGAAGGTGGACACCACGAACACGATCGCCAGAGCGGCGAGTGGGTTGATCAGTGGCTCGACCACCTGTTCCGCAAGCTGCATCGCGCTACTGGGGGGCTGATGCACTTCCACCGGAACCGGCTGCGGCTCGGAATTGTCGGAGTTGTTTGCTGGTTGGGCGGGTGGTGTGCCAGGCGAGGATCGCTGCGTCGGGGCGGCATGAAACGGACGGCCGACTCCGCGCATGATTGCGTCGAAACGCGACGATGCGAATTGCTGCACCGTTGCAATTTTTGTTTCGATCGTGCTGGCATAACGCGGGACTTGCCCGGTGAGGTTGGCGACCTGGGTGCCGATCAATCCACCCAGTCCCACGATGGTTCCCAAAGCAAGGGCAACGGCAAGCAGCGCGGCAAGGAAATCCGGCATCCGTAGGCGGTGCAATAGCTCCACCAGAGGTGCGAGCAGAAACGACAACAATACCGCAAGTGTGATGGGAATCAGGACGCTGCGGCCGAAGTAGAGCCCGGCAATGACCACGACACTGGTCCCCAGCGTCAGCAGGCTGGTGGTCCGAGGTGTCTGGGCGGCCGGGATCGGCGCCGGTCGCCGGTCCAGTGGCACGCGCTGCTCAGGCATGGAACGAGAACCTTTGGTATGGAGAGGATGCAGATTAGCGGTCGACAGGGGCCGATTTGTGTCGCGCGCAGTCAACAGCGCGCGATCCGCAGTCTTTGTATCTCAGAAACGAAGCGTTGTCGGGGTCGCTTGCGCGCCGCTTGGCCGGCGTAAGGAGCATGCGCAGCGGCAACGGTAAAGGCTTCGGGGTGCGGAAGGACAGCCTCGTCCCGAGCCTCACAGCAGCATTGGCGCAGGTTCGGCGCTTTCGTCGGGCGTCGTCGGCAGATCTTCCACCGGTTGCGCGCCACACGCGTGCAGGAATTTTGCAATCGCATCGAAATCGGCTGGCGGGCGTGTCGCGTCCGTGCCGTCGCCTGTGGGCACCCAAATCACCGTCTCGTACCGCGCGCGTGTCAGCAGCACGCGATAGGTGTTCACCTGGTAGGCGATCGCGGCCTCGCCGCGCGGTTCAAGCCAGCGCGTGCCAGCGAAGCTCCGCACGACCCAATCGATGCGATCGCGGCGGCGGATCAGGTCGTTGCCCCAGCACAGGCCGACATGGTCGAGTTCCAGACCCTGGCAGGCGAATTGCGTCGCGGGCAGTTCCAGCGCGTCGGAGGCCCGAACGTCCGGCCAGCGTTGCAGGAACCAATTGGCGACCGCGGCGTCGTCGAGGTGCGGAAAGTTCGGCCAGATTCCATCGGCAACCAGCCGCCGGGCGCTGGCGCTGCACACCAATCCGGCCCGGCGCGTGCCGCGTGCCAAACGGCGCAATGCCGCACGCATGGTCGCAAGCGAGCGGGTCAGCAGGAACGGCACGCCGCCCGCTTCGTCGGCGATCGTTCGCGCACGTGCGGCATTGCCCAGCAGGACCGCATCGACCCAGGGCGCGGCAGAAGCGGAACGGATTGAGCGGATCGGCACGTCGAGATGTAGCGCGGCGTCGATTGTCAGCCCGTCCGGCATACCTGCGAAAAGCCGTTGCCGGGTGTCGGAGGCCGTCAGCACGCCTGGCGCGGCACGCACATGCCAGTCGGGACGCGCGCGCAGCGCCTCACCCCAGGCTGCAAGACCGGCCTCGCCGGTATTGATCTCCTGACCGCCGCCGACCAGGGCAACGATCACCGCCCAGTCCGCGTGGCGACGCATGATGTCGAGGAACATCGCCGCCTCGCTCTCCGCATGACCGAATTTGCGCCGGCCGAAATCGGCATCCCAGGCGCGTTGCGCCTCATCGAACACGATCACATGTTCATGCGGTGGAGCGCTCCGTGGCATGCTGTCGCGCAAGAAGCCGATCAGCGGCTGGATTGCACTTTCGGTTTCCTGTCGTGCCATGCGGATGCTGCGGCCCTGATCACGCGCGTCGCGTGCCAGCGCCTCGCGCATCACGTGTACGAGCGGGAGGTTGCCGGTAAGGAACGCCGCACCGGCTTCGGCGCCGAAGACCACCTGCAGACCGCAAAGAGTCTTGCCGGCACCGGGAATGCCGGTGACGAACACCACTTCGTGCCGACCGGTCTCACGCGCGTGGTTGATGGTGGCACGGATTGCCTCGGTTGTGCGGGAGAGGTTGCCGACGTCGGCGCGGGCCGAGGCGATGTCGGCGACGCCGTGCCGGCCGTACAGCATGGTTGCCGCCTCGACGATGGTGGGCACCGGCCGGTACGGGGCAAGCTCCCATGCATTCGGATCGAGTGGCCGCGCTGGGATCGGCACACGGCGTTCGATCTCGCGCAGTAGATCGGACAGCGTCGCAGCGCCGGCATCCAACACCGGCGTCACGCCGTGCCAGAGCAGTGGCCAATGGATGGCGCGTGGCGTGGCATGGGTGGCGACCAGGATCGGAACCACCGGGTGTGCACGGCTTTCGGCGTGGAAGTCGAACAGATCGAGCGCGTAATCCTCGACCTGCTGACGGTCGATGGTGGTGAAGGATCCTGCTCCAACCTTGAATTCCAGCACCAGAACGGCGCGTTCCGTCAGCAGCACCGCATCAATCCGTCGTTGCAGCCGTAGCAGCGGATATTCCAGCAGCAGACGCCAGCTAGCGGGCAGGCCAGGCAGAACCTCACGCAACAGGGCGATCTGCGCACGCCAAGCCTGCACTTGCGTCGCGCGGTTCAGCGGGTGCGTTTCAACCAGCCGCGTGGACAGGGTACCGACGATCGATTCCGGCTCCTGCGCCAGGAAGTCGCCGAGATCGGCTGACCACCATGCCGGCATGCGGCTACGGGCTTGGCTTGTGATGTTCGGTGGACAATAGCACCTGCCGCAACTTTTCGCGCGCGGTCTGCCCGGCTTGCAACGCATGCGCGTTGACGATGGCGAGGCGGAAGCCGCCCGGCGGCATGGCATGGTGCGCGGGGTCGCGTTCCTCGTGGAAGGTGATCTGCACGGACGAAACGCCGGGCATGCCGCGCACTTCGTCCACCAGCGACGGCGGCGGATGGCGATAGCGCGGACCGTGCGGGCCGAACAGCACGACGCTGTAGCCGTCGCGCCGGTCGATATCGGCATAATCCCAGTCGCCGGTGACATGCAGCCGGATCAGCGCTTCCACCCAGCCGGCGCCGTAAAGATCGGGCCATTGGTCGGCGAAGCGCAGATGCGCCTCGATGATGCGGCCGCCGATCGTTTCGAAATTCACCATGCCGGTGTAGCCGGCGAGGTGCTGGCGTGCCCAGGCGCCGCACCAGTCTTCAATGCCCGGCATCGCCTCGGCGTGGATGGTCCAGTGGTCGAACGTGCCGCCCGGGGCGGTCGCGCCGGAGGTATGGCGCCACCAGCGTGGCTCGCCGTTCACCAGCGCGGCGTCGCTGCTGACATGCGCGCCGGTCAGCAGCGTGCACCAGAAATGCCCGGCGGTGAGCTTGGTCTTGTACTCCTCGGCGGAATGGATCGCCTGGCTGCCAGTGCCCATGCCGCGCAGGTTCATGATCGGCTTGGAAAACACCGGGAAAGCGCGCGGCATGACGCCATGCGGCGCGGCCTCCAGCCCTTGCGACAAGGCGACGGCGAGCTTGTCGTAGATCCACCGATGCCGCGGGTACCATTCCCAGGAATCGGAGTCCTCCGTGGAGATCCGCACATCCGGCGGACAGGGGACGTTCTCGAAATACTGGAAACGCCAGGGATCGGCTTCACAGATGGGCATGGGTCAGAACCGTTCGATGCGATAGGGCGATACGTCGAACTCGGGCTGCCGGCCGCTCACGAATGCGGCAATCAGCCGGCCGGTGATCGGGCCGAGTGTCAGCCCCAGATGCTGATGGCCGAACGCATAATACACATGCGGCGAGCGTGGCGAGCGGCCGATCACCGGCAGCGAATCCGGAGTGGACGGGCGATAGCCCATCCACTGCCGCGTCACCTGTGCCGACAATCCCGGCAGCACGTCCAGCGCTCGCGGGATCAGGCGGCGGATGCGGGAAAAATCCGGCGGCGCATCAAGACCGGCGAGTTCCACGCCGCTGGTCAGCCGAATGCCGTCCTGCATTGGTGCGAGCACGAAACCGCCGCGATCGGGAAACACCACCGGGCGGTGCAACTCGCCGGCGTTGCCGCGATCCAGATTCAAATGATAGCCGCGTTCGGTATCGAGCAAGACACGATCGCCGACCTGGCGCACCAGTTCCTGCGACCAGGCACCGGCGGCGATCACGACCGCGTCGACCTGGCGGTAGCCGAACTCGCAATCGAGCATGACGCCGGCGGGCTCCGGCGTGATGCCACGCACACGTTCCTGCACCAGCGCACCGCCGATGCGGACGAAGTGTGCGGCATGGGCCTCGGTCAGCTTGCGTGGCGACGTGACGAAGGCGCTGTCCGGCTGAAACAGCGCCTTTTCGAAACGCGGCGCCAGCGCGGGTTCGAGCTGGCGGATCTCGTCGCCCTCGAGCACGTCGAAGCGCACGCCATTCGCTGCCATGATAGTGCGGTCGTATTGCGTGGCGGCGAAATTGGCTTCTTTGGCGTAGACCTTCAGCCAGCCGACCGGCCGCACGATGCCATCTGCCCCGGACACCGTAATGAGTTCGCGGTGCGCCTCGTAGGCGCGCGAGACCAGCGGCTGCAGCGCCCGCGCGATCTCCCGCACGCGTTCGTCACGGCCTTCGGACAAAAAGCGCAGTAGCCAGGGCGCAAGTCTGGGCAGGTAGGACCAGCGCAGCCGCACGGCACTGTCCTTGTCGAACAAGATGCGGCGCAGATCGCGGCGCAGCGCGGGCGTGCTGTTCGGGACGACGGCGCCGGTGACGATGCCACCGGCATTGCCGAACGATGTCGCGGTGCCGGGCGGACGCGGATCCAGCAGAATGACGTCGTGGCCTGCGAGGCGCAGGTGCAGCGCGCAACTGACGCCGACGATGCCCGCGCCGACGACCGCGACGCGCATTTTGCTAACCTCTTCCGTGCGGTGCGCGGGGCAGGTCACGGTGCGCCAGGACCGAGGGTGAGGGTGAGTGCATCGGCACGTCGCATTCTCACAGGGCGCTACGCGCCGATCTCTCCCACGGCGTGGGCAAGGGTTGGGAAGGGACAATCAGCGCGTCCACCGCGATGATACGCTCCCCGGCGCAGATCAGCGGATTGACGTCGAGTTCGGCGATCGCATCGCGATGGTCGGCGGTGAACCGCGCAATACGACAGATCACGTCGGCCAGCCTGTCGAGGTCCACCGCCGGTGCGCCGCGGAACCCGTGCAGCAGCTTCTCACCCTTGAGCTGACGCAGCAACGCGCGGGCATCGGCATGCGTCACCGGGGCGGGGGCAAGCGCGGTATCTTGCAGAACCTCAACCAGGATGCCGCCAAGACCGACCACCACCAACGGTCCGAACAGTGGATCGACGCGGGCGCCAACCACCATCTCCACGCCTTGCGGCACCATCGGCTGCACCAGCACACCGTTGATGTGCGGCGCTGGCACCACGCGGTTCGCATTTGCCATCACGGCGTCGTAGGCCGCGCGGGTCTCAGCGGCATTCCGCAGGTTCAGGCGTATGACGCCAGCTTCGGTCTTATGCGGCAGATCAGGCGATTCGACCTTCAGCACCACCGGGTAGCCGAGCGCATCCGCGGCGGCGACCGCCGCGTCGGCGGTTTGCGTCAGGCGCTCGCCCACCACTGGAACGCCGTACAACGCCAGCGCCGCCTTCGCTTCGCGTTCGGTCAGCGCTCGGCCCCCAGCAGCGGCGATCATTTCACCTGCCGTGCTCAGCGTTTTCACCGGTGTCGGCGTGATTGTCTCGGGCGCGGCGGCGCGTTTGTCCGCGCGCCAGGTCCAGGCCGCCAGCGCGGCGAACAACGCGGGCATCGAGCGGAACAGTGCGACGCGCTCGGATTCCTCCGCCTCCTTCACGCCCGGTCCTTCCAGCCATTCAGCCTGCCAGGCAATGCAAACGATCTTGCCGGCCTGTTTCGCCAGCCGGTCATAGACCGGAATGCGCGCGGCCGATGCCGCGTAGCCATAGGTCATCGGCACGACCAGCGTGGCATAGTGCGGATCGTTGAGGAACGCGCCGGCGCACACGTTCAGCGATTCCGGGTCGTTCAGAATTTGCCCGGTGACATCGCAGGGATTGCGCGCCGCGCCGAAATCCGGGATGCGTGACACCAGCAGGTCGTGCAACCCTGCACCCGGTTGCGGCATCGGCACGCCGTATTGCTCCGCGCGGTCAGCGGCCATGATCGCCGCGCCGCCGGACGCCGCCACGACCGCCGCGCCCTTGGCCTTGGGCGGCGGCGCCTTGGCGAAGAACGAAGCAGTCTCCACCAGCGATTCGTAGCTTTCCACCAGCACCGCTCCGGCGCGCTGAAACACCGCGCGATAGGCGGCGTGTGAGCCGGCGAGCGAACCGGTATGCGACATCGCTGCCGCGGCACCTTCCTCGCCGGTCGCCATCTTGTAGACCACCAGCGGCTTGTCGCGCTGCCAGGCGTAGTCGGCGGCGAGCAATAGCCGCTCCGGCGAGGCCATGCCTTCGAACACGCAGGCGATCGCGGTGCAGGCCGGATCGTCGGCCAGATAGCTGACGAAATCCGCCATATCGACGTCGCAGGAATTTCCCGAGGTCAGCACATGGCTGAACGAGGCGCCGCGCACCACCGCCTGCGCCAGTGCCATGCCGAGCGCGCCTGACTGACTGATGATACCCACCGCGTGTGGCCGCGGCGATGGGATCGGCGTGATGTTCATGAAGGTGATGCGCGAGTCGAGGACGGCGTTGACCACCCCGATGCAATTCGGTCCGACGATGCGCAGGCCGGTCTCGCGTGCGATCGCGGCCAGCCGGTCCTGCGCGGCGATGCGGTCCTCGCGGCCCATTTCGGCATAGCCGGAGGCGAAGATGATCACCCCGCCGACCCCGGCCTTGACACAGTCCAGCACGATCTCTTCCACCGCGTCGCGTGCGGCGGTAATCACCGCGCAATCCGGCACTTCCGGCAGCGCACCGACCGACGGATAGCAGATCTGCTCTTCGATCCTGTCGTAGCGCGCGTTCACCGGATAGGTGCGGCCGGCGAAATTCTGCTGGTTCAGCAGCACGCGCTCGCCGAACGAGCCGGGGCGGGCCGAGGCGCCGATCACCGCGACGCTTTGCGGATGCAGCAGGCGGCGCAGTTCTGCGTGGCGATAGACGGTGGTGCGTTGCGTCGGCATGGACCTCGCCCGATTGACGTTCCCTGTTTCCCAGCATACTCACGGGTAACCCGTCCCGCCAAGAACAGCAGGAAACCCGCGCATGTCGTCGTTGTTCGACCTGACCGGCAAGGTCGCAATCGTTACCGGTTCCAGCAAAGGTATTGGCCGTGCCATCGCCGAACGGCTGGCAGAGCATGGCGCCAAGGTCGTGGTGTCCAGCCGCAAGGCGGATGCGTGCGAGGCCGTAGCAGCGTCGATCCGCGAACGCGGCGGCGAGGCCACGGTGATCCCGTGCCACATCGCGCGCAAGGAGGAACTGCAAAACCTGGTGGACAAGACGATCGCACAGTACGGCGGTTTCGACATCGTCGTAAGCAATGCCGCGGTGAATCCCTATCTCGGACCGGCGGCGGGTGCGTCCGACGAGGTTTACGAACGCGTCATGGGCGCCAATGTGCGCAGCAACTTCTGGCTGGCCAACATGGTGTGTCCGCACCTGGCGGAACGCGGCGGCGGTTCGTTCATCATCATCTCGTCCGTTGGCGGGTTCCGTGGTTCGGCGTCGCTTGGGCTGTACGCGATCTCCAAGGCGGCCGACATGCAGTTGGCACGCAATATCGCGGTGGAGTGGGGGCCGAAAAACGTGCGCGCCAATGCGATCGCGCCGGGCCTCGTGCGCACCGACTTCGCGCGCGCGCTGTGGACCGACCCGGTGCGCTATCGCAAGGCAACACGCGACGTGCCGTTGCAGCGCATCGGCGAGCCGGACGAGATCGCCGGCGCCGCGGTGTTCCTGGCATCGAAGGCCGGCAGTTTCGTCACCGGGCACACGCTGACGGTCGATGGCGGTGCGACGGCGGGCGTGGTGCTGCAGAAGGACGACTGAGTGCCGCGCGTCACTAGCGAGGCTCTGGCGGCGCTGGACGCTGCCGATGCGCTGGCGCCGTTCCGTGACCGGTTCGTGTTGCCGGAGGGGGTGATCTATCTCGATGGCAATTCGCTCGGCCCCGTGCCGAAGGCGACGCCGGGTCGGATCGCCGAGATGGTGGAGCGTGAGTGGGGCGGGTCGCTGATCCGCGCCTGGACGGAGCATCGCTGGATCGATCTGCCGATGCGAGTCGGTGAGAAGATCGGCCGGTTGATCGGTGCCGCCCCGGGCAGCACGCTGGTGGCGGATTCCACGTCGGTGAACCTGTTCAAGCTCCTGGCGGCGGCGTTGGATGCGCGGCCAGGGCGACCCGTGATCCTGACGGAGACTGGTAATTTCCCCACCGATCTGTACATGGCGCAAGGCCTGGCGGCGCTGCTGGGCCGTGGCCATGCGTTGCGTGTCGTGAGTGATCCGTTGCCCGCTCTGGGGCCGGATGTCGCGGTACTGATGCTGACACATGTGAACTACCGCAGCGGCGCGATGCACGACATGGCGGCCGTGACCAGCGCTGCCCACGCGGCGGGTGCGCTGGTGTTGTGGGATTTGTCGCATTCGGTCGGCGCGGTGCCGTTGCAGCTTGGGGCGGACGGTGTCGATCTGGCGGTCGGCTGCGGCTACAAG